>CADAPG010000046.1 GCA_902789675.1 uncultured Eubacteriales bacterium
CATAGCGGTACCTCAGATGGTCGCGTCGTTTTCTTCTTTGATCTCGTTTGCACGATGTATCACATCGGCAACGACGCGCAGAACAACGCCTAAAAACAGACCAATGAAGGAAATAAAGATGACACGGTAAAAGAAGAAGAAAAGCGGAACGGCAAGTACGCCTGCAGCAATCGCAGACCAGGAGATCGCCCGCAGCAGCCTTACGCTGCAATCGGTAAAGAATTGTGATTTCCGGATACTTTCAAGCAGCAGGAAAAGACAGACGTCTGCAAAGATAACAAGGGCTGCAATCGCATAGGAGAATACATAACAGAGCAGTGCATGATCTTTGACATTTGCAACATTTGCCAAGGTTTGAAGGTCAAGGAAGGGGAAGACAATGCCCATGCCCAAAGTCGCAAGGAAACCCAGAATACAAAACAGATAAGAAAGAAAAAGGGAAAAGCGTTTCATAGGAACCTCCTTTTCCCTTATTCTACCACAAAACAGTTGAATGTCAATATGAAATTATCGAATGTCGATATATATTACATGATAATCAATCTTTCAGCGTGGTCTTATAGAACGTTGCATACAGCCCGTTCTTTTGAACCAGCTCGTCGTGCGAACCGCGCTCGCGAATGCCCTGCTTGTCGATGACGATGATTTCGTCGGCGTTGCGCACGGTGGAAAGGCGGTGCGCAATGATCAGCGTCGTTCTGCCCTCGGACAGCTCGTCGAAGCTCTTCTGAATATCATATTCGGTCACGGTATCGAGCGCGGAGGTCGCTTCGTCGAGGATCAGGATCGGCGGATTCTTGAGGAACAGCCGAGCGATCGCAATGCGCTGCTTCTGTCCGCCGGACAGTTTCACGCCGCGTTCACCGACCTCGGTCTGATACTGATCGGCAAAACGCATGATTTCTTCGTGGATATGGGCACGTATCGCCGCCTGCACGACCTCTTCGTCGGTTGCGTCGAGCCTGCCGTAGCGGATGTTTTCGAGGATCGACCCCGCAAACAGGAAGACGTCCTGCTGCACGATGCCGATATGACGCCGCAGCGAGTCCTGCGTATAATCGCGGACGTCGACGCCGTCGACCTTGATCGAGCCTTCCTTGACGTCGTAAAAACGCATCAGAAGGTGACACATGGTCGTTTTGCCGCCGCCCGACGGACCGACGAGCGCAAGCTTTTTGCCGGGTTCGATCGTCAGATTGACGTGGGACAGGACCTGCCGCCCGCCGTCATAGTTGAATCCGACGTCTTCGAATTCAATTTTGCCCTCGACATGATCGATATCGATCGCGCCTTCCCGGTCGACGATATCGCTCTTGGTATCGAGGATTTCCAAGAAGCGCGTGAAGCCCGCCATGCCCATCATATACTGCTCAAAGAAGCTTGCAAAGCGCTTGAGCGGCGACGTAAACGCCGAAACGTAGAGCATAAAGGTGATGAATGTAATGGAGCTGAAGCCGGCTTTTTTGATGATCAGAATGCCGCCCACCAGCAGAACGATCACGTTGAACAGCGCGATAAAGAATTCCGTGCCGCTGTTGAACAGCGCCATCGCTTTATAAAACCGATCCTTTGCGTGGAGAAACGCACGGTTGCCTTCTTCGAACTTTTCGATCTCGTACGTTTCATTCGCGAACGCCTTTGCCACACGCGCGCCGGAGATGGAGGATTCGATGCCTGCATTGATGTTGGCGGTCTGTTCCTTGACGGATTTGCTCGTCGATTTCATCGAGAATCGGGCTTTCATCACGAACCAGATGCAGAACGGCATGAGAAGGAGCATCGCAAGCGCGATCCGCCATTCGATAAAGAACATGGCGATAAACGCGCCGATGACCGTCAGTGATGAGATCAGAAGGTCCTCCGGTCCGTGGTGCGCAAGCTCGGAGATCTCGAAAAGGTCCGTTGTCGCGCGGGACAGGAGCTTGCCGGTGCGGATCTTGTCGTAAAAGCTGAACGGCAGCGTCTGAATATGCCGGAAGATATCGCGGCGCATGTCGGCTTCCACACGCACGCCGAACAGGTGTCCCCAATAATTGACGATGAACAGCATGATCGCGCGGACAATATACGCTGCAAAGATCGCGCCGATCAGGACCGCAAACAGCGTGACAAGATGTGCGGAGCCCGTCTGTTCGATCTGCGGGAACAGTTTTTTCAGCAGATAGTTTGTCAGCAGCGGGAACGCGACGTCGACCGCGGCGACGAGCGTCGCGCAGCCGATGTCGAGCATAAAGAGACCGAGATGCGGTTTGTAATACCGCGCAAAGCGTTTGATCTTATTCATAATTCAATCTTACATGATTTAACAGGTTTTGTCCATATCACAGTTCAAAGAATATGTCGGATTTCACCCGCATAAGGTAAACCAAAAGGAGAATCGGGAGGTTTCTATGGACAGAACAGCTCTTTATCACGATATGATGGAACGCACGCAGGGCGATATCTATTTCGGCGTGATCGGTCCCGTGCGCACGGGCAAATCGACGTTCATCAAGCGCTTTGCGGAGCTTCTGATGGTGCCGAATATCGAAAACGAATTCCAGCGGCAAAGGCTGATCGACGAGCTTCCGCAGAGCGGAAACGGCAAGAGCATCATGACGACGCAGCCGAAGTTCATTCCGGAGGAAGCGGCGGAAGTACGTCTCGACGAAACGTCGACGGCGCGGATGCGGCTTGTCGACTGCGTCGGATATATCGTTCCGGGAGCGATCGGATCGGAGGAGGAAGGCGTACCACGCATGGTCACGACGCCGTGGTTTGACGAGGATATCCCGTTCGAACAGGCGGCGGAGATCGGTACGCGCAAGGTCATTACGGATCATGCGACCGTTGGGATCGTTGTGCTTACCGACGGTACGATCACGGAGATCCCGCGGGAAAACTATCTTGATGCGGAGCAGAAATGTATGGAGGCTGTGCGCGAGACGGGGAAGCCGTTTATTGTGCTGCTGAATTCCGCCGACCCGAACGGCGATCCCGCGATGCATGCCGCGGAGGAGATCGAGGAACAGTACGGGATCCGTCCGATGATCGTCGATCTGCTGCATCTTTCGGAGAGGGCTTTGACAAACCTGCTGTCCGAGGTGCTCTTTGCGTTCCCTCTGAAGATGATCGAGCTGAACGGACCGTCGTTCCTTCGCGCGCTGCCTTCGGAACATCCGGTTCTGAAGCAGATGATCGAGACGCTGTCCGGCTGCGTGCACGAAGTACATTGCGTTCGTGACGTGCAAAGGATCGCAGAGGCGTTTTCGGGCATGGATCTGTTCCAGTCGGCGGAGGTACAGCATGTTTCGCTCGGAACCGGCAGAGCAAGCCTCGGGCTGCATCCGAACGAGGGGGTATTCTACTCGATCCTCAGCGACGCGTGCGGCATGACGATACGGAACGACTATGAGCTGATGAGCGCCGTCAACGGATTCGTTACGGCAAAGAAAGCGTATGACAGGCTTTCCGCGGCGCTCGATAAAGCAATGCAGACCGGTTACGGGATCGTTGAACCGGATCCCGATAAGATCGAGATCTCCGAGCCGGAGCTGTTCCGGAACGGTGCGAAATACGGCGTACGTCTGCACGCAAAGGCGAGCGGGCTGCACCTGATCCGCGTTGACATCGAGAACGATATCGAACCGCTGATCGGCACGGAACAGCAGAGCAAGGACTTTATGGCATATCTGAATGAAAACGGAGAGGGGGATGATTATCTGAATACAAATCTGTTCGGGAAATCCCTGTATGAGCTGATCTCGGACGGAATGCAGGGAAAGGGAACGAACATGAACGAACAGGTGCAGGGGAAGCTGCACGATGCGCTGCAGAAGATCGCGAACGACGGATGCAGCGGAATGATCTGCATTATGCTTTGATAAACGCGCAAACTAAGCTCGGTCGAAGGACCGAGTCTTTTGCTGTCTGGAGGAATATATGCGGACCGATTTGGCAATGGAATCGAAAACGAAGGCAAGAAATCTCCCGGGCGTTTCGGAAGAAACGGAGGAAAAGGACGGATTGATCATCACGCGGATCGACGTTACGGACCGTTCCGCGTCGGAGATCCTCGACAAACCGATCGGAAGATATGTAACGCTGAAAGCCGATCCTATGGACTTTATGGATCGGGACCGTCGGGCATGCATCGCAAAAGCATTGTCCGGTGAGCTTCGCGCGCTTGCAAAGAACGCGTCTCATGCTATGATCGTCGGACTCGGCAACCGCTTTGTAACGGCGGACGCGCTCGGGACAAAAACGGCGGAATATGTGCTCGTTACAAGGCATATCCATAAACACTTGCCAGAGCTGCTGCCGCGCGGCACCGCAGAAACGTGTTCCTTTTGTGCCAATGTTCTCGGCGTGACCGGCATGGAGACGGCGGAGGTCGTTTCCGCGCTGACGGATCGGATCAAACCGGATATCGTCATCCTTGTGGATTCTCTGGCGGCGGCAAGCGTGGAACACATCGGCTGCGTGATCCAATGCAACGACAGCGGGATCGCGCCGGGATCCGGCGTCGGCAATTTTCGCACGATGCTGACCGGAAGGCTTTTAAAAGTCCCGGTCATTGCGCTTGGCGTGCCGACCGTCGTGAGTGCAGAAACAATCGCAAAGGAAAGCGGCACATCACACACGAACGGGGGATTGCGAAAGGATCTGATCGTTGCGCCGAAGGATATCGACGCGCTGATCAAGGACCTTTCCCGCGTGCTGTCCGATGCGATCAATCTGATGCTGTTCGGTGACAGCTATCCGGAACTTGAAAAATTATTGAGATAAATAGCTGTACCGCCGCATACCGTATAGCGGAGGTGCAGTATGAAAAGACATCGTCATCATCAAAGAAAAGCCGTCAAACGCATCCAAACGCCGTCTGCGCTTGCATGGATCCTGTTGACGGCATCGTGGATGCTTGCGGCAGGCTTTGCGGCATATCTGTTCCGACCTGCCGCCATCGCCTCGGCAGAGGAAGCCGAACCGGCTGCTTTGGCGTTTGCCGAACAGATCTCCATACCACAGGAAGAACCGGTCGGTATTTCGGCGGCCGTAACACATCTGCAGCCCATTGATTCGCTTCGCTCGGACAAGCCGACGATCCTCATCTACCATACGCATACAACCGAAGCTTATACCCAGACCGAACAGGATGTATATCGGGAATCCTCCAGATGGAGGACGACGGATCCGACACAGAACGTCGTTGCCGTCGGAGAAACATTGAAAGGGATCTTGGAACGGGATTACGGATTTACGGTCATTCACGATACGACCGATCACGAGCCGCCGAAGCTTGCGACCGCTTATGAACGCAGCCTACTTACAATGGAACGGTATCACAGCGAGTATCCCTCGATCGTGCTGTTCATCGACCTGCATCGGGACGCGTATCAGACGGACAACGCACCGTGCGATTATCTGACGGTCGACGGAACGGAGACGGCACGGCTGATGCTTGTCGTCGGCAAGGGAGAGAAGTATTCGGATAAACCCTATTATGATTCGAACATTGCATTTGCCGAGCGGATCACGGATCATCTGAACGGAATTGCACCGAAGCTTTGCAGACCGGTACGGATCAAGCCCGGACGGTACAACCAGCATGTTGCGCCGAACTGTATCCTCGTGGAAGTCGGACACAACGCGAATACGCTTGCGCAGGCAAAGGCGTCAATGCGATATTTTGCGGAAAGCATTGCATACGCATTTAAAACTCAGGAGATCAAAACCTCCGATTGGGTCCCGAATTGACAATTTTTATCGAAAATGATATACTATTCGACAGAAATGAAGGAGGCGTATTCCGAATGGAGAAACGCAGAATAGCGGTCGTCGGCGCGACCGGCATGGTTGGCAGAATGTTCCTCAAAGTACTGGAGGAGCATGGGATCGAAGCGGATTACGAGCTGTTTGCATCCGCGCGCAGCGCAGGTTCCTGCCTGCCGTTTTTCGGAACACAGCAGGAAGTGCACGAACTCAATGAGGACAGCTTCAAAGGGAAGGGATTTTCCTATGCGCTGTTTTCCGCGGGCGGCGCAATCAGCGCAAAGTATGCGCCGCTTGCCGCTGAAGCCGGCGCAATCGTGATCGACAATTCCAGCCAGTGGCGTATGGATCCGGAGGTCCCGCTCGTTGTGCCGGAGGTCAATCCGGAAGCGCTTAAGAGCATTCCGAAGGGAATCGTCGCAAACCCGAACTGTTCTACGATCCAGGCGGTCGTTCCGCTGAAGGTTCTGGACGACGCATTTCGGATCAGACGAATCGTGTATTCGACGTATCAGGCGGTTTCCGGCGCGGGACAAAAGGGGTATCAGGACCTCGAGGACGGGCTTTGCGGCGCGCTGCCGAAGAAGTTCCCGCATCCGATCGCAGGGAACTGCATTCCGCACATCGACGTATTCCTGGAGAACGGAAACACCAAAGAAGAACAGAAAATGATCGACGAAACGCGGAAGATCATGAGTCGTCCCGATCTTCGGGTCAGCGCGACCTGCGTGCGCGTTCCGGTCTATCACGGACACAGTGAAAGCATCAACGTTGAATTTGAGCGTCCGTATGAACTTGCCGAAATATTCCGTCTGTTCGAAAACGCGGAGGGGATCATCGTACGCGACGATCCGAAGAACAATGTCTATCCGATGCCGATTGAGGCAGCCGGAACCGATCCCGTATACGTTGGTCGTATACGGCGTGATGAATCCGTCGAGAACGGATTGAATTTCTGGTGCGTTGCGGATAACATCCGCAAAGGAGCCGCGCTGAATGCGGTTCAGATCATGGAGCTATTGATAAAGGGGGAAAACAAATGAGTATTTTTACCGGTTCCGCTGTTGCACTGATCACGCCGTTCCATGACGGCACAATCGACTATACCGCATTGACCAGACTGATTGAGCTGCAGATCGCAGCCGGTTCCGACGCGATCGTTGCGCTCGGCACCACCGGCGAAGCGGCGACCATGATGGAGGATGAACGCGAGGAAGTGATCCGGTTCGTCGTCGAACGCGTTTCCAACCGCATTCCGGTCATCGTCGGAACGGGCAGCAACAACACGGAGGACGCGATCCAGAAGAGCCGCTTTGCCGAAGCCGTCGGCGCGGACGGACTTCTGATCGTCACGCCGTTCTACAACAAGACCACGCAGGAAGGGCTTTTGGCGCATTACAGCTCCATTGCAGAGCAGGTGCGGCTGCCGATCATCGTCTATAACGTTCCTTCCCGTACCGGACTGAACATCAAACCCGAAACCGTCGCCAAGCTCGTCCGTTCCTGCGAGAACATCGTCGGCATCAAGGAAGCGAGCGGCGATATTAGCCAGATCACCAAGCTCGCGGCGATCTGCCCCGAATGCGATATCTATTCCGGCAACGACGATCAGGTCGTTCCGATCCTTTCGATCGGCGGCAAGGGCGTGATCTCGACGATCGCAAACATCCATCCGGAAGCGATGCACATGATGTGCAAAGCATATTTCGACGGCGACGTGGAGGAGGCGCGCAGATTGCAGCTTGCTCTGCTTCCGCTGCAGCAGGCGGCGTTCTGCGAGGTCAATCCGATTCCGATCAAGACGATGATGGGACTTTTGAAACTGTGCGATCCGGAAGTTCGTCTGCCTTTGGTGAAGCCGTCGCTCGAGCATTATGAGCTGATGGAGAACACGCTGCGCGATTACGGCATGCTGTGAGGAAAAGAACGTGAAACGTCTATTGATCAACGGAATCGGCGGACAGATGGGCGCCGCGCTTTTGAGAGCTGTGAAGAAGGACGATCACGACTTTGAAATCGTCGCTGGCGTCGATCCGTTTATGAAGGAATCTGTTCCGTTTCCGGTGTTTTCATCCGCAGAGGAGATCAATATCCCGGTCGACGTCGTGATCGACTTTTCCGTTCCGAAGGCGACGGAGGAGATCCTTGCATTCTGTCTCAAACAACGGATCCCGGCGGTCATCTGCACGACGGCGCTTTCCGATGAATTGATTCGGAAGATCGGCGAAGCGAGCAGGACGATCCCGGTTTTCCGTTCCGGAAACATGTCTCTCGGCGTCAATCTGATGCGCGTGCTGCTGAAACAGGCAAGGCTGACGCTCGGCGACGCGTTCGATATAGAGATCATCGAAACGCACCACAACCGCAAGAAAGACGCGCCGAGCGGAACGGCATTGATGCTTGCTGACGCGATCACGGAAGCGGACGGCGTTTCGCATCCGTACGTATACGGACGCAGCGAAAAGGATCGCCGCAGGGAACCGGGCGAGATCGGTTTCCACAGCGTACGCGGCGGAACGATCGTCGGTCAGCACGAGGTTCGGTTCCTCGGAGAAGACGAGGAGATCGCGATCCGTCATGAGGCGTATTCCAAACAGGTCTTTGCCGCAGGCGCGCTGAAAGCGGCGCAGTATTTGCTGACAAAGGAGAACGGTCTGTTTTCTATGGAATATCTTGTTTCGGATATGCTGCATCAACAGGAGTAGGATTTGGAAGCACAGAATACGCAAAAGAAAGCACAGCACTCGATTCGCATATTTGCATGGCTTGTTCCGCTCGCAGTTGCGATCGTGATCGGAAATCTTCTGTTCAGGCTCGGAATGCGTTTCATTCCGGGCTTAAATCCGGTTTATGCGTGGATATCACTCGGCGTGCAGCTACTGCTCTATGCGGTCTCGGCGATTACGGTCTTCCGCAGATGGCACAAATATAACAACATCCGTCTGAAGGATATGCGGGATCGCTTGCTGCAGAAGAAAAAGCGCGTCGACAGGGGAGAAAAGGGACTTCGTACGACACTGGCCCTCTCCGTGATCGGATGCTTTGTATGGATCTTTCTGTGTATTGCAGCAGCCGTCGCGACTCTGTTCTTTTCAGGAGCCGACGAAACCAATCTGATCGTCTGCATTCCGTGCACGTTGATTTCCGTATTTACGTTGTGGGGCATTTCGGCGACATTGATCTCCTTTGCACAGCCGAACAAGACGGACGTCGTTTCGGACATTCTGCCGCGGGAGCGTTTTCCGCTGATGTATCAGACGCTGGACGAGGTTTTTTCGGATGAGAAGCAGCCGCCGTTGCTCAGTCTTTTTTTGATTGATAACGTTGCGGTCAGACGCAGCCGCGGAAGAGTCGTTGTCGGCGTCGGAGCAATGGCAGGCGCGTTCATGAACCGTGAGGAACTCAAACAGGTTTTGCTGCATGAAAAAGCGCATATTATTTATGATCGAAAACTTACAGTGCGCATATCAAACGGTATTCTGAAACGCTTTCACGAGCCGTCGAAAAAGAGCGTCGTCCTGAAACCGACGGATGTGCTGTTCTTGGCACCGCTCTCCGTTTTGTCGCAGCTGCTGATCGAGTTTCAGCATATTTCTTCGGAAAAGCAGGAACTTCTTGCGGATCGCTTTGCCATGCAAAACGGGAAGACTTCGGAAAGCGCGGCGGCGCTTGTCAAGATGCAGATGCTTGGACTGTATCTGAAGCGTGAAGCGACACATCGGGTTTTGTTTTACGAAACGGAAGAGATCCAAAAGGATTTTATTACGCGTGAATTTGAAACGTTCCGCAATTTGTGCCCGAAGCGTCAGCAGTATTGGTCGGAATTGCTGATGAAACAGCTTCCCGCGCTGATCAATTCCCATCCGACGCTTCCGCAGCGTCTGCATCAGTTGAACGATCCAAAGTATGAGATTACATTCGGGGATCCGGATCCGAAGTACTGTGAAGAGCAGAAGGAGTTCCTGCGCTTCAACGATGAATTACTCGTCGAACAAAATGAGGAGTCGTTCGGCGAACGCCGTCTAAGGGAATACCTTCAACCGACGGAACAGCTCGAGCGATATCTTGCAGAAGCAGACAGCGGGATAACACATTCGCCGCTGCAGCTGCGTCCGGTGATCGAAGCGTGTTTGAAACTTGAACGGGAAGATCTTGCAATTCTTGTCTGTGAACAAGCGATTGACGCTTCCGAAAGTGAAAGCGAAGCCGCATACACCAACTATGTCAAAGGTCGCCTCCTGTTGAATCGCTATGATCCGAACGGCATCGAATTTATCAAACGTGCTGCAGAAGCCAATCCGAACTTTGTGGAACCGGCTAACAATGAGATCGGCGATTTCTGCCTGATGATGGGCATGCAGAAAGAGCTGGAAGACTATCGACAGTACATCATCGAATTGGCGCAGAAGAAGATTGACGATCGCGTGAATGATGCGGACAGTCTCAGTACGAAAGACAAGCTTTCCGGCGAGCCGGTTCTGCCGGAGGATGAACTGCAGCGTGAGCTTGCGTTTATAAAAGAGACCTGCGGAGAACATCTGTATTCGCTGTATCGTATAACCAAACAGCTTTCGGCGTCGCTCTCTTCAACGGTATATATCGTTCGGTTTGTCGAAGGCACGGACGATGAAACCCGGGATCGATGCATGGAACGCATCTTTGAATATCTGGACGGGCTCGACGCGCAGTATTCGTTATTTGATTATGAATATGCTGCAGCGCAGAAGATTCGGCTTGACAGGATCAAAGACGCGTTGATCTATCAAAAAGAATCCTGAAGAAATCGGAGATGGGCAAGCTTGCGGCTTGCCCTTTTTGTATGCAGTCAGAAAGGAACCGCATTCTTGCGTTTCGGGAGAGATTGTGTTAAGATGTATTTGTATAAATATGGATTGAGGCAGCTATGAAACCGTTCGTTCATCTTCATGTGCATACGCAGTACAGCCTTCTTGACGGCGCGGCGCGCATACCGGAGCTTTGCAAACGTGCAAAGGAGCTCGGGCAGACCGCGCTTGCGATCACCGATCACGGCGTGATGTACGGTGTGATTGACTTTTACCGCGCGTGCAAGGCGGAAGGGATCAAGCCCATTCTGGGTATGGAAGCATACGTCGCAAAGGGCAGATACGATGCAGTGGGCGACGCGCGCGACCGCGATTCCGCGCATCTGATCCTGCTTGCCAAGAACGAAACCGGCTACAGGAATCTGATGTTTCTTTCCTCCGAAGCGTTCATTCACGGATTCTATTATAAACCGAGAATCGATTATGATCTTCTGGAAGCGCATCACGAAGGATTGATCTGCCTGTCAGCCTGCCTTGCGGGCGATATTCCGCAGTCCTTTTTGCGCGGGCAGGATGCGCGCGCATATGAGATCGCGGGGCGGCTGCATGCGATGTTCGGAGAGGATTTCTATATCGAGCTGCAGAACCACGGGATCCCGGAACAGCTTGAAGTGCTTCCGAAGCTCAGAACGCTTGCAAAGACGCTCGGGATCAAGACGGTCGCAACCAACGATATCCATTACGTTAAGAAGGATGACGCAGACGCGCAGGACGTTCTTCTGTGTATTCAGACGCAGCGGTTTGTGGATGAAACCGATCGCATGCGGATGGAGACAGAGGAGTTCTATCTGAAGTCGGGCGACGAGATGGCGGAAGCGCTTCCGGACGATCCGGATGCGTTGGACAATACGCTTGAAATTGCCGAAAAGTGCAATGTGGAAATACAGTTCGGCGTACGCCGTCTGCCGCAGTTCACAGCGCCGGACGGGATGGCGAACGACGTCTATCTCCGGAAGCTCTGCGCGGAGGGGATGCAGAGAAAGATGCCGAACGCCGGCAAGGAAGCGCACGATCGTCTTGAATACGAGCTTTCCGTCGTCGAGAGGATGGGATTCGTCGATTACTATCTGATCGTTTGGGACTTTATTCATTATGCCAAAACGCACGGGATCATGGTCGGTCCCGGCAGAGGCAGCGGCGCGGCTTCGCTTGCGGCCTATTTTCTGGATATCACGGACGTCGATCCGCTGAAATACAATCTGCTGTTTGAACGATTCCTGAACCCGGAACGCGTTTCCATGCCGGACTTCGACGTGGATTTCTGCTATGAGCGGCGACAGGAAGTCATCGATTATGTCGGCGAAAAATACGGCGAGGGACACGTCGCGCAGATCATCACCTTCGGAACGATGGCGGCAAAAGCGGTCGTGCGCGACGTCGCCCGCGTACTGCGCGTGCCGTATGCCGATGCGGACAAGCTTGCAAAGCTGATTCCGAACGTGCTGAAGATCACGCTTTCGGAAGCGATCCAGCTGAACGCGGAACTGAAAGCGCTGTACGATTCCGACGATACCATGCGCCGTGTGCTCGATCTTTCGATGAAGCTCGAAGGACTTCCGCGGCACAGCTCCACGCACGCTGCGGGCGTCGTGATCTCCGGCGTGCCGCTGAACACGGTCGTTCCGCTGACGAGCAACGACGGCGCGCTGACCACGCAGTTCCCAATGACGACGCTCGAGGAGCTCGGGCTCCTTAAGATGGACTTTCTGGGACTTCGCACCCTGACCATCATTCGCGATACGCTCGATTTTATCAGGCAGGAAGGGAAGCCGGTTCCCGATTTCTCAAAGAACGATTTCGAGGATCCGGAGGTCTGGAAGATGATTGCGGCGGGCGACACGGACGCCGTGTTCCAGCTTGAATCCGGCGGCATGCGTCAGTTCATGATGCAGCTTCGTCCCGACTGCTTTGAAGATCTGATCGCTGGCATTTCGCTGTACCGACCGGGTCCGATGGAGCAGATTCCGCGCTATATCCGCGGTAAACACGAGGGCAACATCGAATACGCGCATCCGCTGATGGAGCCGATCCTGAAGAATACCTACGGGTGCATGGTCTATCAGGAGCAAGTCATGGAGATCGTGCGTTCGCTTGCGGGTTACAGCTACGGACGCAGCGATCTTGTCCGCCGTGCCATGTCCAAAAAGAAGCACGACGTCATGGCAAAGGAACGGACGTTCTTCGTTTACGGCACGGACGGCGTCGACGGCGCGATCAAGCGCGGCGTACCGGAGGACGTTGCAAATCACATCTTCGACGAGATGATGGACTTCGCGTCCTATGCGTTTAACAAGGCGCATGCGGCATGCTACGCGGTCGTGGCGTATCGGACGGCGTATCTGAAACACTATTATCCGACCGAGCTGTTTGCCGCAACGATCAACGGCTACCGGCAGAATACGGACAGCGTTGCGGCGTATGTCTATTCGGCACGCAAACTCGGGATCCGGATCCTGCCGCCGGACGTAAACAAGTCCATGGCGCTGTTCAACGTGGAAAACAATGCGATCCGGTTCGGGCTTTCCTCCGTACGCAATGTGTCCGAAAACGTCATGCGCGATGTTGTGCGCGATCGGAAAGAAAACGGTCCGTTCAAAAACTTCGAGGATTTTGTGAACCGCACGCACGGTCTCAATAAGCGCATGCTGGAAGGATTGATCTCTGCCGGCTGCTTCGACGAGATGGGCTACACGAGAAACAGTCTGCTCGGCGTGTATGCACAGGCGCTGGATGCTGCGCAGAAAGCGCAGAAGACAAGGGAGTCCGGGCAGCTTTCACTGTTCGATCTGGACGGCGGGGCAGACATTGCGGCACAGTCCGTGCTGCAGATCCCGAATCTTCCGGAGGTGCCGCATGCGCAGCTCCTCGCCATGGAGCGTGAAGCGACGGGGCTGTATCTGTCCGGACATCCGCTCGATGCGTTCGGAACGGCTCTCGCGCGCCTGCCGTATACCGTCGCGCAGCTGGCGGAGGCGGACGGGACCGGGGAGATCACAGATGAAGCAAGCGTGATCGTGGGCGGCATGCTGAGTCAGTGCAAGCAGCGACCGACCAAAAGCGGCAACGGGCTCATCGGTCTCGGCGTTCTGGAGGGACACTCCGGCACGGTCGAATTGATGCTGTTTCCGAAGGTGCTGCAGGCATGCTCGGCGCAGTTCTATGACGAAAACGTGGTGGAGATCACGGGTCGGATCTCGATCCGCGAGGACCGCGCAAATTCGATCCTCGTCGATTCGGTCAAGTCGCTGAAAGACGCCATGCAGACGCTGTATATTCGCCTCCCATACATGGATGCGGAACAGCAGAAGCGCGTTCGCAGGATCACGCATGCGTTCCCGGGCGGAACGGCGATGGTGCTCTATGATACGGCAAAAAAGATCGCAAAGGGCGCGCCGAAGGATTGGAGCGTCAACCCGAGCGAATCGCTTCTGCGAATGCTGAAGGCGGAATTCGGTGAGGAGAATGTTGTACTGAAATGAAGCAGGTCAATCCGTTTCAAAAAAATCAGGAGCTTACGCTTGAAATCACGGGCGTAACAAGCGAAGGTCAGGGCGTGGGAAGATCCGAAGGCGTCGCTTTCTTCGTTCCGTTTGCGCTGCCCGGAGAGACCGTGAAAGCGCATATCATCAAGGTCGAGAAAAAGTACTGCATTGCAAAGATCACGGACCTGCTGAAACCGTCTCCGCACCGCGTGACGCCGCTCTGCGAAGCATACGAAAAATGCGGCGGCTGCGCGCTCATGCATATGGACTATGCGGAACAGCTAAAGACCAAAACGCAGATTGTGAAGGACTGTCTCGAACGGCTCGGCGGGTTTGGGGGCGTTGAAGTGCAGCCCACGATCGGCATGGACGATCCGCGGCGTTACCGCAACAAGGGCAGCTTTCCGATCGGAATGATTGACAGAACCGCAGTGTTCGGCTTCTATGCGGAGCGCAGTCATCGGCTGATCCCGCTCTTTGACTGTCCGATCGAGGACGCGCGCATCACGGCGCTTGCAAGGACTGTGACCGAATGGGCGAACCGCAACCATGTCCGCGTCTATGACGAAACGACGGGGAAGGGGTACTTACGCGCCTGCGTGATCCGCGTGACGGCGACGGGCGAACGCATGGTCGCCGTTGTAACGAAAGGCGAGCTTCCGGCAAAGGATTCGCTCATCAAAATGCTTGACGTCGAATCGCTGTACCACAATCGCAACGATCGGAACACGAACGTCCTGTTCGGCGATCGATTCACACTGCTGAAAGGCAAACCGCAAGTCACGGAACAGCAGGGAGACCTTCGCTTTGCTGTCAGCCCGCAGAGCTTTCTGCAGGTCAATCCGGAGCAGACAAGAAAGCTGTACGATACCGCGATCCGTTTACTGGATCCCAAACTGGATCAAACGATCGCGGACGTTTACTGCGGGATCGGTACGATCTCGCTTGCGATCGCAAAGCACGCGGGCAAAGTGATCGGCATCGAATGCGTCCCGGAGGCAATCGAAGACGCGAAAAAGAACGCCGAGAGTAACGGCATCAGCAACGCAGAGTTTCTTTGCGGGCTTGCCGAGGATGTGCTTCCGGAGCTTGTCCGAAAAGGCATGCGTCCCGACGCAATCGTGATCGACCCGCCGCGAAAGGGCTGCGAGGAGCAGGTCCTCTCTGCGATCGCGGAAAGCGGCGTTGATCGCGTCGTCTATGTGTCCTGCAATCCGGCAACGCTTGCGCGCGACGCGAAAATCCTTTCGACCTCAGGCTTTTGGATTGAGCACGTCCAGCCGGTCGACATGTTCCCGCACACGCAGCACGTCGAAACAGTATGCTGCTTGTACCACCAAAAGAAGGACTTCATTTCCGTACCGTATGAACCGAAAGATGCGAGCTATCTAAAACAGAGCTAAAA
>CADAPG010000047.1 GCA_902789675.1 uncultured Eubacteriales bacterium
CCGGGGTGGATACCGGCCTTGTGAAATACCATTTTGAGCTTGGAGCAGGAAAAGATAATTTTGCGTGGGAATGAAATAAGGCCGGCAGACACAGAATGCCCCCTCTAATCGTTCCTCGATTCGAAAGCGTTCACTTGACTACAATTCGACTACACATTAGATTGTTATTGCAGCCGGAACCTGCACTGACTGACATGTATTGAACATTTCAAGTTGCGAGGAAAAGCCCTGAATTTCGGCATTTTTGCCTAATTTACTGAGGTTTTCAGACATATTGGTCCGCCACTCCGACTCTGAAGGCCGCACGTTCAAATCGTGTCGGGCACGCCACAAAAGATCTGCTCCGCCGTTGGGCGGGGCAGATCTTTTATTGCACGCTCTGCGTGCAAGATTTGAACGTAGTGCACATAGGCGGCAAAGCCGCCTGCTCGGCGCTGCTTCCTATGTTTTGGCAATCAGAAGCAGCGCCGTATCGTGTCGGGCACGCCACAAAAGATCTGCTCCGCCGTTGGGCGGGGCAGATCTTTTATTGCACGCTCTGCGTGCAAGATTTGAACGCAGTGCACATAGGCGGCAAAGCCGCGGTCGTTTCGGGAGCTTTGGCTCCCGCAGAGAGGTCGATCCGGCGGCGGACGATGCGCATTGACAAGCTGCGTGAATACGATGTATGATATATAAGATGCTGTTTTATCGTGCAAGCATGGGGGAGGATCGGTATTTCGCGACAGTCCCATGCGGGGGACTTGCGGGCGGCTGAAGAAAGCTTGCTTTGCGGCTGTCCGATCGGGAAAAGGAGAATGCCGAAGTAAAACCGTCACGATACGACGCCGTGAAAGGTCTGCATCTGCTCAGAGCAAAAGCATGACGGCGCTCTTTGCAAAGCAGTAAGTGAGGAAATATGATCCCAAAGAGAATTCATTATTGCTGGTTCGGTCGCGGAGACAAGCCCGGGCTGGTGCGAAAGTGTATCAGAAGCTGGACAAAATACTGTCCGGACTATGAGATCATTGAATGGAACGAGGATAATTATGATCTTTCGACGGCGCCGCTTTTCGTGAAACAGGCGATCGAAGCGAAAAAATGGGCTTACGCGACCGATTATATCCGTCTGAAAGTGATATACGATCACGGAGGGATCTATCTCGACACGGATGTGGAAGTGATCAGAAACATGGACGACCTTCTTCGGAATACTGCTTATTTCGGTTTTCAGAATATGCGCAACGTTGCCACCGGTCTTGGGTTTGGCGCGGAAAAAGGGAACGCGTTGCTTTTGGATCTGATGAAAGGCTATGAGGGTATCCCGTTTCTGTTGGAAGACGGAAGCATGAACGAGACGCCGTGTCCGTCAAGAGACTTGCCGGTATTTCAAAAATACGGGCTCAGACCGGACGGTTCCGAGCAGTATCTGAACGGGAGCGTTCATATCTACCCGAAGGAATATTTTTCACCGTTGGATTATAAAACCGGATGTATGAAAAAAACCGGGCAGACCGTTTCGATCCACTGGTTTGCCGCAAGCTGGTTTTCGAAGAAGCAGCTTCGGCGAAAGAGAATTCGATGGATCATAAGCAGAGTGCTGGGTCAGGAACGGTTTGAACGGCTGAAAAGACGGCTAAAGGGAATATCCAGGAAAGCATAAGGAACAGAGGGCGTTTCCCCTTTGCTGTGAAGCGGGACCTGATTTCAAGGTATAAGACACCGTTTGATTGATGAGGATTGAAGCATGGTAACCATCAGCGTCGTGATGCCGACATACAATACCCCCGTTTCCTTTTTGAAGGAGGCGGTAGAAAGCATCCTGCGTCAGACCTTTCGGGATTTTGAGTTCATTATCGTTGACGACGGCACCACGGATGAATCCCGTCAATATCTGGAAGGGCTGACGGACCGTCGTATTCGGATCATTCGAAACGAAACGAATATCGGGATTACCAAATCCCTGAATATCGGTTTTCGCGAAGCAAGAGGGAAATACATCGCCCGCATGGACGGCGACGACGTCTCCCTGCCCAAACGCTTTGAAAAACAGCTTGCATGTATGAAAAGTCATCCGAACGCGATCGCATGCGGGACGAAGACGGCGAAGATCGGCAGGCGGACGTTTGCGCTCAGGCGCGGTATGGAGGATATGGAGCGTTATCGGGTGAGGATGCTGTTTGCCAATCCCGGACCGGTCCATTCCACCGCGTTCTTTGATCGTGAGAAACTGGATCAATATCACATTCAGTACGATGAACAGCTGATCTACGCGCAGGACTACGGGATGTGGATGACGATCAGCCGATATGGGGATATATGCGTATTGCCGGAGGTGCTGGGGCTTTATCGGGTGCATGCCGGGCAGATTTCAAAAGCGCACAGGCAAAGCCAGATCATGTGTGATAAAATGACCCAGCGAAAGCTTTTGACGCAGCTGCTGGGGGACGTGACGGATGAAGAATCGGATATGCATTACCGTTATTCGACCGGTTATTATCGCGACGCAACGCTCACGCCGCAGATCGTCGGGTGGTACGACAGAATACTTGCCGCGAATTCTCAGCGAAAGATCTATGACCAAAAGAAGCTGAAGCGGCGGATCATTCGTATCAAGCGGAAGCTGATCAACCAGACGTTTACAAAGGAGATGTCGATTCGAGAGAAAGCGGCGCTGCTGTTTCGGAATCTTCCTTTCCCGGATGCGGTATACGCCGTCTTGAGAAACACGGCGCTGAGGATCCTCAGGACAGCGCGCAAAAACGCAGGGTGAACCGTTTCCGGCAGCCTGCACCGCACGGATGATCGGGACCGGAATGCATACAGGGAAGATCCGACGAAAAAGATCGGCGCGCGGGAGTACAAAAACGGCACGACCCGGCGCGGCGGTTACCGGGTATGTGACGCCGGGTCAACGATGGCGGGGAACCGTAATCCGTATGGCTGTGTGCGGTTATTTCTGTTTCCGTCCGGGTACGCCCATTTCTGCGTCCGTCAGTTCCTGCGTATAATTGCCTTGCCACGGGAACATGATCTTCTTTCGGGTAAGACAGTACTTGCAGAACGGGATCTGCCGATGCAGTCTCTTCATGAGTTCGTATCCGTCCTTCGCGCCGTAAAGATCCGTCCGGCAATCCTCGTCGACCTCTCTTTTCACGTGCAGGCGCGCCATGTTCTTTTGATACGCCATAGGAGGATCGCATTGGAACAGCCTGCCGTCGTCGCCCAGAATATGGCAGTGAATAAACGGACAATGGCGATAATTGCATGCTCCGTTGCCCGGCGTTTCTCCCACCTCATACCGGAAATACCGGATCGGTCCGGAGAATCGATACCGGACCTTGCTTTCGTCAAGCCGCTTTGATCCGATCGGTCATTTTGACGGTCGGGGGATCATAGGAAATATACACGACGGCATTGCTCTCCCGGATGGCGTCGAGGATTTCTTTTTTTACGCGCGGGATCAGCAGACCGTTTGACACAACGTACAGCGCCGTATCCGGAAAAGCTTCCCGCATCCGCGCGTCGTCCTTCAGCTGATAGCTGACGATGCGGATATCCCTGATTCCGGTCGCCTGCAGCAATTCGATGTTTTTCATTTTCTTTCCCTCTCCGCAAACGCGGCCCCAGAATCTCCCAAAGGAACCGTGTCAAAAGACGGTATCATAATAGCATAATAGGGCGCTTCAAATTGCAATGTCACGGTCAGACTTCGGGACCGGCATTCACGCACGCCGCGTCGATCCGCCTTTCGGAGACGGATCCCGAAACAGGACGGGTCGTGCCGATCCTGCGCGGTCTGACAGAGGAGCGATTCCGCGTCCCGCCGAATTGACAGTATCGCGCAAAAATGGTATACTGTAGTATCTTTCGGACAGAGGGGCTTTCTGTGGTATTTTCGGGGCTGACATTTCTGTTGCTGTTTCTGCCGCTGCTGCTGGGGCTGTATTTTGTAAGCCGCAGCATCCGCTGGCGCAACGGCATTCTTGTCGTCTTTTCGCTGATCTTTTATGCGTGGGGCGAGCCGGTCATGGTGCTGCTGCTCGTTCTCACCACACTGATCAATTTCCTTTGCGCGCTCGCGATGGAGAAGGCGGCTTCTGCCGCGCTGAAAAAGCTGTGGCTCGGCGTCGGCGTCGCCGTTTCGCTCGCGGGGCTCTTCTATTTCAAGTATTCCGGGCTCTTCGTTTCGACCGTCTGCTCGATCCTTTCCGTTCCGATGACGTTTTCCGCGCCGCGGCTGCCCATCGGCATTTCGTTTTACACCTTTCAGATTTTGACCTACACGATCGACGTTTACCGGAAAAAGGTCCCGCTGCAGCGGAATTTCTGGAAGCTTCTGCTGTACGTGAGCTGCTTCCCGCAGCTGATCGCGGGTCCGATCGTGCAGTACGGGGACGTGTACGGCGCGCTCGACGCGCGCACGGTCTCCGCAGACGATTTTACGGAAGGCATGCGCCGCTTCTTTGTCGGTCTCGGCAAAAAGGTGCTGCTCGCCAATCCGTGCGGGAGCTTCCTGCTTGCCGTTCTGCCGGAGGGGGCGGCGGCGCAGTCCGTCACGGCGGCGTGGCTCGGCTCGATGCTCTACGCGCTGCAGCTGTACTTTGACTTTTCCGCCTATTCCGACATGGCGATCGGGCTCGGGCAGGTGCTCGGCTTCTCCTACAAGGAGAACTTCCGCTACCCGTACTGTTCGGTCACGCCGACGGATTTCTGGCGGCGCTGGCACATCTCGCTCGGCAGCTTCTTCCGCGAATACGTGTACATTCCGCTCGGCGGCAGCCGCTGCGGACGGGTGCGGCGGATCCTGAACCTGTTGATCGTCTGGGCGCTGACGGGACTGTGGCACGGGGCTTCGTGGAATTACGTGCTGTGGGGAGTTTACTGGTTCGTGATCCTGGTGCTGGACAAGGGGCTCGACAAGTTCCTCGGCAAGATCCCGAAGGCGCTCCGGTTCCTGCTGACGACGGCTCTGATCCTGATCGGGCTCGCCGTCTTCTACAACAACGATATGTCTCTGATGGGCGCGCACCTCGCGGCGATGTTCGGCGGCGGAAGCGCGGGCTGGATCGACCCGCAGACCGTCGGTGCGCTCAAAAAATACGCGCTGTTCCTTCCGGCGGCGCTCGTTGCGGCAACGCCTGTGGTCCCGCTGATCAAGCGGCTGACGGCGCGCGCGCCGCGGCTCTTTGATGTGCTCGGCACGGTCGTTTCCGTGCTGATCGGATTCGTTTCGCTGCTGTTTCTGGTGCAGCAGAGCTATAACCCCTTTATCTACTTCCGGTTCTGAACGCTATGAAAAACAAGTTTTCCGTCTGTCTGATCTTCGGTCTGCTGGTCCTTTTCGGAGGGCTGGGCGTACTGCTGCTGCTTTTCGGGGAGAAAACGCCGCATCCGTCGCAAAATGAGAACCGCATGCTCGCGGGATTCCCGGAGCTGTCCCTCTCCGGCGTGAAGGACGGCAGCTTCATGGGCGGTCTGGAGGAGTATCTTTCCGACAACATGATCGACCGGGACCGCATCATCGAGGGCACGGACCGCGTCATGCGCGCGCTTTCGATCGAGGGGGAAGCGGACGACGCCGCGGAGCAGGAAAAGCTGTACAACGAGCTTGCGAAGCTCGGAAACGAACGCGCGGAGGAGCCGGAGGACGCGCCGACCGAAGCGCCGACGCCGATCCCGACGCAAACGCCCGCCCCGACGCCTGTGCAGACGGAGGAAGCGCCGCAGGAGACGGAGCCGGTTTCGGAGACGCCTGCGCCGATCGATACGCCCGAACCGACCGCGGAGAAGAATCTGGACGACGTGCCGGAGTGCTATTTCACGCTGACGCGGAAGAACGGCACGGTCGAGCGGCTCTATACGTTCCCGAAGGAGAACATGCAGCGCATCATCCGCGTATTCAACGCGTACCGCGCCGTGCTGCCGGAGGACGGACACGTGTTCTTTGCGCATCCGCCGTTCCCGGGCGTTGCGGATTACCTGCGCGATGAAAAATACGTCGGCTGGGGCGGGGACGTGGAGGACGTCATCAACGAATTCAGCGACGACGGCGTGTATGCGGTCAGCGTGCAGCGCGTTCTGGAGAAGCCGCTGCTGGACGGCGAGTTCCTGTATTTCACGACGGACCACCACTGGTCGCCCCGCGCCGCCTGCTATACCGCAAACAAGTTTATCGAATATCTCGGCATCGACCCGAAGCCGTATGAAAGCTATTCCTACCGCGTCATCGACGATTTTTACGGCAGCGCGAGCAAGAACAATCCCGGCTACCGTTCGCGGCACAAGCCGGACGTCGTGGACGTGCTGATCCCCTCCACGCCGGTGCAGGGACATAAGGTCCTTTGGGACAAGTCCGAGCAGGACGTGCCGCTGATCGGGCAGGACCATTCCTATATGGCGTTTCTGAACGGCACGCTCGGGAGCTACCGCAGATACGACACCGGCGTCGACTGCGGCAGGAGCTGCCTTGTGATCGGCGATTCGTACTCCACCGTCTTTACGGTGTATCTGACGCCGTATTACGAATCGGTCCATATCCTGGACCCGCGCGCGTCCTACTACGATCTGAAGAATGCCAGGTGGTCGGTCTCGGAGTACATCAAAGAGAACCATATCGACGACGTGTACTTCATCCTGTCGACCGGCACCGGCGTGAACTCGACCGGGCTGGGCGACAATCTGCTGCGGTATCTGTGAGGTGCGGGATGGAACAGACAAAGAAACGATCCGTATCCCTGATCGTGGCGATGATCCTCGTCGCGATGTTCGTGCTCGGCGGGCTGTTCATCTTTTATTGGTGGACGCTGAACCGCGGCGGCGTCTATGCCGAAAAGGCGATGACCGCGGCGGCAGAACGGGATTGGGACGGCGCGTACGCGTTCGCCGCAAAGGCGGAACGGTACGGCGAGCCGGATATGAACAAGGCGATCACCTATGAAAAGGCAGCGGCGCTTTCGGAAGACGGATCCTATGCGGAGGCAAAGGAGCTGTATTCCGGGCTGAAGGGCTATCGGGACGCCGATGAACAGGTGCTTGCGTGCATCTACGGGCTTGCGGAGCAGGCGCAGAGCCGCGGAGCGCTGGAAGCCGCGCGGGACGGGTTTTTATCCGCCGCGGGCTATCGGGACGCGCTTTCCCGCGCGGACGCCTGCCGCTATGCGATCGCGGAACGGAAGCTCAACGAGGGCGACGCGGAGGGCGCATTCCGCGATTTTCTGGAGCTCGGAGGGTTTGAGGACGCAGAGCAGCGCGCCGCGGACATCGCCGTTGCGCTGACGGGCGAAACGGACGAGGAGAAAGCGCTTTTGTACGCGCAGGGATACGAGCCGGAGCAGCTTGACGAACAGGCACTGCTTTCCGGGCTGCGCGAAGCCTATGCCGGACGCCGCGTTGCGGCGGGCCGCGGACATGCGGCGGTTCTGACCGACGCGGGCACGGTGCGCTTTGCCGGGGACGAGGGCTGCGGCAAATCCGAAGTCGAAGCCTGGACGGACATCGTCGCGGTTGCGGCGGGGTACGCACATACGCTGGGGCTCCGCTCGGACGGCACGGTCGTTGCGGCGGGGGACAACGCGTGCGGACAGTGCGAGGTCGGGGATTGGACGGACGTGGTGCAGATCGCCTGCGGTCCGTTCGACAGCTACGCCGTCCGGTCGGACGGCACGGTCCTCTGCTGCGGCTATCTTTCCGAACGCGCGGTGGTCTCGGGCTGGACGGACGTCGCCGCGCTCGGCGCGGGCGAGGACGGGCTGTTCGCCGTACGAAAGAACGGCATGCTGCTGGGCGGCGCCGCACAGGGGCTTTCGGAGCGGCACGATCTTTGCGCGGTGGCGGCGGCGGGCTATTTCCCGGCGGGACTGGACCGGACCGGAACGGCGCACTCGGACGTGCGCGATCTGTCGGACTGGACGGACCTCTATGCGATCGACGGCAGCGCGACGCTGCTTGTGGGGCTGAAAACCGACGGCACGCTGCGGGTGCTTCCGCTGATGCCGGTTCCGGAGGCGCTGCTTTCCGCGCTTGCCGCGGAACGGAACGTGACCGGCATGTCGGTCGCCGGGACCTATGTTTTGCTGCTGCACGCGGACGGGAGAGTCACCGCGCCCGGCGCTGCGTTTGATTGTTCCGGACTGAACTGAATCGCGGGAAGAAGCGCCCGCAGGAAGGATACCGTATGCAACGAACGGAGTTTTATGAAAAGGTCAGGGATCGCCTGATCCGCTATGCGAAGGTCGACACGCAATCCGACCATTACGGCAAGGACACGCCGACGACGCAGAAGCAGTTCGACCTTGCGCGCATGCTCTTTGACGAGCTCGGCGCGATCGGCGCAGGCGAGGTCCGGCTCGATGAAACCGCCTGCGTGGTCTATGCAAAGCTTCCGTCGACGATGCCGGACGGCGGGGGAAAGCCCTTCGGGCTGGTCACGCACATGGACACCGCGCCCGACGCGCCCGGCGCGAACGTAAAGCCGTGGGTGCTCGAAGCCTATGACGGCGGCGATATCCTGCTGAACGCGGAACGCGGCATCGTCATGTCGCCGAAGGCGTTTCCGAACCTATTGAACTACGTCGGACAGGACCTGATCCTTACCGACGGCACGACGCTTCTGGGCGGCGACGACAAGGCGGCGATCGCGTCGGTCATGACGTTTGCCGAGCATTGCCTTGCGCACCCGGAGATCCCGCACGGACCGATCTCGCTGGCGTTCACGCCGGACGAGGAGGTCGGGGGACTTGCAAAGGATCTCGACTTCGACCGCTTCGGGGCGAAGATCGCGTACACGCTCGACGGCGATCATCTGGGCTATTACATGGACGAGACGTTCAACGCGTCCGAAGCCACGCTCGAGGTCAAGGGGCTCAGCGTGCATCCCGCCACCGCAAAGGACATCATGGTCAACGCCGCGGACGTCGCGGGCGAGTTCCTTGCCATGCTGCCGCGCTTCGAAAAGCCGCGGTACACGGCGGGGCGCGAGGGCTTCTTCCATGTGATCGCGGTGAACGCCGACGTGGAGCACGCAAAGGTCGTGCTGATCATCCGCGACCACGACCGCATTCAGTTTGAACACCGCGAGGCGTACCTCGAAAAGTGCGCCGACGCGCTGCGGGAGCAATACAGCGCGGACCGCGTTTCGCTTACGATCAAGCAGTCGTACCGCAACATGAAGGAGTACGTCGACCGCGAGCCGTGTCTGATCGAAAACCTCACCGAAGCGATCCGCAGGGCAGGGCTCGAGCCGCAAACGGAGGCGTTCCGCGGCGGCACGGACGGGTCGGCGCTTTCGGAACGCGGGCTGCCGTGCCCGAACCTCTCGGCAGGCTACGAGAACGCGCACGGGCGGTTCGAATACGTTCCGATCCCGTCGATGGAAAAGAACGTGGAGATCCTGCTGCACCTTGCCGCGCTGTTCGGCGGCATGCAGGACGAATAAGGAGGAACCTATGGAAGAAACCGAACGCAAACCGATCTTTGCAAACACCTACGTGCCGAGCGCGGAAACGTACCGGCAGATGTACCGGCGCATCCGCATGGCGATGACGTGGTTCGCGGCGATCCTGTTCGGCGCGGCGGCGATCTTTGCGATCTATAAGCTGCTGCAGCTGACGGCGATCTACGGCGGATCGATCTTCGGGTCCGTTTACCCGTGGCTGATGGTCGCGATGGCGGCGTATATGATCTTTGCGATCATATTTATCGCATTTGCGCCGCGGCGGCTGGCGAAAAAGGCGATGAAGCGTCTGCAGGAGATGAGCGGCGGCAAGACGCCGGCGGTCCGCGCGGACTTCTTTGACGACACGGTCGAATTCCACAACGATGCGACCAACGGCGAAACCGTTCTTCGGTATCCGGTCTTCAAAAAATGCGAAGAGACGGAGGATCTGTTCCTGCTGTGGACGCAGCAGAAGCAGGTCGTTCCGCTTGCCAAGTACGGCTTTTCGGGCGTCACCGTCGAGGGCTTCCGCGCGTTCATGGACGAAAAGTGCCCGACCGCGAAGCGGAGATGGAAGAAAGCAGACTGAGGGAGGAAAAATCGATGGAAGAAACCGAACGCAAACCGATCTTTACCAACGTCTATGTTCCGAACGAGCAGACCGACCGGCAGATCTACAGGCACGTCCGCTTTGTGCGGCGGCTGCTGATTTTCCTGCTCGGGACGGGATTTCTCGCCATGGCTGTTTATTATCTCGTTTGGGTGATTCGTTGGGCGGCGGATTACAAAGTGCCGGTCTATACGCAAAAGCTGTTCTGGCTCTGCATCGCCGTCGTTGCGATGTATGTCTGGCTGATCGCGCGGGAGATCTTTGCGCCGCGCACGTTTGCAAAGCGGGAAACACACCGGATAAAGGAAACGTACGGCACAGACCGGATTGAGATCCGTGCGGCGTTTTTCGACGACGAGGTCGCGTTTCACAACCTTGCGTCGAACGCCGAGATGCACCTGCCCTATACCTCACTGAAGCTGCTGACCGAAACGAAGGACCTGTTCCTGATCCGCACGCAGCAGAAGCAGCTGATTGCGCTTGCCAAGTACGGTTTTTCGGGCGTCACCGTCGAGGGCTTCCGCGCGTTCATGGACGAAAAGTGCCCGACCGCGAAGCGGAAATGGAGAAAGGCGGAATAAGATGAAAACGATCTATCTGGCGGGCGGATGCTTCTGGGGCATGCAGAAGTTTCTGGATCAGTTCGAGGGCGTCAGGGAGACCGAGGTCGGCTACGCGAACGGACCGGACCGGGCGCCGAGCTATCGCGAGGTTTGCGACAATTCCGGGCACGCGGAGACCGTGCGCGTCGCGTACGACGAGACGGTGCTTTCGCTTTCCGAGCTCCTGCGCTTCTATTTTCAGGTCATCGACCCCGTTTCGGTGAACCGGCAGGGCATGGATGCGGGCGTCCAGTACCGCACCGGCATCTATTATACAGAAGAAAGCCAGCTTCCGGAGATCGAAGCGGTGTACCGGGAGATCGAGAAACAGGTCAAAAAGCCGCTTGCGGTCGAGGTCAAGCCGCTGGAAAACTTCTTCTCCGCAGAGCTCTATCACCAGAAGTATCTGGACAAGAACCCGGGCGGGTACTGCCACATCCCGACGCGGTACTTCCATCTCGCGGAACAGAACCGGGGCGAATAAAGCAAAAAAAGAAGAGGGTGTTCGGAAACCGTTTTGCGTTTCGGAACACCCTTTTTTGTTGTGATGGAGGATCAATCCCCGCCCTTGAATTTCGCGGGCGTCAGCGTGGAGAGATCGGGCGAATTGCCGTTCTCGTCGTATTCGCCGAACACCAGCATGTCTACGATCGGACGGCCGACGACCGATTTGCCGTCGTCGGTGCGCAGCGTCGGGTGGTTGATGATCTTGCCCATGAAGACCATGACCGCGCTTGTGCCGCCGTCCAGATTGAACGCTTCCTTGACGCCGAGCGACTTCATGATGTCGACCATCATGTATTCGTTCATGCCCTGCGCGTCCTTGCCGCGGTTGTCGCAGGTCATAATCACGTAATGCCCGGGTTCGTAGTAGCCGAGGATGTTCCGCGCCTTATAGCCCATGTTGTGGTATTCGGTCGCGCCGGGACCCTCCTCGCCGTTGCGAATCACGATCGGACCGAACTGCCACGCGTGCCACGCGCCGTTCTTGAGCTCCTTGTCGAGGTCGAAGACCTCCTTGGTCAGCCGGAAGGACTTGAACGAGCCGTCCTTATAGAGTACGCCGATCGCGCAGGAATTCCAGCCCTTGTTTCTGCGCCAGTTGTGCTGCAGAACGCCGGATTCCAGCGTGAGACCCTGATTGTAGTTGCCGTTGACCGCAAGGATCGCGTTTTCGCGGAGGGCGAGCGTTTCCGGCTCCTCGGATCCCTTGCCGTATTCGCCCTTGGAGAACGCCAGACGGAAGGAGTTCAGACTGCGGATCCAGATGTCCGCGACATAGTAGGTCTCCTTGAGCTTCCGGTTCAGGTGATCCTTCATGGTTTCCTCGTGCACCGTGATCGCGATGCGCAGGTTGTCGCTCTGATAGCTGTAGTCCGCGTCGACGCCGGTGTCGTAATCCGGGAAGTTCACCGCGATCTCGCCCGGCAGCGGCGCGCGCGTGGGCTCGGGCGTTTCGGTCGGTTCCGGCGTAGGCGTTTCGGTGGGCGCAGGCGTCGGCTCTTCGGTCGGGAGCGGTTCAAACGTTTCGACCGGTTCCGCCGGTTCCGGCGTTTCATTCGCAAAGACGACGGATTCCTCTTCCACGGGCGCTTCGGTCGGCGCGGCGGGTTCGGACGTCGGCTGCGCGGCGGATTCGGGTGCAGCGCTCTGCGCGCCGCATGCGACGACAAACAGAAGCATCAGCAAAAAGCAGGCGATTCGAATAAAAGATCTCATAGGTTCCTCCGGGATCGGATTGATGCGTATGTGTTTTCATTATTGTATCTCAAATCGTCCCGCGTTGCAAGACGATTGTGATTTTTTCACAGAATATCGGATTTTATGTCGGATCGCGGCGATTGACAGCGGAATCCGTTTGGTGTATCATATCTGCAGAACAAACAACGAGGGAGGATACCTATGGCAAAGTGTTTTCGTATGAAATGCCCGAACTGCGGCAACGTCGTGAACGTGAACGGCACCGGTCCCTGTCCCAAATGCAGCGCGCCGCTCGACGTGAATCAGCCCGCCGCGATCGCGCTGTACCGCATGGGAAACTTTATGGGCGCGGCAACGGGCTTCGGTCTCTACATCAACAACCAGCCGTTCGGCGCGATCGCCAACCGGGAAACGCTGATCATCCCGCTTCCGTACGGCACGTATCAGATGCACATCGTCTGCGGCATGAACCGCAGGTGCAACGATCCGGTGATCACGCTTACCCCGCAGGATCCGTTCGTGTGCCTCAAGGTGCACATGAAGATGGGCTTTGTGCAGAACACCTTCATCCTCGAGCGCGTCGATCCTTCGACCATGCCACAGTAACATCAAAACGGCAAGGACCCTCCGGTTTTCCGGAAGGTCCTTTTTTGATGCGGTTTATCGGACTTCGGCGGTTCCCGAAACGGTCTTTGCAAAGTCCCAGACGCTCTGCACCGCGGGGGACATGCCGTGCAGCCGGTAGCGCAGCAGGCAGATCTCGCGGGTCATCGGCACGTCGGAAAACGGGATCAGCCTAAGATTGAAGTTATCGAGGATCGGCAGGCGCGGCATGATCGCAACGCCCGCGCCGGTCGTGACGGACGCGGCGATCGAGCTGTATTCGTCCGCCTCGAAGACGATGTGCGGGGAAAAAGAGGCCTTTTTGAACTTGTCGGCGAGCTCGCGGTAGATGACCGCTTCGTGCGAGATCGAGATGAACTGTTCCTCCGAAACGTCCGCAAGCGTGACGGAGGCGCGGTCCGCAAGCCGGTGCGACGCCGGCAGCACCAGAAAAAGCTCCTGCTCGGCGACGGGGAGGTATTCGACGGAATCGATCTCCGGCTTTCCCGCGATCACAAGGTCCAGAGAACCGTTCAGAAGCTGTTCGATGAGTCCGCCCGCCATGCCCTGGTGGAAGCGGAACGCGGTCTGCCGGGTGCCGAGGTGCGCATAGAACCGGTCGACGAACGACGGCAGCACCGAAAAGCTGACGCTGTAGATGTAGCCGAGATTGATGATCCCCGCGCCGGGCGCCTTGAGCTCCTTCAGCCGTTCCTGCCCCTTGCTCAGCTCCGAGAGCGCGCGCTTGGCGTACGGAAGGAATTCCGCGCCGTACTTGGTCAGGGCGACCTGCTTGCCCTGCTTTTCGAACAGCGGCATATTAAGCTCCTTTTCAAGCTTTGAAAGCGCATAGGAAAGGCTCGGCTGCGAGATGTAGAGCAGCGCCGCCGCGCGCGTGTAGTGCAGGACCTCCGCGGTCACGCAGAAATACCGAAGCTGCTGCAGCGTCATACGCGCACCTCCCAAAGATCCTTCGAAAGCGTGCGCCACGCGTCGAGCAGAAACCCGAGCGCCAGCATGTCCGCCGCGCCGCCGGGGGAAAGATTGCGTCCGATCATTTCGCGGTCGAGCGCACGGAGCGCATTGATGCGTTCGTTCTCCGGCAGCATGGCGATCCGGAGCGCGTTTTCCCGCGCAAATCGCAGCCCGTCTTCGCCGCCGCGGTGCAGAAGATTGACGTCCTCCAGCACGACCATCACGTCGACAAGCGCAAGCGCGCCGGGATTCTCCGATCCCTCGTGCGCTTTGAGCCGGTCCGCGCAGTAGCGCGCGTGGAAGAATCCGTCCGCCGCCTCGCCGACCGCGCCGCGCGCGCCGTGATCCCGATAGACCTTCGCGCCGTTCGTGCAGGTCTTTGCAAGCGCGTTCAGAAGGCGTTCCTCCGCGTCGGTTTTTGCAAGAGCCGCCGCGTGATCGACCGCGTCGCCGCCGAACGACAGCGCCTTGCCCATGCCGTACAGCAAAAGCCCCATCGAATAGATCATGCCCTTGTGCGTGTTCACGCCGTTCGTGGCGGCGAACATCGTGCGTTCGGCGGCAAGCCCCGCATCTTTGAGCGGCTCCATGCCTGCGTCGTCGAGCCCGAGCCGCACGGCGGTTTTGAAATACGGCACGAGCGATGCCGCGCTCTTCAGAAACAGCGGCACGTCCATGTCGGTATGCGCGCCGTTGTTGTCCCGATCGACAAGCCCCGGCTTCGGGGTCGTCAGTAGCTCGCGTTCCAATGCAAAATGCGCGGTATAGGCACGGCGTCCAGCCCGTGCGCGCGGCTCCTGGCGCAGTCCGCCGCAGGTCCGTCACAGACGAGGCATCTGCGCGGAACGCTTCGGGAAAGCTTTTCGCCGCTTGCGTTCAGCACGTCGAAGTCATAAAGCCTCGCGGCGGGGAAGGCGTCTTCGAGCCGCTCGAGCGTTTTCTTGACCTTTGCCGCGTCCTCGGAAAGCAGGATCAGCGCCTCCGAGCCGGTCACGCCGTCAAACGTCTTTCGCGCAAGCTCGCGGAACCCGAAATCCGCGAACGCCCGAAGCCCCTCGTCAAAGAGCAGCCGCGTCTTTGCCGTGCGCTTGACGTCGCCCGCAATGTTCAGAGAAAACGAAACAAGGCAGGAGGCTTCATCCGCCTGCCGGAGCAGTTCCGTCTGTGCCTGCGCCCGCCGTTCGCGCGCGTCAAGCATTTCTTGTAACGTAACGGAGGATGGCTGCATAGGTCGTTTCGGGGACAAGGTCTTTCGTCTGTTCGGGCTTGCCCGCGCGGATCAGCGCGCGGACGCGGCTTGCGCTGATCGCGTCGAGCCGCGGGATCTCGATGAGCTCGATGCCGCTTTCGGGCAAAAGCTCCTGCATGCGCCGGTTATAGGCGCAGGTCGTGGGCGAAAACGGCTCCTGTCCCACGAAGCGCTTTTTGATGTGCAGCGCGGGCGCGATGCGCGTGCGGAACAGCTCGACGTCGAGGTCTGCCTTGACCTTGTCGGCGTGCTCCTCGTCACGGATGAAGTAGGCGGGGAAGGTCTCCCGCGAGACAAGATACTCGTCTGTGTGCTCGACGTGGCAGTTTTGGAGATGCGCCGTGCCCGCCCGGAGCATTTCGAACCGCTCGTCCGGCGAAAACATGGAGCCGGGCTCGGAGACCGAAAAGACGTACAGCGCGTCGCAGTGCGCGGCGGCGTATTCGATGAGGTGCAGATGCCCGCGCGTGAAGGGATCGCCGTTCACGACGACCGCGCCGCATTCGCCCTCGTAGCGCGGCAGGGACGCGAGGTAATCGGAAAAGCCGTTTTTCCGGTCCTCCATCAGCACGGCGTCCTTCGTCTCCACGATCGGGTAAAAGCCCATCGACGAAAACATCGCGCGGTTTTTCGGCTTTGTGCAGATGAACAGCCGCTTCTGCCCCGCGCGCGCCGCTTCGTTCAGAAGCTCGGAGAGCACCGTCGCGAAGATGCCCTCGCCCTCGAGATCGGGGGAGACCGCAAACTGCTTCAGCGTGTGTCCCGCGCGCGCGCCGCAGGCGACGACGTTGAAATCGTCGTCCGTCACGAGAGCGACGACGTCTGCGTCCTCCTCGTCCCTGAGGTCCGCTGAGGATAGAAAATCTTTATAACGTGCCTGCAGCCGCTTCGGCAGCGGCGGATAGAACAGCGAAACGTCCATCTGAACCTCCCATACCGCGGCGCGGATCCGCCGCATTTTATCCGGATTCTGCGTGAAAAACGGATCAGAACCGCGTTTTTACCGCCGATCCGACAGGTTTTTCCGCTTTTTTTCAGTATAGCAGATCCCCTGCAAAAGCGCAAGACCGAAACCGATAATGATAGAGAACGTCTATGAAAAAATATAAAAAATATATTTGATATTATGCATGTATGCTTTTATAATAAAAAACGAGGCGGTGCGGGCGTCCGCGCCGCAAAAACAGTTCAAACATCAAATGGGAGGAAAAGAAACGATGATCCAGTATCACGCACAGGGCATGCAGTGGAAGAACGGCGCGCCCGTTCCCGCACCGGAAGGCATCGACAAGGCGCAATGCCGCAAAGGGACGATCGCCTATCAGATCATGGAAGCGCACAGCGTATCCGATGAAGGCGGCGTCATGCACATCAAGTTTGATGCGCTGGTCTCGCACGACATCACGTACGTCGGCATCATCCAGACGGCGCGCGCAAGCGGATTGAAGGAATTCCCGATCCCGTACGCCATGACCAACTGCCACAACAGCCTTTGCGCCGTCGGCGGCACGATCAACGAGGACGACCACGTCTTCGGTCTCTCCGCGGCAAAGAAGTACGGCGGCATCTACGTTCCGGCAAACCAGAGCGTCATCCATTCCTACGCGCGTGAGGAGCTTGCCACCTGCGGCAACATGATCCTCGGCTCGGACAGCCACACGCGTTACGGCGCGCTCGGCACGATGGGCGTCGGTGAAGGCGGACCGGAGCTTGTCAAGCAGCTTCTCAAGAACACCTACGACGTGAAGCCCCCGGAAGTCGTGCTGTGCTACCTCACCGGCGCGCCGAAGAAGGGCGTCGGCCCGCACGACGTCGCGCTCGCGCTCGTCAAGGCGACGTTCGCCGACGGTCTTGTGAAGAACAAGGTCCTCGAGTTTGTCGGCCCGGGTCTCAAGAACCTCCCGTTCGATTTCCGCAACGGCGTCGACGTTATGACGACCGAAACGACCTGCCTCTCCTCGATCTGGGCGACCGACGACGAGATCAAAACGTATTACGAGATCCACAAGCGTCCGCACGCGTTCGAACAGCTCGAACCGGCGGAGGGCGCGTACTACGACGCGATGATCACGATCGAGCTCGACAAGGTCGAATCCATGATCGCGCTGCCGTTCCATCCCTCCAATGCGTACACGATCCACGAGTTCCTTGAGAATCCGAAGGAGATCCTTGCAAAGGTGGAGGAGGAAGCCAGGAAGAAGTTCCCGAAGGCGCATCTCGATCTCTTAAGCAAGGTCAGCGAAAAGGGCGTCCTTGCGGATCAGGGCGTCATCGCGGGCTGCTCCGGCGGTCTGTTCGACAACATCGTGGAAGCCGCGGACATCCTGAAGGGCGGCAGCACCGGCAACGGTTACTTCTCCTTCTCGGTGTATCCGACGAGCGTTCCGACGAGCCTTGCGCTGACGAGAAACGGCAAGACCGAAGCGCTCCTCGAAGCGGGCGCAATCATCAAGCCGTCGTTCTGCGGACCGTGCTTCGGCGCGGGCGACGTTCCGGCGAACAACGGACTGTCGCTGCGTCACACCACGCGCAACTTCCCGAACCGTGAAGGCAGTAAGCCCGGCGAGGGACAGATCTCCGTCGTTGCGCTGATGGATTCCCGCTCCATTGCGGCGACTGCGAAGAACGGCGGCTACATCACCGCCGCGACCGACGTCGAGTACGAGACCGAGCGTATCCCGTACGTGTTCGACGACGCGGTGTATGCAAAGCGCTGCTACAACGGCTTTGCGCATGCGCATCCCGAAGAGGAGCTCATCCTCGGGCCGAACATCACCGATTGGCCGAAGATGTATCCGCTGACCGAGAACCTGCTCGTGGAGCTTGCCGCGGTCATCCGCGACCCGGTCACCACGACCGACGAGCTGATCCCGTCCGGCGAGACCTCCTCCTATCGCAGCAATCCGCTTCGTCTAAGTGAGTTCGCGCTCTCTCGCAGAGTGCCGGAATACGTCGGACGCAGCAAGGCGGTTGCAAAGGACGAGGCGGCGCGCCGCGAAGGCTTAAAGCCCGAAAAGCTCGTCAAGGCGCTTTCCGCGGTCGGCAATGCGGACGAGCTTCTCAAAAACACCCAGTTCGGTTCCTGCGTGTTTGCGAACAAGCCGGGCGACGGCTCCGCGCGCGAACAGGCGGCGTCCTGCCAGAAGGTGCTCGGCGGCTTTGCAAACATCTGCTACGAGTACGCGACCAAGCGCTATCGCAGTAACTGCATCAACTGGGGCATCGTGCCGTTCACTTTGAAGGAGGGCGACGCATTCCCGTACGAGGAAGGCGACTTCGTGTTCGTGCCCGGCATTCGCGCAGCGATCGAAAACGGCGTAGAGGAGATCCCCGCAAAGGCGATCAAGAAGGACGGCACGGTCGAAGACCTGATGCTGTACGTCAAGGGGCTCACCGAGGACGAGAAGACGATCATCCTCGAAGGCTGCCTGATGAACTACTACGCGGCGCAGAACAAGTAAAAAACATGTGAGGCTGCCGTCAAGCTGACAATCCCTCCGGGTTCGCTTCGCTCACCCACCTCCCTTTGCACAAGGGAGGCGACGCGCGAATCCAAAAGCCCCCCTTGTGTAAAGGGGGACGTCGCCGGACAACGCAGTGGAAGGCGACAGGGGGATTGTGCATGAAAAAATGAAGCGGCTGCCTCACATCTGTGTGTTATTTTCAAAATCTTGTATGGAGGAAGCTATGGAAAAAATCAAAATGACCACCCCGCTCGTCGAAATGGACGGCGACGAAATGACCCGAATCATCTGGAAGATGATCAAGGACGAGCTGCTGCTCCCGTTTATCGACCTCAAGACCGAATACTATGACCTCGGACTTCCGAAGCGCGACGAGACCCGCGACCAGATCACCAAGGACGCGGGCAACGCGATCAAGAAGTACGGCGTCGGCGTCAAGTGTGCCACGATCACGCCGAACGCGCAGCGCATGACCGAGTACAACCTGCACGAGATGTGGAAGAGCCCGAACGGCACGATCCGTGCGATCCTCGACGGCACCGTGTTCCGCGCGCCGATCATCATCGACAGCATCAAGCCGGTCGTGAAGAACTGGGAGCTGCCGATCACCATCGCGCGTCACGCGTACGGCGATCTTTATAAGGGCACCGAGTACCGCGTCCCCGAAAAGGGCAAGGCGGAGCTGGTGTTCACCGGCGAGAACGGCGCATCCTTCCGCGAGACGGTCTATGACTTCGAGTGCCCGGGCATTTTGCAGAGCATCTACAACAAGGACACGTCGATCGAATCGTTCGCGCATTCGTGCTTCAAGTACGCGCTGAACACCAAGCAGGACCTCTGGTTCTCCGCAAAGGACACGATCAGCAAGAAGTACGACATGAACTTCCGCAACATCTTCCAGCGGATCTACGACGAGTGCTATAAGGAAGAATTCGAAAAGCTCGGTCTGACCTACTTCTACACCCTGATCGACGACGCCGTCGCGCGCGTCATCCGTTCTAAGGGCGGCTTCATCTGGGCGCTCAAGAACTACGACGGCGACGTTATGAGCGACATGGTCTCCACCGCGTTCGGTTCGCTCGCCATGATGACCTCCGTGCTGTGCAGCCCGGACGGCAAGTTCGAGTACGAAGCGGCGCACGGCACCGTCACCCGCCACTACTATAAGTACCTGCAGGGCGAGGAGACCTCCACCAACCCGATGGCGACGATCTACGCGTGGAGCGGCGCGCTCCGCAAGCGCGGCGAGATGGACGGGCTTACTGATCTCGTCAACTTCGGCAACAAGCTCGAGGAAGCCTGCGTCGAAACGCTGAACGACGGCATCATGACGAAGGACCTTGTGAACCTCGTCGAGGGGCAGAAGCCCACCGCGGTCAACACGATCGAGTTCATCCGCGCGATCCGCGCCCGCCTCGAAAAGAAGCTCGCATAACCTGTCTGAACACAGCTCCCCTCGCGGGGAGCTGTTTTTTGCATCAGACCGAAAAAACCTCCGGCCCGGTTTCAAAACCAAGCCGGCGTTTCTTTTTTGACGGACGATCTGCCGCGATCAGCCGATATAAAAGCCCGATCCGAAATTGCATCGGATCGGGCTTTTTTTGATTGTTTTATCGGATCGCGGTTCGGATCACTTTTTGTTTGCTTCGGGCGTGTTGCCCTTCACAATGTCCGCGAACTGCGAGTAGCGCCAGATCGCGACCGCCGCTTTCTGCACCGTGTCGTCGGTGGTGTAAGCATCCAGCAG
>CADAPG010000048.1:0-10866 GCA_902789675.1 uncultured Eubacteriales bacterium
GTCACGACCGAGATGGTAAAGACCATGAACCGCGACGCGATCGTCTTTGCCTGCGCGAACCCGACGCCCGAGATCTTCCCGGACGACGCAAAGGCCGGCGGCGCAAAGGTCATCGCAACGGGCAGAAGCGACTACCCGAACCAGATCAACAACGTTCTGGCGTTCCCGGGCATCTTCCGCGGCACGTTCGACGTCCGCGCAAGCGACATCAACGAGGAGATGAAGATGGCAGCGGCAAAGGCGCTCGCGGACCTCATCTCCGACGAGGAACTTTCCCCGGACTACATCATTCCGAAAGCCTTCGACCCGCGCGTGGGCAAGGCGGTCGCGGCGGCGGTCGCCGAAGCGGCAAGACGCAGCGGTGTTGCAAGGATCTGAACCCCAAAAATACATAAGCGGGCGTTTTGCCCGCTTTTTTCGTGTCCTTCCGCCGCGCCGCAGTCATTTCTGTTTCCACTCGCTGCGAAGGAGCCGCATCATAATGAAATCGCTGTACGCACCGTTGCAGTAATATCCTTGTTCCTGGATCCCTTCCTGCCGGAATCCGATCTTATTGTAGAATGCCAGCGCCTCGGTGTTCGCCCCCACCACGCCGATCGCGACACGGTTCATCTCATACCGGTCGAACGCCATATCCAGCATGATCCGGATCGCTTCCGTTCCGTATCCCTTATGCCGCATTTCCGGATCGGGGATGATGATCGTAAGGTCCGTACAGTGCCACGCGGGAAACATCCGCAGCAGACCGGTTTCTCCGATGACGCTGCCGTCGGGGTCCGTGATCGTAAACCATACAGAGTCCTCCGATCTGTGGTAAACGCTGATATACTGTTTTACCTCTTCCTCGTCGGTCGGTTTCTCAAAGCCGCATTTGAACATGACCTCCGGCTGATTGAACCAATAAGCAAAATACTTTGCGTCGTCCTCTCTCTGCTCGCGTAGGATGACGTTTTTCCCTCTGACGGTCCGCTCCATTCGTTTCCATACCTCCTTATTCCGTTTCAGATCCTTTTTGCGGGGAATCGGGGGCGACAAGCACCCCTGTGTGCAGCAGCGTAACAGCGTAACAGCGTAACAGCGTTACAGCGTTACATATATTGTATATTTATGCTATGATTGTATGTATACGATCCGGTGGGCGACTCCTTGCCTGTTACGATGTTACGCTGTTACGCGTTACACACCCCCCGTCCGTTACAAACATTGCCGCCTCATCCGGCTTTCGGCGTACACACTTCGCCGACCGCTCCGCTTCGCTTCGGCGGCAGATCGCGCCGCTCGGGTATATCGCTTGCGCATCACCTCATCCGGCTTCGCTCACGCTGCATCGTCTTCCCCATCAATGGGAAGGCTTTTGGTTTGCGCGTACACAGAGGCTTCTCCCCCTTCCGGGTGGGCGCCGATCCGAGCGCTGCCAGTGGCAGAGCAAGCGAGGTGAGGTGCGACCGAGACAGGGAGTTGAAGAAGCATGGTACGCGCGGGAAGCGCGCGATCTACCGCTGTAACGAAGTGGAAGCGACGCGCAACGACCATGTCTCGGGACGGGGAAGCATGGTACGCGTTAGACGACGCGATGCGTCGTCGCGCGAACTTCCTATGTAACGAAGTGGAACGCCGCGAAGCAGTGTTGAGGGGGAATTACGGCAGTTTCCGGTTTACCAGCGCGCCATGTTCTTTTCGAACTTGGCGATATAGGACCGTTTCAATTCCTCCGCCGGAATGCCGTAGCAAAGAAGCACATCGTTGTAATACATGAGAACATCCGCAAGTTCCTCGACAAGCTGCATCCGCAATTCCGCGCTTTGGCTCGCGGCTTCTGCGCCGTTCTTCTTGATAATATCAATGACCTCGCCGATTTCGCCGATCATCCACAATAATTGATCTTTCCCCCGTTCGGGACAGACCGGCCTCCATTTATCCTTGTATTTTTCCTGCAATGCCTTCTGCATTTCCAGCATTTCATTGATCCCAAAGTCTTCCATCGTCTGCTCCTCAGATCCTGACCGTCAGGTTCTCCCCCGTGATTCCGACAAACGCGCCCTTTTCCGCCTGCGGGGAATCGGGATGGCACAAGAGCCACTTGTTCTGCATCCACAAAAGTCCCGCTTCGCCGGGCGCGGACGTGTCGACCGATTCGAGCGGCGCGTTCGTGCCGCGCTCGAGCACGACGAGGCAGTTGAAACCGGATTCCCTGATCCGGCACGGCGCGAAGTGCAGCACGCGCGGATGGATCTCGACAAGCGTTTCGGGCGGGAGGTAAAAGCCCTTGACGTCCTTTGCGTCGAGCGTGCGGTCCTTCAGGTCCGAGGGCAGCGCAAGCAGCAGCACGAGACCGGTCGTCGAATAGTTGACCTCGCTGCACTTATGGTATTCCTCGGCGTTCAGCGTAAAGCCTCTGCCGTTGCAGAATCCCGCCTGGATCGGCATGCCGCCGAATGCGGTCTTCCCCACCGTTTCGATCGCGGAAAGCGCTTCCAGCGCGGTGTCGCTTGCCACATAGCGGTTGCCGGTTTCCGGGATGCCGGTCTGCTCCAATGCGCGGGAAAGCGCATCCCGATCGGCGCAGGGCAGGATCCGCCCGTACGGCGTAAATTCCGGATCGGTCACCGCAAAAAGCGGCAGGTCCGGATTTATTTTTCGAAGCTGTTCCAGGGTGTTCATTCGATCATGCCTCCGTTCCGATAAAAATGGATCGTGTACAAAAGCGCCGCGGCTTTCTCCTCAAGGGTGAGGTTGAAGCGGCTCTTTTCCATCGGCGTTGCGTGCGCCGCGTCCACGCCGACGTCCATCTCCGAGAGCAGCCGCGACAGAAAATACGGATGCTCAAAGATCTCGCCGTACAGCACGATCCGTCCGGGATCCAAAAGGTACACGACGCTTTTCAGCGCGTCCGAAAGCGTCGCCGCCGCGCGGTCCGCGATCTTCAGCGCGCCTGCGTCGCCGCCGCGTGCCGCATCCAGCACGAGCGCGGTCGTGACCGCGTCGCGGTCTCCGTTCGCCAATCGGAAAAGCAGCGGCGTTTCCGTTTCGGAAAGGATCGCCTGCGCCTCCTCGCGGATCGCCGCCGGGGACGCGATCGTTTCGAGACAGCCGGACTTGCCGCAGTGACACGGCTTGCCGCCGCGCCGGATCACCGGGATATGCCCGATCTCCGCGCATTGCCGCCGATCGCCCTCTAAGATTTCGTCGCCGACGGAAAATGCCGCGCCGATACCGGAGCCGCACCGCAGGAAAAAGATGCTTTCCGGCTTTTCGATGCGGGACAGAAACATCTCGGCGGAAAGCAGCGCGCGAACATTGTTCGAAAGCACCGTAGGATAGCCCATATGCGCCTCAAAGCTGTCGCAGATCGGAAAATTCTCCGTGTCCAGCGCGTCAAAGCTGGATTTGACGGTCCTGCCGTCCTCGCCGATGACGCCGCGAACCGCAATGCCGATGCCGAGAAGCTTGCCGAAGCTTTGTCTGCAGCTTTGGATCTGTTCCGTCAGGCGATCGCAGAGCAGTTGAACCGTCTGTTCCGCGGGCGCACGGATCGGCAGCGGAACCGTTTCAAAGAACAGCACGGTCCCGTCCGCCCGCACGGCGGACACGCTTGCCTTTCCGAGCCCGATCGAAACGCCGAGCACCGACATCTTCCGATCCGCAAGCCGCAGCGTGATCTCGCGCCGTCCCGCGCCGTCCGAGGGTACGGAGCCGTCCTCAAAGATCAGCCCTTCCCGAAGGAGCTCCGCCGCGATCTTGGTCATCGCCGCGGGCGTCAGATGCAGCATCGACGCAAGACGCTTTCGCGACAGCCCGCCGTACCGGTGCAGCGAAAGAAGCACCGCGGCGCGGTTCTGCCGTCGAAGCCCGATCATGTTGTCGCCTTCCGTTCGCATTTACGCGTCCTCCCGTTTCGGCTGTTTTTCCTCCGGATGGAGCTTCGTCCGCAGCAGAATGACCGCCGCGCCCAGAAGCACCACGCCGATCCCGACGAGCTTCCACGCCGTCAGCTTTTCATCGAGAAACAGGATCCCGACGATACAGCTCAATACCGGCATCAGCAAAAGCCAGAGCTTGACGATCCAGACCTCGTGGCGTCTGAGGTTCCGGTAATAGAAGAAGTAGATCCCGGTCTGCGCCAATCCGCCGAGCGCGACAAACCACCAAAAGCCCGGCGTTTCACTTGGCTTCAGCGCCGCAAGATCCCCGCGTGAGATTGCAAAGACAGCGAACAGCAGCAGCACGACGAAGTTGTTGTAGTACGAGATCGTGTCCGCCTTCTGCCCGTGCCTGTCCTGCGCCGCCTTGATGATGAACGCGTTCGCCGTCACGCACGCCGCGCTCGCAAGGAAGAACAGATCCGTCGGTCGAAAGCTGAGTTCTCGGAAATCCAGTCCGAGCACCAGCAGCACGCCCGCAAGCATCAGGATGCTGCCGATCCAGTCGGTCGCGTAGAGCCGTTTCCGATAGATCGCCACGGTCAGAAGATTCACCATCAGCACGTCGGTCTTGAGAAGCGCCGTTCCCGTACCGAGCGAGCCGCCCGCGGCGTAGCCGAGGTTTGCAAAGAGGTCCAGCAGAAAGCCGAACACGCCGATGATCACCAGGATCACCGTCGCCCTGCCCTGCCGGAACAGCTCCCTGAAGCCGCCGGTCACCGCAAGCTGCGCGGTCAGAAACACGAGCGCCGCCATGCGCAGAAGAAACCCGGTCGCATACGGCGAGCCGGTCACGCCCACCATGTATTTACTGACGGCGTAATACGCGGTCCACGCGATCACCATGCCGGCGATCATGCCGACGTCACGAAACCGCCCTTTCATCTGAGCGCTTCAAACATGTTCCGCAGCGCGGTTTCGTCCATCGCAACGGGGTTGTTGCCCATCAGCGGATGCTTTGCCGCGTCGCGCGCAAGCTTATCAAGATCGACTTCTCCGAGATCGGCAAGCGTCATTTTAAGCCCCGCAAGCTGTTTGAGCGCTTTGATCCGATCCGCCAGCTCGTCCGTGCCGGAAAGTCCGACCCTGCGGCAAAGCGTTTCAAGCCGTTCGTCCGCATTGATGCGCACGAAGCTGTCAAGCGTGAACGCGCACGCCTCGCCGTGCGGCAGGTGATAATCCTCCGAAAGCGGATAGCTGCACGCATGGCTGCCTGCGGTCTTCGGGAGCGCAAAGCTCATGCCGCCCAACAGCGCCGCAAGCGACATGTTTTCGCGCGCAGTAAGGTTCGATCCGTCCCTGTACGCGGTCTCGAGGTTTTCAAGCACAAGGCGGACCGCCTCGATCGCACAAAGATCGGAGATCGGCTGATGATGCCTGCTCCAGTAGCCCTCCAGCGCGTGCGCCATGGCGTCGAGCCCGGTGTTCATCGTCGTGCGCGGGGGCACGGTGACCGTCAGCGCGGGATCGACGATCGCGAGCGTCGGCATAAAGACCGGATTGTTGATCGTCTTTTTCTCTTTCCCGTGGCTGATGACCGAGACCTGCGTGACCTCGCTGCCGGTGCCGGCGGTCGTCGGGACCGCGATCATCGGAAAACGCGTCTTCGGAAACGGCGTTTCGCCCTTAAAGCACGCAAGCGCGTCCGCGTTTTCCCGCGCGATCGCCGCCGTGAACTTCGCCGTGTCCATGGTGCTGCCGCCGCCGATGCCGACGATGGCGTCGACGCCGTTTTCACGGGCAAGCGCTGTCGCCGCGATCACGCCCTTTAGCTGCGGATTTTCCTCCACGTCCGAAAAGATCGCCGCGATCTCCGGGATCTCCTTTTGCATCGCTTCGACCCCGGTTCTCATAAACCGGTCGCACACGACGAGACAGCGCGCCGCACCGAGCGATCCGATCGCTTCCCCGAGCGTATTCACGCTGCCGACGCCAAACCGGATCGCAACCGGCTGGCGGTACAAAAACTCAAGCGCCATAGATCGTATCCTCGATCTTTTTGACCTCGGCGGAGAACTTGTGCATGTTCACCGCGCGCCAGTCCTCCAGGTCCTGGCACCATTCGGTCGCGAGGAACGTCTTGACCATCTCGATCGCCATCTCGGGTCCGACGATCCAGCCGCCCATGCACAGCACGTTCGCGTTGTTGATCGCGCGCGCCATCTTCGCGGAATAAACGCCCTCGCACGCGACGGCGTGAACGCCCTTGAACTTGTTGGACACGACGCACATGCCCGCGCCGGTGCCGCAGATCAGGACCGCCTTTTCATACGTGCCGTTCTGCACGAGCGGCGCGACGTCGCTTGCCACGCGGTAGTAGGGATGGACCTCGTTGAGGTCCGTGGTGCCGAGGTCGTCGAATTCGACGCCCGCCTCACAAAGATACGCCTTGATCGCTTCCTTCACGGCAAAGCCGGATTTGTCGCTTCCGATTGCAAGTTTCATTACAAAAATCCTCCTGATTTATTTGAGCGTGACCGCTTCCTTCGCGGTTCTGATGATGTTTTCCTTCGTAAGCCCCGTGACCTCTTTGAGGTACGGGAGCTTGCCGACTTCGCCGAACCGATCCATGACGCCCACCGCGCAGACCGGGATCTTTTCCTTTGCAAGCGTTTCGAGCACCGCGGAGTGCAGCCCGCCGATGACGTTGTGGTTTTCGACCGTCAGCACGGCGCCGGTCTTTCTTGCCGACGCAAGCACCGCCTCGCGGTCGATCGGTTTCAGCGTGTGAATGTTCAGAACGTCGCAGGATACGCCTTCTGTTTCAAGTTCCGCAGCCGCGTCCAGCACGTCCTTCGTGAGCATGCCGGAAACGAAAATCGAAAGATCCTTTCCCGTTCTCAGCGTGTCCGCCTTGAAGAGATCGAACCTGTAATCCGCCGGGAACACGTCCGGAAGCTCCTTTCGGAACAGGCGCACATAGATCGCGCCGGGGTACTCGTTCAGCACCGGCATCGCGGCTTTTAGCTGCACGCCGTCGACCGGCTCGAAGATCACGAGCCCGGGAATCGAGCGCAGCACGCCGATATCCTCCATGCTCATGTGCGTGCCGCCGTTCAGCTCCGCCGAAATGCCCGGGTCTGTGCCGACGATCTTGACATTCTGCTTTGCGTACGCGATCGAGATCGCGATCTGATCGCAGATGCGGCGGGACGCAAACGGCGTAAAGCTTTCGATCCACGGCTTGAACCCGTAGCTACTAAGTCCCGCCGCGATCGACGCCATGTTTTGTTCCGCAACGCCGCAGTCAAAGATCTGCGTGCCGTAGTATTTCCCGCGCAGCTTGACCGTGCCGCTCGCCTTTGCAAGGTCCGCGTCCAGAAGCACGACGTGTTTGTCCTCCTGCATCAGCTTATCGAGACAATCCGCATAAATCGCCCGCATTTCCATGGTCATGCCTCCCCTCTCAAATCGCGGATCGCGGCTTCCGCCTGCTCCGCCGACAGATTCGTGTTATGGTTGCCCGCGCCGAGATCTTCGATCCACTTGACGCCGCAGCCCTTTTTGGTGTTCAGGATCACCATCGTGGGCTTACCGGAACCGATCCCGAGCTTTGCGTGCTTCACCGCAGCGCTCACCTCGTCGATGTCGTTGCCGTCTTCAACGTCGATCACATTCCAGCCGAACGCTCTCCATTTTTCGTCCAAAGGCGCAATGCCGTTGACCTCCTCGACCGTGCCGTCGATCTGCAGCTTGTTGTAGTCGGTGAACGCGATCAGGTTGTCGAGCTTCTTGCTCGCCGCGAACATCGCCGCCTCCCAGATCTGTCCCTCCTGGCTTTCGCCGTCGCCGATCAGCGTGTAGATCGTCGCGCCGTCGTTTTCGAGCTTGCTGCCCAAAGCGATGCCGACCGCACAGGAAAAGCCCTGCCCCAGAGAGCCCGTCGTCATATCGATCCCCACGGTGCGGTTCATGTCGCAGTGGCTCGGCAGATTCGTGCCGCCCCGGTTCAGCGTCAGAAGCTCCTTCTTATCGAAGTATCCGCGATTCGCAAGCGTTGCGTAGACCGCCGGACCCGCATGCCCCTTCGAGCAGATGAAGCGGTCGCGTCCCGCCTTCTTCGGCTCGTTCGGATCAATGTTCATTTCCTCAAAATACAGCACGGTCAGAAGCTCGACGACCGAAAGACAGCCGCCGATGTGACCGACGCCCAGGTTTCCGATGCAGCGGAGCACGTCGCAGCGGACATCCAGCGCGATTTTCTTCAGATCCTGTTTCAAATGCCTGTTCTCCTTTATTTAATTCATTCTGTTAACCAAATCAATTTTATCCGTAAACATACGAAATGTCAAGCGAAACCGATTGACTTTTTTCGTTCCGCGCGGTATGATTGATTAAAAGCATGTAATAATTCGGAGGATGCGGATACATGAAGGATTTTACCCCTGTTTACGTTCCGGTCGGCGTACCGACCTTCCATATGGAAAGCGCGGAGGACGCGTTCGTCCGCTCGTGCAAAGTGCTTTGTGCGCTCGATCCCCGCTTCGTCTGCCCCGCGGAAAAGCTGCTGTCGATCGACGCGCTCAAAGCCTATCTCGAAACCCTGTCGCCCGATCTGATCGTCTTTCAGAACCTGACCTTTGCAAACGCGGCGTATATGAGTGAAGTGCTGAAAAGATTCAACTGCCCGATCGTGCTGTGGACGCTGCGCGAACCGGTGATCGACGGCGGACGGCTGCGGCTGAATTCGCTGACCGGCGCGTACTCCGCGGCAAACACGCTGCGCGCGTTCAACGACCGCCCCTTCGTCTACGTCTTCGGCGTGCCGGAGGAGGATCGCGTCGCGGAAGAACTCCGCGCGGCGATCGCGGCGGCATCCGTGCTGCACGCGATGCGCGATCTCAGAATCGCGGCGATCGGGCATACCCCGCAGGGCTTCGGCTTCGGCAGAGCGCTGGACGCGGAAATGATGAACACGTTCGGCGCGGAGCTCGTTTCGATCGAAGCGCGGGAGCTGATCGACCGCGCGAAGGGCTATACGGACGAGGAATGCGCGCCGTATCTCGAAAAGACCGCATGCGCGACCTGCGGACTCGACTGCACGCCCGAGCGGAACCGGCTCGACCACGCGCGGCTCTATAAAGCATACAGTGATTTCATCGCCGAAAACGGCGTCGGCGCGCTCGCGTCGCGCTGCTGGCCGGACTTCTTCACCGCGTTCGGCACGCCGGTATGCACGGTGCTGTCGATGCTGAACGACGACGGCGTTGCCTCCGCCTGCGAAGCGGATATCTACGGCGCGCTGTCGATGTGGGTCGGCATGCGGCTCTCCGGCTCCCCCGTCTTCTTCGGCGATCCGGTCTCTCTGGACGAGAACGAGAACACGATCACGTTCTGGCACTGCGGCGCGGCGGCATGCTCGCTTGCGCGGAAGGACACCGGCGCGGTCGTCGGCGTGCATCCGAACCGCAAGATCGGTCCCGCAATGGACTTCGGCTGTGAAGCGTTCGAGGACGCGACGGTCTTCCGCATCGGCAGAGAACCGGACGGCAGTTTTCGTTTCTTCATCACCGAAGGCGCAGCGCTCCGTAAGCCGAAACAATTCATCGGCACGAGCATCGTGATCAAAACGGACAGCCCGTCCCGCGAAATCGTCGAGGACAGTGTGCAGGACGGCTTTGAGCCGCACTTCGCAGTGATCAAAGGACGCCACGCAAAGACGCTCGAAGCGCTTGCGGCGTTCTTCGGGTTCCCGGTATACAGGTATTGAGTATGATCACGGATTCCTTTGACCCGAAATCCGAACCGCTGTTCACGGTCGAATCGTTCGACGGATCGCAGAAGCATCTATGCGACGTCTGCGTGCTGACCTTCTCGCATGTAATCCTGGAGGAACTGCAGGCGCGCTTTGCGCTGCGCGAAGTCGGATATTTAAGAAACGTAAACCGCGACCGACCGATCTATCTGTTCGAATGCGGCGGAAAAACACTCGCGACGGTGCTCTGCGGCATCGGCGCGACGCTTGCAGGCGGCGACGTTGAGGAGCTCAACTGGCTTGTCGGCGCGACGAAATTCGTGATGTTCGGCTCGGCGGGTTCCCTGAATCGCGAAGCGACCGCAGGCAAGTTTGTGATCCCGACGGAGGCGTACCGCGACGAGGGCATGTCCTATCACTACGCCCCGCCCGCGGACTATATCGCGGTCCGAAACGCAAGCCGCGTCGAGGCGATCTTTACCGAGCTCGGTCTTCCGTTTGTTTCGGGACGCGTGTGGACCACCGACGCGTTCTATCGCGAAACGCGCGATCAGTACGAAAAACGCAGGGCGGAGGGTTGTCTTGCGGTCGAAATGGAGGTCGCGGGCGTACAGGCGGTGTGCGATTTTTACGGCTTCGAGCTCTATGATTTTCTGGTCACCGGCGACGTGCTCGACGCGCCGATCTATGAAAACGACGGGCTGCACGGCGCAAACCATGACCTTGACAAGCTTTGGATCGCTTTGGAGATTGCAAAGCGGATCTGAACAAAAAACAAAAAACGGCACGGAAAACCCGTGCCGTTTTGCGTATATGCGATTATGCGGCGTTTTCTTCGCGCAGGATTCTTTCCTTCTCAACCTGCAGCTCCTCGACGCGCTTCTTGCTGAGCGGATAGACATACCGCAGGAATACGAACAGCAGCAGGAACAGGACCGCCGGGATCAGGACCGATGCGTTGTACATGGTCTCCAAATTCTTGCTCGTGATGTTCTCATACAGGATTCGCCCGCCGTCGTAGCCGATGATCAAAAGCGGGATGTTGATGAGGACCGTCGCAACCGTCTGCCCGAGTTTTCTCGTGAATGTGAAGAACGCATAGCTCGTCGCGTCGTCGTCGATGCCGTAGGTCACGCGGTTATAGTCGATCGCGTCCGCCGCCAGGATCCAGTTCAGCAGGAACATGAACGCGCTGCCGATGCCGCCCATCAGGCAGCCGAACAGATACAGCCAGATGTTCCGGATGCCGCA
>CADAPG010000048.1:10895-34085 GCA_902789675.1 uncultured Eubacteriales bacterium
ACCGGCAGATACTGGAAGACCGCGGGCAGAATGTTCAGCGCGGGCTTATGGAAATAGCAGTTGAACAGATACAGGTTGTAGCCCTGACCGAACATCTGCGCCGCTAAAAGCAGCATGGACGCAATGGAAACCGCCATGAACGGACGGCTCTTCAGAAGCGCGCGAATGACCTTCTTCGCCTCACCCTTCTGCTTCGGCGCGGGATGCGAGACCACGCGCTCCTTCGTCATCTTATGGCAGAGGAAGAAGAACACGACGGCAAAAGCCGCGATCACGCAGACGCCGATCAGCACGACCGTCGGTTTGATCGTGGTGATCTTGATGTTGTTGATAACCTTCTGCGTACCGGTTGTTTCATCGATAACAGCCTGATAGCAGACCATGGCGAGCAGCATGGCGGGCAGGCCGCCGATGACCGAACCGATCGAACGGAACACGGACAGTGCCGAGCGTTCCTTGTCGTCCGAGGTCATGACCTGCGCCATCGAGCCGTACGGGATGTTGATACAGGTGTACAGCATGCCGAACAGCACATATGTCACGGCAGCCCAGACGTAACGCGCCCAAAGCGGGAACCCGCTGACGTTCAAAAACATCAGGATCGCAGCAACCGCAACCGGTACGGCAAAGATCTTGAGCCAGTGCCGATATCGCCCGTCCGGACGCGCCTTTGCCCCCTGAATGATGCGGCCCCAGATCGGATCGTTGATTGCGTCCCACAAACGCGCCGCCACGATGATGATCAGGGTGCCGAGCACGCCGATCTTCAGAACGTCCGTATAGAACGAGTTCAATATACCGGCTGTGAGACCGAACACCAGACAGCTTGCGAGGTCGCCGAACGCATAACCGATCTTGTCCTTCATGGTGATCCCGCTGGTGCGGGAGATATAAGATTGCTCCATTCCTTCCTTGCCCTCCGTTGTTTATTTGTTTTCCTCCGCAGCGCGGCGGAACAGATCCGCGTACGCGCTGTTCTTTCTGTAAAACACCGGCGTCTGTCCCAAAGGTGCGGGCACGGTATACGCCGCCTCCCCCGCGTATGCTTTGCCGGACCAGAAGCCGATCCACTCGCCCTTCGGAAGATGCACCCTGCGCGTCTTTGCTTTTCGCTCGATCACCGGACAGACGAAAAGATCTTCGCCGAGGAAATAGCTGTACATATCGCGGCTTGCCGCATAGTCCATCGCGTCGTAAAAGTCCGGACGCATCGCTGGAAGTCCCGCCTTTGCAAGTTCCTCGCAGTGTCTGATATACGGCTTCAGCGCGGCGTGGATGTTCGTAAGCCGCACGGTATGCGGCGTGACCTCCTCTGCGTCGAACTGCGCGTTCGCCCACGGACGGATCGACTCGTGGCTGCGCATCAGCAGCGAGAACGTGCACATCTCCATCCAGCGGGTGAACAGCTCCGGCTTGCGCTTCATCTTGCCGAACGAGAAGAACCCGCCGATATCGCAGTGGATCATCGGCACGCCCGAGAACCCGAGCGAAAAGCTTGCGGGCATCACGCACGGCATGCCGTAGTCCTTCGTTGTGTCGGTATGCTGATCGCCGTTCCAGAGGATCGGCGCATAGGTCTGCACGCCGACATACCCCGAACGCATGAAGAACAGAATATCCTTTGCGCCGTACTCCTCCACCGCCTCGCGGTTGAGCTTCGCCCAGATGACCGGCCAGAGGTTATGGAGCTTTTTGGGATCGCCGTCAAAGAGAACGCAGTCGGTCGGCAGGTATTCGCCGAAGTCCGCCATCCAGCCGGACACGCCGAGATCGAGCATGTTTCGCTTGATCAGAACGTCCTTCGTAAACCGCACCGCTTCGGGGTTTGTGAGATCGAGCATGCCCGCGTCGAACGTGGTCGACTTGATGTGATAGACGCTGCCGTCCTTATGCGTGATGAGATACCCCTTCTCCTTACACTCGGTATAGAGCCGTCCGTCCTTGACAAGATACGGATTGATGTACGCAAGGAAGCGTACGCCGCGGGCGTTGAGCTTTTCGATGGCGCCCTTCAGATCGGGATACAGCTTTTCGTCGACCTCCCAGTTCCACCAGACCTGCTTTCCCATGACCGTGCGGTTTTCGCCGGACCAATCCTGACTCCACACGCCCGAGATCTTTGCGCCTGCGTCGAGCATGGCAAACGCCTTTTCAAGGATCGTCTGCGTGCCGCCCTGCACGCCGAGGATCATGCCGTCGTGACACCAGTCCGGAATGTACTGGCGGTTCGGCACGCACGCCGCAAGCGAGCCGAGCAGCGCGTCGAAGCTAAAACCGAACGTTACGGTCAGCGACTTCGGGCACGCGTCGAATCCGAACGTATATGCGTCGGTCCCGAACGTCGATTTGCCGTCGGATGCGGTGTCGAACCGGATCATCCGTCCGCGGTCGGTCACGAAAACCGGCATCGGCGCATAGCTGCCGATCGCGGCATGCGGCTTTTCGCGGTACAGGAACCGCGGCAGGATCGCCTTTTCGATCACGGTCTTTGCCTTGATGTGCTCGGAAACAAAATTGACGACGGTTTCGCCGCGCAGATTCGTCTTGCGGTACTGCTCGCCGCCGCCGAACACCGCCTCGCCCTCGATCGCGGGGAGCGTAAACTCGTACGCCCAGCCGTCCTCGCCGGTGAACGCAAGCTGCACGCCGTCGGGCTGTTCGGTCGTCGCGACCGAAAGGCTGTGCCCCTTTGCGGACAGGGTAAACACGCCGTCTTTTTCGGCAAGATCGACGAGCGGAACGCGCTCGACCTCCGTCACGGTCTCCTTGACCGTGCCGCGGTTTGCTTCATAGGTTTTTTCGCGCTTGATCGCCGTTGCGAAGGGATGCTCGGAAGAATGGGACAGGACTTGCCGGTCGCCGAAAACGAGCGTGCGACCGTTGGACTGATTCTGAAACGACAGCATACGTACCCCTCTTATGAACCTTTTCTTTATGATACAGGAAAAGCCCGCGCCGTGTCAAGCACGGACGGGCTTTCCGTCTCAATATGCGATTGCGATCCCGAGCGCAAGGAATCCGATGACCAGCGCAAGATTCAGAAGAAACAGCGGTACGCTCTTTCTGACCCATTTGAAGTAGTCGACGCCGATCATCGAAAGCGAGATCAGAAGCACCGGCGAGGTCGGAAACAGCACGTTCGTGTAGCCGTCGGCAAATGTGTAAATCAGCACAAGCATCTGCTTACTGAGCGGCACGGAAACGACCGCCAGCATACCCATAACGAGGATCGCCTTTGCCGTCGAGGACGAGATGAAAAATTCGAGCACAAGGATGATCGCGTACAGCACGAGCGCTACGACGAACGGACTGTGTCCCGAAACGACCGTGTTGATCGAATGCACGATCGTCGGCATGATCGCGCCCTCGTCGAAGATGTATTTGATCGAGGACGCCAGCGCGATGAACACGATCGTGGGCAGCGCGCCGACGACGCCCTTTAAGAAGCTCTTCAGCACCGGCTTTGCCGCCTTTGCGGAAAGGAAGCCCGCGAGCAGTCCGAAGATCAGGAAGTACGCGATCAGTACGACGACGGTGTAGTCGCGCAGGGCAGGCAGCGAGGAGCACAGGACGATCAGCCCGAGACAGACGAGCAGGAACACGATGTAGGTCAGGCGAATGCGCTTCTCATCCTGCGGCGCGATCGGATTCGCCTCGTCCGCCCTGCCGGCGGCGCGAAGCCCCTCGTCGTGCGCGAGCGTCAGGCTCGATGCCGGATCCTTTCTGAGCCGTTTCACGTAGAGGAACACAAAGCCCAGAAGCAGCAGATACATCACGATAAAGATGACGATGCGGTACCAGATGTTTTCCATCGGGTTCGCGCCGATGATCTCGCTTGCCAAAAGCACCGTGAACGGGTTCGTGATCGCGCTTGCGAAGCCGAAACCGCAGGCAATGATGCACACGAGAAAACCGGTGAACGAGTCGTAGCCGATCAGCACGCACAGCGCGGTCACGATCGGCAGCATGGAAAGCATCTCCTCGAACAGGCCGAGGAACGCGCCGAACGCCATGAACACCAGTGCGATCATGCATAAAAGCAGCGCGCGGCGCTTCCGGAACCGTTCTGCGACGGCGCCGACCAGCGCGCGGATGCCGCCGACGTCGTTCATGACCTGGAACGCGGCGAACACCGTGACGAGGAACAGCGACAGCATGATCAGCGTCAATCCGTTCGACGAGGCGAACACAAGGATCGGGGCTAAAAGACCCTTCCAGATCGGAATGCCCTTGGCGCCTTCGACGGGCTTATAATCCAGATAATTCGTCGTGCCGTCCGCATTCACGCCGAACTCGCCCTTCGGGATCACGTACGTCAGCACGATCGCCGCGAGCATCAGCACGAACAGCAGCACAACCACCTGGATGAACGTCTTTGTCGAAAGGTTGATCAGCGTTTTATTGTCTGTTTTCTTCATCGCGAAGCTCCTTGATGAGGTCGACGATCAGCGCCCAGCGCACGACCTGCCGACGGTTTTCGGTCGGATAGAAGTAGTAAAGATCTCCGTTGTAGTACGTTTCAAACTCCGCGTTGACGGAGAACGGCAGCGCAGGCAGCGCGTCGAAACCGATCGTGAAGCTTACGCTGTCCGAGCGGTAGGAAAAGCCCTCGCCGGTGAGCGTGCAATGTCCCCGTTCCCTGGTCCGGTACCTGCCCGTATCGCGATAGATCACGGTATCGACGTCCGCTTCAAGGCGCAGTTCGGAGAGCTCCGCTTTTTCGAGGTCCTTGATCTTCGCATAATACGCGCCGATCGAACCGGGCTCGCCGTCGAACAGATACCGTTCGTTCAGCCGGTGTTCCCCGCCGCAGGCGGAGCAGACAAGCGCGTTGCCGACGCCCTTCGTGGTATACAGCGCGCCGCAGCAGCAGCAGCGGTACAGCACGTTTTCCAGCCCCTTTGCCATATCCTTCTGCCGGAAGGCGCCGACGGTCTCTTCGGAGGCGTCGTACGCAAGCGCGTCGTCGATCAGCCGGTTCAGCGCGTCGTCGCTCATGGCGGCGATCTCCTCCCTGGTGATCACACGCTCCGCCGACACGAAAACGTCGGTGCGGAAGAAGCGCTTCCGCCACTTGGGCTTTGCAAAGTACGAGCCGCGGATCTTCAGAATGACGATATCGGTCTTGAGCCTCCGATAGAACGCCCCGCTTCTGTCGATGATCGGATAGTTCCTGCCGTCGACCGAAAGCCGCGCTTCCGGAAAGATGATCACGGGATAGCCCTTCTTCAGCATGCGCATGATCTGCACCGGCACGGCAAGGTCCGGATAAAACAGCTTTTTCGGGATCACGCCCGATTTGGGCACGATCTTCCGGAGCAGCGGATGCGAAACGAAATGCTTGTTGACGACGTACGACGGATTCGCCTTTGCATTCTGAAACAGGCGGTTTGTATAATACATGTCGAAAAACGACTGGTGATTGCACAGCGCGATATACGGCGCGGGCAGATCGCGCAGAAGCGTATCGTCGATGTGCAGGCGCTGACGGGGACGGCAGAACCGGTGCAAAGCGGCAAAGAAGCCGGTCAGATACGCAGAATCCGGCGTGCCCGCGTTTTGCCGGAGAAAGACCTTGTTGAGGAACAGAAACAGCACCGCAAGCAGGACGCCCGCAAGCAGCACGATGATGAGGATCAAAAGCCACAGCGGAAGATCGTTCCCGATGAAATAACGCGCCGCCATACCCATGAGGTTCGACGTGACGATCGACGGAATGACGCCGGTCGCAACGGTGAAGATGTAGCGGGAAAACTTCATCTTGCGGTAGCTGCCGTAATAGCAGATCGCGCCGAAGGGGATCAGCGGCATGATGAACAGCAGATACAGCAAAAGCTGTGTGCCGCGGTCCTTTTTGACGCGCGCCGCAAGCTTTTCGATCTTCTTTTCGTTCTTTTCGTATGCCTTGTTGCTGAACCGGAACGTATTGACGAGCACATAGATGATCGTTGCGCCGAGACAGACGCCGAGATCGCACAGCAGCAGCGCGATCCAGAACGGATAGCTCAAACCCGACGAGATCTGAATGAACTCCGCCGGGATGAAGACGACGACCATCTGCAGCGCTTCGACCAGCACGACGGATAAAAAGCCGAGCACGCCCCTCGAGGAAAGCAGATCTTTTGCGCCTTCGACGTCGTTTGCAATTTCCAGACGGATGAACGGGATCAGAATGTCGGATAAGAACAAAACAAACAACGCGACGGCCGCGATCAATGATCCGAGAATGATGATCCGCTGCGTTGTTTTCTTCATGAAAGATACATCTCGATTCGATCAGAATAACCAGAATTCCTCTGATTTTATACGCATAAGAATATATGGAATCGAAGAAAATGTCAATACGTCGGAAAAAAACGTCATATCCCTCGGCGCATGTCATCTTTTGTTCTTTTATTTATGCTCCGGTTATGATATACTTGACGCAGAAAACCGAAAGGTCTGCCGCATGAAGACTTTGCTGCCGCAAAACTGCAAACACATACGCACCCTGTCCATCGTGGGCATGTGCAAGAACGCGGGCAAAACGACCGTGCTGAACCGGCTCCTTGCCGAATCGCGCGGCCGTGTGCTCGGTTTGACCTCGATCGGACGGGACGGCGAATCCGTCGACGTGGTGACCGGCACGGAAAAGCCCGGCATCTACGTTCCCGATGGAACGCTGATCGCGACGGCGAAGGACATGCTTGCGCTTTCGGATATCACGCAGGAGATCGTATTTACCACCGGCATCCCGACGCCCTTGGGCGAGGTCGTGCTCGTCCGCGCCAAAAGCGCGGGAAACGTGCAGCTTGCGGGACCTTCGATCACCTCGCAGCTGAAAACCGTTTCCGATCTGTTCTTTTCGCTCGGCGCAGAGCAGACGATCATCGACGGCGCGCTCGGCAGGAAATCGCTCGGCGCGCGGGCGGTCGCGGAGGGCGTGATCCTCTGCACCGGCGCGAGCTACGACATGCGGATGGAAAAGGTAGTTGCGGACACCGCGCAGATCTTCCGCGTCATGAACCTCAAGAAGGCGGAGACCGTTCCGGAGGAATCGGACAAGCCGCTTCACGAGATCCTGAAATTGTCCCGCGAAGCGCTCGTGCCCGGCGCGCTGACCGACGCCGCGGTCGTTCCGCTTCTGAAAAGCGGCGCGCTGAAAAATGCGCGGCTTGTCGTGAAGGATCCGAGCAAGGTCCTGCTTTCGCCCGACACGCTCGACAAGCTTGCGCTGCGCAGCGTCTCGCTGGAAACGGTCGAAGCGGCAAAGGTGCTTTGCGTGACCGTCAACCCCGTTTCCGCCTACGGCTGGAAATTCGATCCCGACGCATTTTTGAACACGATGGCGGCGGCTGTGGACGTGCCCGTCATCAACGTAAAGGAGGAACCGCTTTGATCACGATCGGTTTTGAAGACAGGGAAAAGATCGGACTGCGATACGTTCTCGACACGCTGCACCCCTGCAGTCCCTTCGGCACGGAACGTGTGCGCAAGCTGCGCTTCTACGCGCCGGACGAGCGGAACGAACTGGAAACGGAGCTTCGGAACACGGAACGCGCGGCAAACGCGGCGGACGCGCTGAAGCCCGTCTACGATCAGATCATGCTTGTGCTCTGTCAGCTCAAGGATATCCGCGGCTCGCTGAAAAGGCTTTCGGAGGGCGCGTGCCTCGATCACGTGGAGCTGTTTGAGCTCAAGGGCTTTCTGCTGCGCATCTCGGATCTTCGTCCGCTGTTCGACCGGATGAACGAGACCGTCCGCATCGAGGGGCTCTCTTTCTCCGATCCGGCAGCCGCGCTGGACGTGCTCGATCCCGAGCGCACGCGTTCCCGCGGATTCTATATTCCGGACAGCGCTTCGGAAGCGCTGCGCGCGATCCGCGCCGAAAAGAAGCGGCTCGAGCAGCGGCTGTATGAAGCGGCGGAGTCGGAAAAGGACGCGATCAGATCCATGCGCACCCGCGTATGCGCCGAGGAGGAGACCGAGGAACGCGCGATCCGCGCGGCGATGTGCGCTGCGCTTCTCCCCCATGTCCCCGCCATGCTGGCAGACGCCGACGCCGCGGGTCAGCTCGACTTTCTGATCCAGAAAGCGCTGTTCGCCGTGCGTTACGGCTGTGTGCGTCCCGAGATCACGGAAACCGCGCTGGAGCTTACCGACATGGTGAACCCGGAGCTTGTCGATCTTCTGAAAGCAAAGGGACGCGCGTTCGTACCCGTTTCGATCGCGACCGATCGCGGGGCGACGGTCATCACCGGCGCGAACATGGGCGGCAAGAGCGTTGCGATGAAGACCGTCGCGCTGAACGTGCTGCTGTTTTCGGCGGGCTTTCTGGTCTGCGCAAAGCGCGCAAGACTGCCGCTGTTCCGCTGCGTCCGCATGCTGTTTGACGACGCGCAGTCGATGCAGTCGGGTCTGAGCGGCTTCGGCTCGGAGATCGTGCGGTTCAACGAAGCGCTCAGGGAGGTCGAAGAAGGCTATTCCCTGTTCCTGCTCGACGAGTTCGCGCGCGGCACGAACCCGGATGAGGGCGCGGTGATCGTGCAGGCGGTGACGCGGTACCTGAACGGCGCGAACGCGATCTCGATCCTTGCGACGCATTACGACGGCGTCGCGGAGTTTGCCGGCACGCACTATCAGATCATCGGACTCCGGGACATCGATCCGGACGAGATCAAAACCGGGCTTTCCGTTTCGGGCGAGGACGGCGTGGCGATCATCGCGCGGCATATGAACTACGGGCTTTATCGCGTCGAGGGCAAGGCGGACTGTCCGAAGGACGCGCTGCACATCTGCCGGATGCTGTCGCTGAAACCGGAAATTTTAGAGCGCATCGAGCGGGCGTACTGATATGAAATTCGGCTGGATCAACCTTTTCGGCGTGATCATCGTCATCCTGCTGATCATACCCAATATCGTTTATGCGATAAAGAACCGGAATGAAAAGAACTGCTGCACAAACCGGCTGATGGATGTATTGGAGCAGATCGGACGGTACGCCTGCATCGTTCTGATGTGGCTGCCTCTGCTCGTTTGGAAATTCGGCTTTGCAAGTGTTTTCGCTATGGTGCTTTATCTTTTCGGAAACGGTTCACTGCTCACCGCATACTGGGTTCTGTTTGCGCGGTATCTGAAAGTGAAAAATGCCGGGCTTGCGCTTTCGCTTGCCATTATTCCCGCATGCATCTTTCTGCTGAGCGGACTGCTCCTCAGGCACTGGCTGCTTGCCGGCTTTGCGATCCTGTTCGCAATCGCGCATATCTATGTTACGCGGCAGAATGCCGTTTCCCGTTGACATTTTCGCATTACTGTTTATTTCAATAGGAATATTCTTGACAACGACCGCAAAAATCGGGTATAATTTTCTTACGGAATTTCATAGAGTCTTCAATAGAGGTGCGAATGACAGGGTACCCGTCCGATCGGCTCGGCAGCCGGCGGTTTCGTGCGGGAAAGGGGTCGTTCGCCGAAGAGATCGGATGCGCCGGATCCGGTTTCTGGCATCGCCGTGCAAGCGGCTGTGCTGTCATGTTCAAAGAGCATGGAGCGCTATTGGTCGAACCTCGACCGACAGCGCCCTTTTTATGCAATCGGCTCCGGGCGTTCGATCCCCCATTTATCTGCAAATCAATGTGAAGGAGAATCATACATGGAAAAACTGACATCTTTGCTCCGACTCCGCATGAGCGCGAAGGACGCGCACTACGGCGGAAACCTGGTGGACGGCGCACATATGGTGCACCTGTTCGGCGACGTTGCGACCGAGCTTCTGATCAAGTGCGACGGCGACGAAGGTCTGTTCTGCGCCTACGACAACATCGAGTTTCTGGCGCCGGTCTATGCGGGCGACTACATCGAAGCGTACGGCGAGATCGACCGCATCGGCAACACCTCCCGCGGCATGACGTTCGAAGCGCGCAAGGTCATTGCAGCGCGTCCGGACATCAGCCCGAGCGCAGCCGACGTGCTCCCCGAACCGATCGTGGTCTGCCGCGCGCACGGCACCTGCGTCACGCCGAAGAACTGTCAGCGCATCGATCACAGTCAGGACAAGTAACGGAGGGAACCCATGGAAAAGCTGATCATCACAGCCGCCATCTGCGGCGCCGAAGTCACCAAGGCGAACAATCCCGCCGTTCCCTACACCGTCGAGGAGATGGTCCGCGAAGCGAAGCTCGCGTATGAAGCGGGCGCGGCGATCATCCACGTGCACGTCCGCGAGGACGACGGCACCCCCACGCAGGACCGCGAACGCTTCCGCGTGGTCATGGACGCGATCAGAGCCGAGCTTCCCGACGTCATCATGATCCCGTCGACCGGCGGCGCGACCGGCATGACGCCCGAAGAGCGTCTGCAGCCGACCGAGTTGTTCCCCGAGATGGCGACGCTCGACTGCGGCACCTGCAATTTCGGCGACGAGGTCTTTGAAAACACGATGCCCACGATGCGCGCGTTCGGCAAGCGCATGATCGAGAACAACATCAAGCCCGAATACGAATGCTTCGAGATCGGGCATCTCGACACCGTGCTCAATATGGCGAAGAAGGGTGAAGTCCCCGGCGCGCCGATGCAGTTCAACTTTGTGCTCGGCGTTCCCGGCTGCACGCCCGCGACCGTCGACAACCTTGCGTTCCTGGTCAACAAGATCCCTGCGGGCTCGACCTGGACCGTCACCGGCGTCGGCAGATCCGCATGGACGATGGCAGCCGCCGGCATCATCATGGGCGGCAACGTCCGCGTCGGCTTTGAGGACAACGTGTACCTCGGCAAGGGACACAAGGCGGCTTCTAACGGCGAGCTTGTCGAAAAGGTCGTTCGTCTTGCAAAGGAACTCGGCAGAGAGATCGCAACGCCGGACGAAGCGCGCGCGATCCTTTCGATGCCCCCGCGTCAGTAAATCAATCCAAACATATAAATATCAATTTCAGGAGGATTCACAATGGAACAGTTAAAGGGCAATAAGTACGGCACCCACCGCGTCATCGAGCCGAAGGGCGTTCTCACCCAGGCGGCATGGAAGATCGACAACGACATGACCAAGCGCTACAGCAATGAGATCATCTGCGACGTCATCTCTCTGAACATCGACTCCGCATCCTTCACGCAGATCGAAGAAGCATGCGGCGGCGACGAGCAGAAGATCGGCGAAATGATCCTCGGCATCGTTGCTGAACGCGGCAAGCAGCAGAACCCGGTCACCGGATCCGGCGGCATGTTCATCGGCAAGGTCGCCTACATCGGCGAAGATCTTCTGAAGAAGCCCGATTTCGACCTCAAGGTCGGCGACAAGATCGCGTCCCTCGTCTCCCTGTCCATGACGCCGCTGAAGATCGACCGCATCAAGGCGATCCACAAGGACATCGACCGCGTCGACATCGACGGTCAGGCAGTTCTGTTTGAATCCGCGATCTACGCGAAGCTGCCCGAGGACATGTCCGAAGCGCTGGCGCTTGCGGCGCTCGACGTTGCCGGCGCGCCCGCGCAGGCAAGAAAGCTCCCGAAGGAAGGCGATTCCGTGCTGATCCTCGGCGCAAACGGCAAGAGCGGCGTGCTCTGCGGCTGGGAAGCGCTCAAGAAGGTCGGCCCGAACGGCAAGGTCGTCGGCGTCGTCAGAAACCCGAAGCAGGTCCCGGCGCTGATCGAACTCGGCGTTTACACCGACGTCATCGTGGCAGACTGCACGAAGCCGGTCGAAGTGCTGGAAAAGGCGCTCGAAGTCAACGGCGGCAAAGAGTATGATATCTCCATCTGCTGCGTCAACATCGAATCCTGCGAGATGAGCGCGATCCTCCCGGTCCGCGACGACGGTCTCGTATACTTCTTCTCCATGGCGACCTCCTTCACGAAGGCGGCGCTGGGCGCAGAGGGCGTCGGCAAGGACGTCACCATGATCGTCGGCAACGGCTACACCAAGAACCATGCCGAGATCACGCTGAACGTGCTCCGCGAGAACGAAAAGCTCAGAAAGCTCTTCGACGAAAAATACTGCTGACATCATCCTCGTGAGAGTAGGACCCGCGTCCTGCTCTCGCGGTTTTCTATTCCGACAACAGGAGGTATTCTTATGAAAACCCGCAACGGTCTGTTTGCTGACGTTCCCGAAGAACAGTGGAACGACTGGCATTGGCAGGTAGCTCACCGCGCCGAAACGCTCGACGATCTCAAAAAGGTCATGACGCTGACCCCCGAAGAGGAGGAAGGCATCAAAAAGACGCTCGGCAAGCTCCGCATGGCGATCACGCCGTACTATCTCTCGCTGATCGACCTCGACGATCCCTACGATCCGATCCGCAAGATGGCGATCCCGCGCGCGGAGGAGCTTGACTACGCAGATTATGAAGACGCCGACCCGCTGCACGAGGACACCGATTCCCCCGTCCCGGGTCTTACCCACCGCTATCCGGACCGCGTGCTGTTTTTGATCACGGACATGTGCTCCATGTACTGCCGTCACTGCACGCGCCGCCGCTTCGCGGGGCAGAACGACTGCGGCGTCCCCGCAGCGCAGATCGACAAGGGCATCGAGTATGTCGCAAACCATCCCGAGGTCCGCGACGTGCTTCTTTCCGGCGGCGACGCGCTGATGGTCGGCGACAAGATGCTCGAAAGCATCATTCAGAGGCTTCGCGCGATCCCGCACGTCGAGATCATCCGTCTCGGCTCGCGCACGCCGGTCGTATGCCCGCAGCGCATCACGCCCGAGCTGTGCAGCATGCTCAAAAAGTACCATCCCATCTGGCTCAACACGCACTTCAACACGCCGAAGGAATTCACGCCCGAAGCCGCAAAGGCGTGCGCCATGCTCGCAGACGCGGGCATTCCGCTGGGCAACCAGAGCGTGCTTCTGGCTGGCATCAACGACTGCAGCCACGTCATGATGGAGCTCGTGCACGGGCTCGTCAAGATGCGCGTGCGTCCGTACTACATCTACGCCTGCGACCCGTCCCTCGGACTTTCGCACTTCCGTACGCCGGTATCGAAGGGCATTGAGATCATGGAAGCGCTGCGCGGACACACCTCCGGCTACTGCATCCCGACGTTTGTCGTCGACGCGCCGGGCGGCGGCGGCAAGACGCCCGTCATGCCGACGTATCTCATTTCGCAGACGCCGAGAAAGGTCATCCTGAGAAACTTCGAGGGCGTCATCACGTCCTACACCGAGCCGGAGCATTACGTGCAGAACTGCCACTGCGACGTCTGCACTGGCAAGCGCAAGGTCGAGAAGACCGGCGTTGCGTACGTTGCCGAAGGCACGAAGCAGCACTATCTGGAGCCGACCAAGCTTCTCCGCAACGAGCGGCACGTCAAGCACTGAGGACCGCCTATGGAGAGCAAACTCGGACTGAACTTTGATCTGGTCAATGAGGCGCGGGCAAGCGCGGCGCACGTCGCCGCCGACGTACAGCGCTTCATCGACCTGCACACGACCGTCACGGTGGAACGCACCGTCTGCCGTCTTCTGGGCATCGACGGCGTCAACGACATGGACGTTCCCATGCCGAATGTGGTCGTGGATTATCTCACCGAAAACGCGCTGCTCCCGATGGGCGCGGCATGGATGCTCGGCACGGCGATCCTGGAGACCGGGCTTACGCCGCAGGGCGTCGCGGAAGCGATCGACCGGGGCGAGCTCGATCTTACGAAGCTTCCCGCGCACAGCGAGGAAGAGATCCGGACCGCCCTTCAGCCGCACATCGACGCGGCGATGGAGCGCATCAACCGCAACGTCGCAAAGCGCAACGAGTACCTCGGACGCTTCGGCGACAAGCAGGGTCCGTACCTGTACATCATCGTTGCGACCGGCAACATCTATGAGGACATCATCCAGGCGAAGGCGGGCGCAAAGCAGGGCGCGGACATCATCGCGGTCATCCGCACGACCGGGCAGTCGCTTCTGGACTACGTCCCCTACGGCGCAACGACCGAGGGCTTCGGCGGTACCTACGCCACGCAGGAAAACTTCCGCCTGATGCGCGCCGCGCTGGACGAGGTCGGCGAGGAACAGCATCGGTACATTCGCCTGTGCAACTACTGCTCGGGTCTGTGCATGCCGGAGATCGCGGCGATGGGCGCATTGGAACGGCTCGACGTCATGCTGAACGACGCGCTGTACGGCATCCTGTTCCGCGACATCAACATGCAGCGCACGATCGTCGACCAGTATTTTTCCCGCATCATCAACGGCTACGCGGGCGTCATCATCAACACCGGCGAGGACAACTACCTGACGACCGACGACGCGATCACCTCCGCGCACACGGTTCTTGCATCCCAGTTCCTGAACGAAGCGTTCGCAAAGTGCGCGGGCATGCGCGAGGAACAGATGGGTCTCGGCCATGCGTTCGAGATGGATCCGTCCGTCGAGAACACCTTCCTCTATGAGCTTGCGCAGGCGGAGATGGCGCGCGAGATCTTCCCGAACGCATCAGAAGCTGCACCTCCTCGGCATGATGACCGAGGCGATCCACACGCCGTTCATGTCGGACCGTGCGCTGTCGATCGAGAACGCGCAGTACATCTTCCGCACGATGAAGGATCTCGGCAGCGAGCTGACCTTCAAGGAGGGCGGCATCATCCGCACCCGCGCAAACGAAGTGCTGACGAAAGCGACCGAGCTTTTGAAGGAGATCGAAACGCTCGGGCTCTTCACCACGCTGGAGCGCGGCATCTTCGCGGACGTCAAGCGTCCGAAGGACGGCGGCAAAGGACTTGCCGGCGTCGTCATCAAGGATGCGCACTACTTCAACCCGTTTATCGAGGTCATGAAAGGCAAGGTGGCAAACGAATGAGCAGCGGATTGTACAACACCCATAAGATCGAATTCGATACCACCCTGGACCTCACGCGTCTGAAGCCGTACGGCGACACGATGAACGACGGCAAGGTGCAGCTGAGCTTTACCCTGCCGATCAAGGACGACGAGCGCGGCGTGGAAGCGGCGCGGCAGATCGCAAAGAAGATGGGACTGGACGAGCCGAACGTGACGTATCACGCCCCGCTCGACAAGGAATTCACGTTCTACGTGGTCTACGGCAGCTGCGTGCACACCGTGAACTACGAGGACATCCACGTCATCACCGTCGAATCCGACGTTATGACGATGGAGGAAACGAACGACTACATCCGCGAGCACATCGGCAGGAAGGTCGTGATGGTGGGCGCCTCTACCGGCACCGACGCGCACACGGTCGGCATCGACGCGATCATGAACCGCAAGGGCTTTGCGGGGCATTACGGCGTGGAGCGCTACGAGATGGTCGAGGCATACAACCTCGGCTCGCAGGTCAGCAACGAGGACTTCATCAAAAAGGCGGTCGAGGTCCACGCAGACGCGCTGCTGGTCTCGCAGACGGTCACGCAGAAGGACATCCACATCCAAAATCTCAGTAACCTCATCGAGCTTCTGGAAGCGGAAGGCCTGCGCGACAAGTTCGTGGTGGTCTGCGGCGGTCCGCGCATCACGCATGAGCTTGCGAAGGAGCTGGGCTTCGACGCAGGCTTCGGCGCAGGCACGTACGGCGACGACGTGGCAAGCTTCGTCGTCACGGAAATGGTCAAACGCGGCATGAAATAATCATCCGCAAAGATAGAACCGAAATCAACAAGGAGGAACAATCATGGCAAAGAAACCGGTCATCACTGCTATGGAAGCAGCGAAAATGATTCCCGACGGCGCAACCGTCATGTGCGGCGGCTTTCTCGCCTGCGGACAGGCGCGCGCCATCGTCAAGGAGCTTGTGAAGCTCGGCACGAAGGACCTTACCCTGATCGCAAACGATATGGGTCGTGCGGTCGGTCCGAAGGGTGAAGAGTTCTTCGGCATCGCAGAGCTGATCCACAACCATCAGGTCAAGCGCGTTATCGCAACGCACGTCGGCATGACGCCAGAAGTCGGCGAACAGATGAACGCCGGCACGCTGGAAGTCAACCTGATCCCGCAGGGCTCCATGGCGGAGTGCATCCGCGCGGGCGGCGCGGGACTGGGTGGCGTGCTCACCCCCGTCGGCATCGACACGCTGATCGAGGAAAGCCCGCTGTGCCTCGGCAAGCAGGAAATCGACGGAAAGCAGTATCTTCTGATGAAGCCGATCCATGCGGACTTTGCGCTCCTGGGCACCTATAAGTGCGACGAAGCGGGCAACTGCTGGTACAAGGGCACGATGCGCAACTTCAACACGGTCATGGCGACCGCGGCGGATGTCGTCATCGCCGAGACCGAATACCTCGTTCCCGTCGGCGAGATCGAGCCCGAGAACATCCACACCTACGGCATGTGCGTCGACTACATTGTGGAAGGAGAGAGAAAGTAATGGATAAGAACGAAATCAAAGCCTTTATCGCAAAGCGCTGCGCGAAAGAACTGAAGGACGGCGACGTCGTCAACCTCGGCATCGGCCTTCCCACCATGATCCCCGGCTTCCTTCCCGAGGGCGTTGACCTCGTCATCCATGCCGAGCTCGGCATCGTCGGCGCAGGCGCGACCCCGAAAGAGGGCGACGCGAACTACGATCCGTACCATGTCGTCGACGCGGGCGGCAACGTCGCTTCCGTGGCGTTCGGCGGCGGCTTCATCGACTCCGCAACGAACTTCGGTCTGATCCGCGGCGGTCACGTGGACGCGTGCTTCCTCGGCGCGCTTGAAGTCGACCAGGAGGGCAACCTCGCAAACTGGATCATCCCCGGCAAGCGCATGCCCGGCATGGGCGGCGCAATGGACCTGTGCGTCGGCGCGCGCAACTGCATCGTCTGCATGGAGCACACCGCAAAGGGCAACCCGAAGATCCTCGAAAAGTGCCGTCTCCCGCTCACCGCTTCGCACTGCGTCAAGAAGATCATCACCGAGATGTGCGTCCTCGAAGTCACCGAAAACGGCCTCGTCATGACCGAGATCAACCCGGAATTCACCGTCGAACAGGTGCAGGCGGCAACCGCCGCGCCGATCACGGTCTCCGAGAACCTCAAGAGCATGATCGACTGATCCGAACACGTCGCCGCGGACTTCGCACAGTTCGCGGCGGCTTTTTTTGTTTTTGGCTTTCATCCGCTTCTCAAAATGACAGCAGGGGCAGGCAGCCTTTCCATTGAGGAGAAGGCGACGGATGAGGCGGCACGCAGAAAAGCGAATGCTTTTCGCAGATTAAAGCACCCCCTCATCAGTCGACTGCGTCGACAGCTTCTCCACCCTCTCCGAGGGGGCGAAGCCTCTGCGCACGCGTGCCAACTCGTCTCTGTCATCCCGCGTGCAGCGACGCCCGATACAAAAAACGATCCCGGAAATCTTCCCGGGATCATCGTTTTGCGTGTTGTCATTTCTTTTCGATCGGCAGCCAGATCTCACACCAGTGCGAATTGTTGACCGTTTCATTTCCGTCCTCGAACGGCCAGTGGATCACGTTGATCTCCGGCGCGTTCCGCAGTTCATAACCGGAGGACGGGAGCCATTCCGTCACAAGGCGTTTTCTGAGACCGTCGACCAGATTTGTCGGGAACTTGCAGCGTTCCGTTTCGCAAACCACATACTGCCCTTCCGGTATGGAGAGATGCTCAAACCGCTTTGCGAATTCGCCGAGATCCTCCTCAAAGTCCTCGAGCGCCCAATGCGGCAGCTTTTCCGCGAAATAGAAATCATATCCGTCTTTGTCAAAGTTCGTGAGCACGGCATACGTGGTTTCATGATCGCGGCTCATGCCCTCCAGCACATACTGCTCCAGCCGCGTCTCGCAGGCGAAATAATGATCCTGATCCTGTTTCTCGTTCGGATCGCCGGTAAAGCGTCGTTTGAATCCGGTCAACAGCATGTCCGGTTTCGTTTCGATTCTGTAATCCATCATGCTTCCTCCTTCAAAGTGCAGATTGATCGTCAGGGGAGAGAACGACTTGAGTTTCACGCCGTCCATGCGCGCCCGGGACGGCGTTATCCCATGGAATCTCTGGAATGCTCTTGCAAAGCTGTCGGGGCTGTCATAGCCGTATTTGTATGCAACGTCGATGACCCTCGCCTTCCCTTCCGCAAGCTCAACGCCGGCAGCGGATAACCGTCTGTTTCGAACGTACTCCCCGAGCGTATATCCGCAAAGGATACTGAATATGCGCTGAAAGTGGAACGAGGAATAATAGCTTTCCCCCGCAATGTTTTCCGTGTCCAGATCATCCGTCAGATGCGTTTCGATATAATCGATTGCTCTTTGTATTGCTTCGATCCATTCCATGTCCGTTTTCTCCTGACGTGATCATCATACACAATCTTTGCACGTTTGTCCCGATATTTTCTGCTCTTGTCTGTCGGCTTTCAAAAAACGATCCCGGAGGGTTCCCCGGGATCGCCGTGTACTGCGTTTGATTACAGAATGCGGAGCGACTTTGCTTCGCCGCCGAACGTCCAGTGCAGCACAATGCCGTTGTCGGCGTCGACCGAAACGTCGGTCGCGTGCTCCATCAGGTCGCGGACGTGCGCAAACTGCGCCTTCTTTTCGTCGGTATAGGCGTTCAGCGCGTCGGAGGTCAGCAGCATGCCGCCCAGAAGCGCGTTGACGGTATAGAGCTTTTCCTTCTCCTCCGGCGTCAGCTTACAGTTGCCCTCGCGCAGGAAGAAGACGTCCGGATCGCCCATGAACGCGCGTCCGGTGAGCTGACGGCGGAACGTCGTATCTTCGATCGACTGCTTGGTCGAAACGCGCTCGCGGTGCGTGATCTGCATGAGCTTCGTGTCGTTCCAGTCGAGCCCGACGTCGCAGCCCACGCGGCAGTATTCGACGATGCCGAACGCCGGCCAGAGCGGCACGCCGCAGCCGAGGATCTGCTTGCCGCGGCAGGCTTTTCGGAGGATGTTCATCGCACGGCACATCCGCGCCGCGCGGGATTCGGTCTCGGTACCGAACGGCGCCGCGCCGTAGAGGAAGTCGAGCTTGACCAGATCGAAGCCCCATTCGTTCAGTACGCGGTCGAGGACCTTTTCGACGTACGCGACGACCTCGGGATTGTCGATGTCCAGCGAATAGAATCCGCCCCAGTTGCTGCCGTCCGACCACGGCTTGCCGTCGTGTGTGAGAAGCCAATCCGGATGCTCCTCCATGAGCTTCGAGCCCTTCTGGCAGACGAACGGCGCAAGCCAAAGCCCCGCGCGGAAGCCCGCCTCGTGGATCGCGTCGGCGGCGGTCTTCAGACCGTTCGGGAACTTCTTGGCGTCCGGAACCAGCCAGTCGCCGACCGCGGTCTCCCAGCCGTCGTCGATCTGGAAGAGGTCGTCTTCTTTTAGCAGCGTCTTTGCGCCGACGAGGTCGTCGGTGATCGTCGCGTCGTTGATGTCCTGATAGCGGTTGTACCAGCTCGAATAGCCGAACTGCTTTTTGTCGGTCAGAGGCTTCACATCCATCGCCCTGAACCATCCGTCAAAGACCTCCTGCTCCGTGCCCTCCGCAATATAAAGATCGAACGCATGGAATTCGCCGTCCGCCTTCATGCCGGCGCAGTCGCGCTCGAGCGAAAGAAGCCCCTTCTTTGCGTTGTAGGTAAACAGCGTATAGCCCGGGATCTCATCAAGCGAACCGAACAGCAGGAACTGCTTGCCGTTTCTGAAATAGCACCAGGATTCGCCGTGCGTGATCCCCTTCTTATAGGGATATTTGACGAAATGGTAGTCGCCGTAGCGATTGATCTGAAACGCTCCGCGCAAAAAGCACGGCAGATGCTTTAAGCCTCGCGTACGGCCGTTCACGTCGTATTCCGGGCTGTACGTCCAGTTCTGATACCCGTTGTGGAAGATGCGCGTCGTCTCCGATGCGGGCAGCTCGACCGTCGCCGTGACCTTTTTGAGGCGGGTGTTTTTGAGCGGCACGCGTACATGCACAACGCCGTCCGCCTTTACGCTGCCGGTGACCGGCGCGCCGTTTTCCGTTTCAATGCAATACTTCAGGACCCGTTCTGCCATCGTCTTATTCTCCCTCCGAAATGATAAATTGGATCGAAACCGGAGCGGTCTGCTCCGAAGATACCGTTAATACGCCCTCGCCGCCGTGTCCGACGGTCTTCACATACGCGCCGGTCATGCCGCCCTCCGCGGTCGCAGTCTGCGGTCCCGCAAGCGCAAGATCGCCCGAAACGTCGAAGCGGATCGGAAGCTGCGCATACGGCGCAAGGTTGCCGTTGCCGTCCAGCACGCGGACGCGCACCGCAGCCATATCGTACCCGTCGCCCTCCGTAAGCTCGGTATTGCTGACTTTGACCTCAAGATGCAGCTTCTTGTTCGGGCAGCAGCGCACCGACGCCGTGACCTTTTCGCCTTCGAGCGCGTCGAACCGCCATTCCGTCGCCGAACCGCCCCAGTTGCCGACGTATTTGCCGTACAGCTCCTCGCCGTCCGCCCAGCTCATGCGATAGCGCTTCATGCACCAGAACATGCGCAGTTTGTCGGCAAGCGGCATCTTCTCGATGCCGTACTTGCCCGCCGCCAGAAGCTCGCGGTGCAGCAGTTCCTCCTTCTTGCCGGTGATCCCTTCCTCGCTGATCAGAAGCTGCCCGATGAGATCGTCGATCCTGAACGGCGGATGGCGAAGTCCCTTCCACGGCTCCGGCTTGAAGATCCTGACAAGCTTGTCGTTTTTGTACAGTGCAACGCGTTCGGCGTTTGAAAACGCCCAGATCTCGCCGATCTCGCCCGCGGGATAGTCGCCGATGCACATCGGCGTGCCGATCTCCAGAACGGGTTTCTCGTCGCCCTGGCTCGCGTACGCCGCCGCCGCAAGCTTCGGGTTGCGGAACGCGTCCATCACGCCATGATAGCACACGCGATCGCCCGAACCGAAGTCCTTGTGCGTCGGATAATCGAACATGCACCAGCCGAAGCAGCCCGCATGCTCGCCGGAGGCGATCGCCGCGTCGAGCGTTCTCGCATGGCGCAGCGCGTGCATCTGCCGCTTGCTCCACGGATCGTACGGCTTGGTCGGGAACATATGACCCGAATGCTCGGAGATCAGGTAGCCCTTTTCGGGATCGGTCGTGATCTTGTCCTTTTTGCGGATCGGATCGTCAAATTCGAACGGCTTGAAATCGTTGTAGGCGTAGACGTCCTCTAAAAGATGGCTCTTCACAAGATAGCGCACGCCGGAGGTCTGCCGCGAAGGATCGAGGAAATGCGCGAGCGCGTTGGTCTTTTCATAGAGCGCGTCGTTGTCGCGACTCTCGTTGATGCGTACGCCCCACAGCACGATCGAGGGGTGGTTGCGATACTGGGTCACCATCTCGCGCACGTTGTCGACCGCCTGCTGCTGCCATGCCTCGCCGCCGATATGCTGCCAGCCGGGGATCTCCGTGAACACCAGAAGCCCCAGCTCGTCGCAGGCGTCGATAAAATACTGGCTCTGCGGATAGTGCGAGGTGCGAACGGCGTTGCAGCACAGCTCCTCCTTGAGGATGCGCGCGTCCTCGCGCTGCAGGCTTTTCGGCGCTGCATAGCCGATATACGGGTACGCCTGATGGCGATCGAGCCCTCTCAAAAACGTACGCTTGCCGTTGAGATAGAATCCGTCCTTCCGGAATTCGGCGGTACGGAAGCCGAAACGCGTCAGGACGACGTCCATCGGCTGCATGTCCGCGCTGTAGAGCGTGGTTTCCAGCGTATAGAGATTCGGCGTTTCACAGGTCCACGGCGCCGCGTCCGGCACGTTGATCTGCATCGTTTCACAACGCAGATCCTCCGGCGCTTTCACGTTCAGGTCTCCCCCGTCGGCGTTCTGTCCGACGCAGTTGCCCGCCGCATCCAGCACACGATTGCGGATCAGCACGCTGCTCCTGCCGGAAAAAACAGTCTGTACCTTTGCGGTATGCAGATCGGGCGTATGCACGAACACGTTCGCGATGCATGTTTCGTTCCGCACGTCCAGCCATACGTCGCGATACAGCCCGCCGTAGGTCAGGTAGTCGATGACATAGCCAAACGGCGGGATCTCCGGATTCTCGGTCGAATCCAGCCGCACGGCGACGAGGTCCGTGCCGTCCAGGTGCACGGCGTCGGTGATCTCCACCCGAAACGCGGTGTACCCCGTGCGATGCGTCAAGAGCTCCCTGCCGTTTACAAACACCGTCGCGATGTGCGCCGCGCCGTCGAACTGCAGGAACAGGCGTTTCCCGCGCACCGATCCGTCGAGCGGAAGCGTCCTGCGGTACCCGTACACGCCCTCATAATCCTCCGGACCGGCATAATGCTGCGGGATCTCCTTCGGGTTGTGCGGAAGGCGCACGGGCTCTCCTTCGCCTTCGCCGAGGCGAAAGCCATTCGTCCATGTCGGCGTAAATTCCCAACCGTTGCTGAGCTTTCTCATCTGTACGGAACCTCCGTTTGTCTGATACTTTATTGTACCATGGATCGCCGTGCGAAACAAGGCGAAACAACGAAAAAAGCGGGCGGAAATCCGCCCGCTTTCGTGTGTCGATTGTAATTATTCGCCGTAGATCAGGTTCTTCTCGGTCTCCGGATCGAAGAAGTGCATTGCCTTGCCCTCGAAGGTGATGTACAGATCCGCCTCCGGCTGATCGAGATGATTCCGCTGCTCCTGATTGAGGTCGATGGTCGGAACACGCACGATCCAACGCGTACCGTCTTCGGTGACCACGTGCAGATGCAGCTCGCTGCCCATCATTTCCTTGACTTCCAGCTTGCAGGGGATGGAATCCTCGCGCTTGTCGGTTGCGAGAACGATATGCTCCGGACGTACGCCGAGCAGAATCTCGCGGTTGTCAACGCCCTTATTCGCAAGCAGCTTGTTCTTTTCACCGGTGACTTCGATCTTTGCGCCGCAGGGCTTTACATAGTACTTGCCCTGTTCTTTCACGAGCTCGGTCTTCAGGACGTTCATCTTCGGCGCGCCGATGAACTCCGCAACGAACAGATTGTTCGGCTTTTCGAAGACTTCCATCGGGGTACCGACCTGCATGATGTAGCCGTCCTTCATGATGACGATACGATCGCCGAGTGTCATAGCCTCGGTCTGGTCATGCGTAACATAGATGAACGTGGTGTCCAGCTTCTGACGGAGCAGGATGATCTCTGCACGCATCTGGTTACGGAGCTTTGCGTCGAGGTTCGAAAGCGGTTCGTCCATCAGGAAGACCTTCGAATCACGGACCATTGCACGGCCGATTGCAACACGCTGACGCTGACCGCCGGACAGAGCGCGCGGTTTACGCATCAGGTACTGGGTGATGCCGAGGATC
>CADAPG010000049.1 GCA_902789675.1 uncultured Eubacteriales bacterium
CACAGGGGAGCCAAGCGATAGAAAAAAGACGGAGGATTGATGCGTTTCCTCCGTCAACTCATTATTGTTTGAAAACCACCCTTTAGAGAATAGCTCTTCGGGCGCTTTTTCTGCTGCAGGCACGGATCCGGTCGACGCGAACCGACGGCGGATGAAGCCACCCTCCGGATTTGCGGAAATATGTCGGTTTATTTCGTTCCGGACACGGCAATGGACGACGCCAATGCGGACCGATTGCACTGGCAGCGCGAATGCGGACATGCTATCCTGTAGGTGCAAAAACAAGAAGGCGGACGGCGTGTACCTTGCGGCGCCGTCGCCGGATCGCAAAGGAGGTAATACGCATGAAAAGAGGATTCCTGGCTTTACTGATCGTCACCCTTGCGCTGATCGTTGCATTCGTCTCCTGCGGCGGAAGATACACGTCGGAAAACAGAGGATGCTCCGGCTGCGGTTCCTGCGCGCTCGGCTGTGCCGCCTGTACGCTCGGCTGCGCTGCCTGCACCGCCTGCTCCGGGATGGACGATTGGACCGGCGAAGGCGCGGACCCGATGACGGATCCTGCCGCACAGACGCTTCGGACAAGCGCGGCAAAAGTTCTCCCCACGATCGCAGGGGAGCCGGAACGCATGGATTGACGCACGCCGTGAATTGCGCTTCGCTGCATGAAAGAAGATTCCCCTGCCGGAGAATCATTGGATTGCGGCGGGCGGATGCGATCCGCCCCTACGGGTTCGTTGGCAAGAATGCTGCGCGCATTGAGACATGGAAAAAGCGCCGATTTCGGCGCTTTTTCCGTTGCATGCATGTATTTGTGTACCCTGTTGACAGGGGGCTATCCGAAGTGGATGACGCCGTCCAGCTTATACTTTTTGTAAAGCTTTGCGAACGTCGCGATGGAGCAGACGATCGGCTCGCCCTCCTTGCAGTTCTTGCCGTTGACCTTCTGGGCGAAGCTGTCGGAGAAATAGACCATGCCGTTCTCGATGCCGTGGATGAACAGCACGTGTCCGTACCGCTTGCCAGCCTTGCTTGTACCGCGCTGGAACCCGACGAGGATGTTCCGCGCGTGCGGGTCCTCCGATGCGATCGCCTCCAGCGCCGCCTTCAGCGTGTATTTCTTCGCGGCGTACGCGGTGATCTTGTAGCCGCCGCTGGTCTCGGACTTTTTCGCGTAGACGTCATACGCTCTGTTGCCGTTGCAGCCGATATACTTCTTGTTGATGCCGAGCACCACGAGCTGCCGGTTCACGTATTTGCCGCACTTGCCCTTGAAGGATTTCACGCGGGACGCTTTCTTTGCCTTCTTGTACGTCTCCCGGATCTGTTCGATCAGCTGTTCGCCTTCGTCGGTCTTCGGTTCTGCGGGCTGCGCCTCCGTCAGCGCCGCTTCGTCCCGGTCCTCCGTGCGCTGCACGGCGCTTAGCTCCGGGACCGGTCCGGCGATGCGCCCGTCTGCGATCGCATGCTCGCCGATCAGCGGCGAGAGCAGGCACAGCGCCGCCGTAACCGCTGCCATCAGACGCTTCGCTGCGTTCATACGATCACCTCCTTGTGTGGCGTATCGTACCATATATTTTTGCGTTTGTACCGGTTTTCGATGTTTCTTTATAATGTGTTTTAAAAATATCCGATTATTCATACCGGGGTAACAAACCGGTCCAAAAATCACCGAAATTCCTTCACGAACCGGTCAAATTTGCAATCGTGCCGCACGCGCCTCAGACGCCGTCGGACGGGGCTGCCGTACTTTGTGAAATTTCTTCGCATACTTGAAATTGCTCTTAAAAAACGGTATAATAACCGTGTATGTATTCAACAAAAGCGTTTTTTGATCCGCGTCCGGAGGGACCTGCCGGGCGCGCGATCGGGAGGCATGTATGGATAAGCTTTCGGATTATATCCGCTGGATCGGCGATTTCGACTTCCGCGCGTACCCGTTTCGGGACGTGGACGCCGCGATCCTGTGCAACATCTGTTATTTCGATCTGACGCCGGTCTTTGCCGACGGAAAGCCGGAGCACACCGTTTCCGACTGCCTTGCCATGATCGAGGCGGGGGAGGCGAAGCTGATGATCACGGGCGGCGATCTCGGCAACCGCGCGATCTTTGAAGCGGCGGCGCGTTCCGCGCGTTTCCGGGATATCCGCATCACGGATTACGAGGATATCTTCCGGCAGGATCCGCCGGTGCAGTTTTCGGCGACGACCTTCCGCGCGCCGGATTTCTCGTTCATCGGCTATCGCGGCACGGACGCTTCCATTGCGGGCTGGCACGAAAGCTGCATGATCTCGTTCACGCTGACGGAAGCGCAGAAGCTCGCGCTTGCCTACGCGGAGCGCGTGATCGACGACGGCGAATGGATGATCGCCGGACATTCCAAGGGCGCGAACATGGCGCAGTACGCCGCGTGCTGTCTGGACAGCGAAAAATGGGAGAAGGTTTCGCACGTATACCTGCTGGACGGTCCGGGCTTTTGCCCGGAGGTGATGGATCCGGCGCTGGACAGGCGGATCGACCCGAAAACGACGCGCATCATTCCGGAATACGACATCATCGGCATGCTGTTCGAGCCGAAGATCACGGACACGAAGATCGTCCGATCCGGTCAGAAGGGGCTCATGCAGCATTCGATTGCGTCGTGGATGGTCGAATACGGCGAATTCGCGACCGTTGCGCAGACCGATCCGGAGAGCGAGCGGATCAATCATCTGATGAACGATTGGGTCGAGAGCATCCCGCAGCAGGATCGCGCGGTCTTCTTCAACGAGCTGTTCGACGCGGTAAGCGCGGACGGCACGGTCACGCTCGAGGAGCTCAACCTGGACCGGCTGCAGTCGATCCTGATCCGCCTGACCGGCGTAAGCGCAACGACGAGGAAGACGTTTGCAAAGCTGCCGAACAAGCTCCTGTTCGAGGACGCGATCCCGTCGCTGCCCGAAACGAAGACCGAAAAGCTCAGGCGCATCTTTTCCGACCTGCGCGTGCAGGGCGTCGGGCTGATCCTTGCGGGCGTGATCCTGTTCTTCCTGTCCGGCGTTCTGTTCGAGCTGACGACGATCATCATTCTGACGGCGCTCGCCGTCGTGCAGGCGGTGCTTCTGATCCGGCGTCTCATCCGGCAGCACGGAAAGCTGGACGGCATGCGGGGACGGTTCGTGCTGCTCGCCGTGGTCCTTGCGCTGGAGGCGAGCCTGTTCTTCAAGGAGCACGCAATGTTCCTGATCGGCAGCGTGCTTTACGGGATCCTGAGCCTTTCGCTTGCGTATTACACCGTCGTCAAGCGCGGCATCAAGCGCGAGAAAAAAACGTTCCTGCGCGTTCTGAACTTCATCGAGGGCGCGGTTTCCGCGCTGTTCGGACTCGGGTATCTCGTGATCCCGCAGAGCATTGCGTGGGCGTTTACGATCGCGTTCGCCGCGTGCGGCGCGCTGGACGGGCTGGTGCGGATCGGGTACTGGATCGTGCGGTACTGCAAAGCCCGCAAGCGGAAACCCGCGTAAGGGGATTCCGAAAAAAGCATTGTAAAGGAAACGGAAATGTCAAAATCCTATCGTCATACAACCTCTTATATCACCAAAGCGGCGTTCATCGCGGCGCTCTATGTGGTGCTGACCGAGCTGTCCGCGCAGTTCGGGCTGTCCGCGCAGTTCGGGCTGTCCGGAACGAACCTCATCCGGTTCCGCATCTCCGAAGCGCTGACGATCCTGCCGTTCTTCACAAGCGCGGCGATCCCGGGGCTTGCGATCGGCTGCTTTCTTGCCAATCTGCTGACCGGCGCGGCGGTCTGGGACGTCGTCTTCGGCACCGTTGCCACGCTGCTCGGCGCGATCTTTACCTATCTGCTGCGCCGGCACAAATGGCTTGCGCCGATCCCGCCGATCCTGGCGAACACGCTGATCGTGCCGTTCGTGCTGCGGTATACCTACGGGATGACGGAATCGTGGTGGCTGCTTGCGCTGTTCGTTTTCATCGGCGAGTTCGTCTGCTGCGGGATCCTGGGCATGCTGCTTCTGCTTGCGGTGAACCGGCGTCCGGCGTTCATTCTGGACCGGCAGGAGCCGGAACGGCAAACGGAGCGCCGCAGTTTCAAGGAACGGTTCCCTCTGTACGTGTGGATCTGCTTCGCATATCTGATGACGATCGACCTGCTCACGTTCTACGCGACGCGTCCCATCCTGCCGTATCTGCCCGCGCATGAGATCGCGCTGCCGCTGGATGCGAAGATCCCGCTGTCGCCGCCGTGGATCATCATCTATTTTCTGTCGTTCGTGTCGTGGCTTGTCACGATCGTCTGGATCCTTGCGGAAAGCAGGAAGCATGCCTATCGCCTGTGCGGCGTCTATACGATCATCATGCTCGTTTCGCTGGTCTGCTTCCTTGCCTATCCGGTGACGATCCAACGCCCGGAGATCACGGAGCCCGACTTCTTCAACGACGGGATGCGCTTCCTCTACAAGGTCGATTCGCCGACGAACCTCTGCCCGTCGCTGCACGTCGTCATCAGCTACATCTGCTGGCGCTGTACGATGGACTGCAGAAAGATCCCGAAGTGGTATCAGTGGTTCAACCTTGTCTTCCTGATCCTCGTGTGCTTCTCGATCCTGTTCGTCAAGCAGCATTTCGTGCTGGACATCGTCGTCGCGCTCATCGTGACCGAAGGCGCGATCCAGATCGGACGGCTGACGCGCATCGAGCGGATCGCGGAGGCGATCGAAACCGGATTCCGCAAACGCCGCGGCAACGCATAAGGACAAACGCAAAACACAGCCTCTTTCGAGGCTGTGTTTTCATGTTCGCGTTTTCAGGGCGTATCGGTCGGCGCGGCGGAGGCGGCGGGGGAGGCGTCGGGCGACGGCGCAGCGGGATCCTTCACGGGATCGGCGTACTGATAGACCTTCCGCAGCCCGAATTTCGGATGCTCGTGGTTGTAGGTCACGAATTCGCTGAGACAGAAGTGCATCGCGTCGCTTGTGGATTTATAGTAGTGCGCCCATTCGAAACCGGCGCGGAAGAACCCGAGCTCGTACAGGAGGTAGTTCACGCAGGTCTGCGGCACGCCGTTCGGGTCGGTATCGTACGAGCCGTCGTAGGTGAAATCGTAGTACGGGATGCCGTTTTCCGTCTGAATGCCGTTGAAGACGAGGTGTCCCTTGACGTCGTCGTCGATGACCTTCGTGTTCGCTTCGGTGTTCTTGTTCGGCTCCATCGAGGCGTTCACGTCGACCGCCGTGCCGAAGGTGTGGTGGCTGATCGATTTCAGAGACGACGTGAACCGCGAAACGTAGCACCCGTTGTACTCGGTGATTAGATCGATCGCCTTGATCACGCCGGTGTCGCCGTTCGTGCCGTGCACGCGCAGAAAGCTCGTGTTGAGATAGTCGAACGCCTTTCCAAAGTACGGAACCGCGTCGATGTGCATCTTCCACGGCGTCCGGTCCGGATAGCCCGGGATCTCGGTGATATAGGTCTGCTCCCATACAGGATCGGCGACGATATAGCGCCCGTAGACCCACTGGTAGCGATAGAGGAACCGTTCTTCACTGCCGAAAAACGCCTTTGCCTCCTTATAGGAATCGGTGAAATTGTCTTTCGTGATGGTCTCCCATTTGTCGCCCAGGACATAGAACGAGCAGCGGAACACCTCCACCGCGCGCGAGCCGCTGACGGATGCGCTGATCTTCATCGTGTGCCAGCCGACGAGCAGCTCGGAAAGGTCCGTGAGCATCGAAAGCGACGCGCCCTCGTCCGTTGCGGGATCGATCAGGGAGTATACGCCCGTCCTGTGCTGCTTGAAGTGAACCGATTTCCGGTAGGGATAGGGGGCTTTGCCGTTGTGCGAGCAGGAGATCGACACGTTCACGCTGTCGAGCGGATAATTCGAGTAGACCGTTCCGCCGAACGCGACGTCCTCGCCGAGCTTCAGGATCGCGCCGTTTTCGGGCAGGGGATTGTCCGCGTCCTCGCGGAAAGTCAGGGCGAGATCCGGCGGCGGCGTCGCGGCAAGCGACAGGGAGACGGAGCCTTCCTCGATCAGCTCGATGTCTTCTGCGACCTCATTGGAATCGGGATCTTCGGCGCACGCCGGCTCGGCGGGACGCGAAAGCACGGCGATCAGGAATACGATCGCGCAGAGAAGTACGCCGGCAAGGACGCCGATCAGGATCGTCTGTTTTTTGCTCCAAGCGGGAAGTTTCAATGGGATTCCTTTCAAGGGCGTTCGCCCGGTCATTCGATACCCTATTATACCATTTGTTTTTCACAAGTTTGTCAACAGTGTGTGAACAATCGGACGGCGAAAAAGAATTTACAAAAACAAACACCCGTCCGAATCAATCGGACGGGGTGTTTTTCGAATGAATCTTTATGCTTCGACCTTGACGACAGGCGCTTCGGGCGCGTTCTTCTTGATGCTCTCGATGCCTTTCAGGCAGCTTGCCTTTGCCTTGTAGCTTTCGCCGGTCGCAATGATCTCGCCGTTCTTTGCCTTCAGACGGAAGCGGAATTCGCCTGCCTTGTCCTTATAGACTTCAAACTTCGGATGCTTTTTGACCTCGAATCCCTCCACGGTCTGATCCTCGACGTCGCCGAGGCAGGACTTTCTGACGCTCTCGATGCCGTTCATGCAGGCGTTTTCGGTGGAATAGATCTCGCTGACAGCGATGACCTCGCCGTTTCCGGCCTTCAGATTGAACTTGATACCGGACTTTACTTCTTTGACTTCAAACTTTCCCATGATCATGTTCCTTTCTGCGTTATGAATTTGACGGACATACGGCCCGCCGCGTGCATGTTGATTCGGTATGGGCTTGTGCCCATTTCCGATTTAAGTATAACCCCGACCGGAACCGATGTCAAGGCAAATACCGACAAAATTTGTGCCCGTTTTTCACCGTTTGCGCCGGATCGCGCATACGATATCAGAGCGGCAGGGAAGGGAGGACGCGCAATGGGCGAGGCGATCAAAGGGCTTTTGGTGCCGTTCATCGGCACGTCTCTGGGCGCGGCGGCGGTGCTGTTCTGGAAGAACGGCGCGGGAAAGCGCGTCGCGGGATTTCTGTCCGACGCGGCGGCGGGGATCATGGCGGCTGCCGCCGTGTTCAGCCTGCTGCTGCCCGCCATGGAACAGACGGAAGCTGCGGGCGGCATGCCGTGGCTTTCGGCGTGCGCGGGGTTTGCGCTCGGCGTCGGGTTCCTTGCCCTGTGGGACCGGTTTTCGCAGCGATCGGCGCGGCGCGGCGCGGTCGCGCATTCCACGCGCATGCTCGTATTGTCCGTATGTCTCCACAACATCCCGGAGGGTATGGCGGTCGGCGCGGCGTACGCGGCGCTGCTCTCCGGACCGGGGACCGTCACGGCGATGAGCGCGTTCGCGCTGTCGCTCGGGATCGCGCTGCAGAACTTGCCCGAGGGCGCGATCATCTCTCTGCCGCTGCACGCCGCGGGCGTCGGGCGGGGGAGGGCGTTCCTTTACGGCGTGCTGTCCGGCGCGTCCGAACCGGTCGCGGGCGCGCTGACGGTCCTGCTTGCGCGGTTCGCCGTGCCCGCGCTGCCGTGGCTTCTCTGCTTTGCCGCGGGCGCGATGGCGTACGTCACCGGCTTTGAGCTGCTCCCGGATACGCTTCGGGAACGTCCCCTGTTCGGAACGCTTCTTGTACTCTTTGGCTTTGCCCTGATGACGGGCATGGATGTTTTGCTGGGCTGAGACACGCCCATATGTGCCTTGCACGATTCATTGACAATCCTCCCGGCTCGTTCCTCGCCACCCTCCTTTACACAAGGAGGGCAAGAATCGCTCCGACGGACCGCAGGAGACGATGCCCCGCGCTTCCGATTCGCTGCATTCCGCGACTTTCGACGCTCATCTCCGCGCCCACCGGGAGGAAGGCTTTTGGTATATGACATTCTTGCCTCCCCTGTGTAAGGGGAGGTGGCGAGGCTTGCCGAGCGGAAGGGTTGTCTGACTGTAAAACAATCCCTCAGCCACCGAACTGCAGCAGCTGACTGAGGGGTAGTCCATGTGCTTTGCACAATTCATCAAAATGAATTGCCTGCGGTCGTGACCTGTCCTGCGGACGTGCGCGGGGCAATCTGCTTTGCCGCGTCCGCCGCTTTGCGTTCCGCCGCGAGCCTGCGAAGGTAGTTTGCGTGGTCGATCAGCCGCTGTCCGATCTCCTCACTTGTCAGCGTATGCTCCTCCGCCGGGGCTGCGGCAGGTTCGGGCGGCTGCGGCTGCGGCGCCGGCTGCGGCTTTTCGGGCCGCTCAAACAGATCCCACACCGGACCGTAGCGTCCCCGCCGTTCGCGGGTATAGCCCTTTCGTTCAAGCGACAGCAGGATCCGGCGGATCTCCTGCGGCGTCGTTCCGAACTGCTTTGACAGCACGTATTCGGAAAATTCCCAGTTGTCCGGTCTCGACAGCATCGACGCATAGAGCCCCAGCTCCTCCGCGCTCATGGAGGGATCCCGCAGCACCGCGTTCGAAATTCTTGTAAACAATCCTCTGTTTTCGTTTCGTTCAATCATGTTTCCGTCCTCCTTGCTTAAAGCATAACACGGAAACCCCTTCCAAAATTCCCATAATCAGTTCACAATTCAAAACGCCGCGGAAAGCGGAAGAAGATCGTTCTTAAGAAGAATATTCTTCTTTAAGAAGATATAATTATAATTATAATTAAACAGATGTAATTACATGGATCTTCTTAAAGAACGATCTTCTTTAAGGAAACTGTCCTTTTAATCGATCTTCTTAAAAACAATTTCCTTAAGAACGATCTTCTTTCAGGAAACGAACCTGCGAATTGTGAACTCATTTCGGGAATTTTTTCACAATTCATGTGTTATCATGGAGCTGTACAGAAGGCAATTCCGTCGGGCGCAGAGGATCCTTCCGCCGCAATCGGTCCCGTTTTTACGGCATTCGGGGTATTGAATGTTTCTCCGTCCGGCGTTATAATACAAAGTAACGACGGGGACGTGTCCCCGGAAAAATCACGGAGGGGAATATGCGAAGAAGCATGCTCTTTTTGCCGGGCAACGCGCCGAACATGATCATCAACGGCGACGCGCTCGGCGCGGACAGCATCATCCTGGATCTGGAGGACGCCGTTTCGCCGGACGAAAAGGACGCGGCGCGGCTGCTCGTTCGGAACGCGATCCGGGAAATGGGCTTTATCGGCGTGGAGGTCACCGTGCGCATCAACGCGATCGACACCGCGTACTGGAAGGACGATCTCAACGCGATCGTACCCTTGAAGCCCGATCTCATCATGCCGCCGAAGGCATCGAGCGCCGAGGACATGAAAACACTCGACGCGTACATTGCGGAGGTCGAAGCGCGGTCGGGGATCCCGGTCGGCACGATCCGTTTGATCCCGCTGATCGAAACGGCGCTCGGCGTGGAGCGCGCGTTCGAGATCGCTTCCGCCTGCCCGCGCGTCACGGCGCTGTTTCTGGGCGGCGAGGACCTCACGGCGGACCTTCGCTGCAAGCGCACCAAGGCGGGCAACGAGATCGACTACGCAAGAAAGCGCCTCGTCTGCGCGGCAAGAGCCGCGGGCGTGGACGTCTATGACACGCCGTTTACCGACGTGAACGACGACGAGGGCATCGTCGTTGACGCGGAGTACGCAAAGAGCCTCGGCTTCACCGGCAAGAGCGCGATCGCGCCGCGGCACGTGCGCACGATCAACGAGGTGTTCAGCCCGTCGCCTGCGGACATCGAATACGCAAAGCTCGTCTTTGAGGCGATCCGCATCGGAAAGCTGCAGGGGAAAGGCGCAGTCTCCCTGCGCGGCAAGATGATCGACAAGCCGATCGTGGAGCGCGCGCGGCAAACGCTGGAGGCGGCAGAACAGCTGGGACTCGGAGGGCTCGAAGATGAATAAGATCCGTCAATCCATTCGCGAAGCGATCCTCGACAGCGGACTCAAAAGCGGCATGACCGTTTCGTTCCACCACCATCTCCGCAACGGCGACTACGTGCTGAACATGGTGATGGAGGAGATCGCAAAGCTCGGCATCCGTGACCTCACCCTGAACGCAAGCTCGCTCTTCGACGCGCACGCGCCTCTCAAAGAGCATATCAAAAACGGCGTCGTCACGACCGTCCTCACGGACTACATGTCCGCTGCATTAGGCAGCTTCATCTCCGCGGGCGGCATGGAAAACCCCGTGCAGTTCCGCACGCACGGCGGCCGTCCCGCCGATATCGAAAACGGCAGAACGCCGATCGACGTGGCGTTCATCGCCGCGCCCGCCTGCGATCCGATGGGCAACTGCACCGGCAAGTTCGGCCGCTCCGCCTGCGGATCCCTGGGCTATGCGATCCCGGACGCAAAGCACGCAAAGTTCGTCGTGGCGATCACGGACGAGCTGCACCCCTATCCGCTCTGCGACTGGTCGATCCCCGAGACCGACGTGGACGCGGTGGTCGTCGTCGATTCGATCGGCGATCCGAAGGGCATCGTGTCCGGCACCACCAAGATCACGCGCGATCCGGTCGGGCTTTCGATGGCGATGACCGCGGTCGACGTCATAAAAGCGTCGGGACTTCTGAAGGACGGGTTCAGCTTCCAGACCGGCGCGGGCGGCGCTTCTCTGGCGGCGGCGAAATACCTGAAGGACGTCATGCTGAAGGAAAAGATCCGCGGAAGCTTCGGTTTGGGCGGCATCACGGGATACCTTGTCGACATGCTGAACGAGGGCTGCTTCGACGCTTTGATGGACGTGCAGTGCTTCGATTTGAAGGCGGTCGAATCCATCCGCAGCAATCCGAAGCATTGCGAGATCTCCGCAACGCAGTACGCCTCGCCGTTCAGTAAATCCGCGGTCGTCGACTCGCTCGACGTCGTGATTTTGGGCGCGACACAGCTTGACACGGACTTCAACGTCAACGTGCACACCGACTCGAACGGCTGCATCATGGGCGGCTCCGGCGGTCACAGCGACACGGCGGCGGGCGCAAAGCTTTCGATGATCATCGCGCCGCTTTCGCGCGCAAGGCTTCCGATCGTCACCGACCGCGTGACCTGCATCAGTACGCCCGGCAGCACGATCGACGTGCTCGTCACGCAAAAGGGCGTTGCGGTCAATCCGAAGGACAAAGAACTTGCGCTGCGGCTCAGGGACGCCGGGATCAAGGTCGTCGACATTCACGAGCTCAAAGCGCTTGCGGAGCGCACGAGCGGCGTGCCGGACAAGCCTCGTCTCGGCGAGAAGATCGTCGCGGACGTCGTCTACCGCGACGGCACCGTGATCGACCGTATCCGCGAGGTTTTGCAGTAACATTGACCTCCCTCTGACGAGGGAGGTGGATCGCGAAGCGAGACGGAGGGAGAGATCGTCTTGCACATGTATCGCGTCTGCGGCGCACAAAAAACGTAGGGACGGGCATTGCCCGTCCGCTGAGACAGGAGAAATTATGAGAGAAATTCAGGCAGGTCTTTTGACCGAAACGATCGCGCGGCTCGCGATCGAGGCAAACTGCGCGCTGCCCTGCGACGTGAAAAGCCGCATCGAAAGCGCGCGGGCGAACGAGCCGTGGCCGACCGCGCAGGGCATCCTCGACAAGATCATCGAAAACTACGGGATCGCGGAACGGAACACCGTGCCGATCTGTCAGGACACCGGCGTTTGCTGCGTCTTTCTGAAGATCGGACAGGACGTGCATATTGAGGGCGACCTCCGCGCCGCCGTCGACGAAGGCGTGCGCCTTGGCTACGGCGAAGGGTATCTCCGTAAATCCGTGGTCAGGGATCCGCTGCGCCGGGTCAACACCGGCGACAACACGCCCGCCATGCTCTATACCGAGATCGTCCCGGGCGATCGGCTCGAGATCACCGTTGCGCCGAAGGGCTTCGGCAGCGAGAACATGAGCCGTCTTGCGATGCTCAAGCCCAGCGACGGCGTGGAAGGCGTCAAGGCGTTCATCCTGAAGACCGTCGAGGAAGCGGGACCGAACCCCTGTCCGCCCGTGATCGTGGGCGTCGGCATCGGCGGCACGTTCGACAAGGCGGCGTACCTCGCCAAGAAAGCGCTGATGAGAAGCACGGACGAGCGCAACGCGGATCCGTTCTACGCCGATCTTGAAGCGGAACTGCTCGAAAAGATCAACGCGCTCGGCGTCGGACCGCAGGGCTTCGGCGGACGCACCACCGCGCTTGCGGTGAACATCGAATGGATGCCGACGCACATTGCAGGGCTGCCCGTGGCGGTCAACATCAACTGCCACGTGACCCGGCATAAGACGGTGGTACTGTGAGGTGAACGATATGGAACGAAAGATTCAGCTCCCCATCACGCGGGAAACGGCAAGAACGATCAAGAGCGGCGAAAGCTGCCTGCTTTCCGGCGTTATCTACACCGCGCGCGACGCGGCGCACAAGCGCCTCTGCGAGCTTCTGAAGGACGGCAAGCCCCTGCCCTTTGACGTGAAGGACGCGACGATCTATTACGTCGGACCGACGCCCGCAAAGCCGGGACAGGTCATCGGCTCGGCGGGTCCCACGACGAGCTACCGCATGGACGCCTATTCTCCCGCCATGATCGCCGCGGGCGAAACCGGCATGATCGGCAAGGGCAAACGCAGCGCGGAGGTCGTCGCCGCCATGAAGGAGCACGGCGCGGTGTACTTCGCCGCGATCGGCGGCGCGGGCGCGCTTTTATCAAGCTGCATCAAAAAGGCGGAGATCGTCTGTTACGAGGATCTCGGCGCGGAGGCGGTCAGACGGCTCGAGGTCGAAAACCTCCCCGTCGTCTGCGTGATCGACAGCGAGGGAAACAATCTCTACGAAACCGGCCGCAAGGCGTATCTTGCGACGCTGTAAGCTTTTATGCGAAAAGGACTGCCCGCGCTGGCAGTCCTTTTTTCGTTGCGTCGAAACGGACGATCGGTGATCGTCCCTACACGGATATCCTGTTTTCACGGCACGGACAGATCCTCGGCGCTCTCTCCAACGGAATGTATTGTTTTCCCCATTTTATGGGCAACGCCGTGAACGGCTGAATCCTTCAGCAAAACGTATCCGTTTCTGCATCCGATATGCCTTCATCACGCTCCGATGCGTAACCGTAGGGACGATCATCGATCGTCCGTTCCACAGGCACGTCCTGCAGATCGTCGGCACAGCTTCGGCGGACGTGCAATGCACGTCCCTACAGACCGCCGCTACAGCATAACCGTAGGAACGATCATCGATCGTCCGTTCCACAGGCACGTCCTGCAGATCGTCGGTACAGCTTCGGCGGACGTGCAATGCACGTCCCTACAGAGTGTCGGTACAGCGTAACCGTAGGGACGATCATCGATCGTCCGTTCCATAGGCACGTCCTACAGATCGTCGGCACAGCGTAACCGTAGGGACGATCATCGATCGTCCGTTCCACAGGCACGTCCCTACAGATCGCCGCTACAGCGTAACCGTAGGGACGATCATCGATCGTCCGTTCCACAGGCACGTCCCTACAGATCGTCGGCACAGCGTAACCGTAGGGACGATCATCGATCGTCCGTTCCATAGGCACGTCCTGCAGATCGTCGGTACAGCTTCGGCGGACGCGCAATGCACGTCCCTACAGACCGCCGCTACAGCGTAACCGTAGGGACGATCATCGATCGTCCGTTCCACAGGCACATGCGGGCATTACGCCGCCGGGGCAAGCGCTTCCCGCGCGCCGATCGAATTTGCAACCAGCGCGCTGTAATCGGCTTCGGTAAGCTCGCAGTGGTAGAACAATTTGAAATACGTCTGCACCTCAGTGAATAGATCGTAATCCGCGGCGGCGGGGTAGAGGAGCTTTGCCATCCACAGCATGCCGAGGATGCGCTGCACGGACGGCGGGAAGCCCATCCAGTTGTACGGTCCCATCGGAACCTCGTAATAGGTTCCGTTTTTAATCGCGGCAACGTCCTGCCAGAGCGGGTCGCCGCCGACCGAAGCATAGATGCTGTCCGGCGCGAACAGGATCACGTCCGGATCCCACAGCATGATCTGTTCCATATCGACCTCGTTGCCCGTGCCCTTGCTTGACGGATTGTCCACGACCGCAAGATTGTTCGAAAGCAGGTCGATGATCTCCGCGTGGTAGCTGCCCCTGGCGATCACGTTCAGCCCCTTGTCGCCCGTGATGTATAAGAGGTTCGCCTTTTCGACGGAGCCCGCGATCTCTGTGATCTTTGCATAGGTTTCGTCGCAGTACGCCGCAAGCGCTTCCGCCTCGTCCGGCATGCATCGTGCCGATCGAAGCCGAAATATGCACGAACGGGACGCCCGTCTGTTCGGTCAGCGCGTCGAGATCTTCCACGATCGAGCCCTTCGGCTCCCCGACGTCGATCACGACCTGCGCGCCGGAAGCAAGCAGCGTCTCAAGGTTCAGTTCGCCCTTTCCGCCGTATAGCTGCCCGAGCTCCGGAAGCTGACAGTATTCCGTCGCAAGGTATTGCTCCGCGGTCTTGTCCCACTTCTGCGCGATCCCGACGAGCTTGTCCGGGCACAGCGCAAATACCACGATCTGCGCCAGCGGACCCGAGATCGCGACGCGCTCAATGTTTGTCGGCACCTCGACCGTGCGTCCGACGGAGTCCGTGAATGCACGGGTTTCGGACGCGGGCGCTTCCGTCTTCGCACATGCAAAGAGCGCGGGCAGCATGCAGCATGCAAGCAGGCAGGCAAGAATTCGTTTCATGGCTGATCTCCTTTTGATTCGGGTTTGTTCGGAACGGGCAGGATCACCGTCCCGCCCGGCGTTTCATAAAGCTGCGTCTGCGTGCCGTACAGCGTGCCGAACAGCGCGGGCGAAAGGACCTCTCCGGTCCTGCCGAACGCCGCGACGCGCCCGTCCGAAAGCGCAAGCACCTTGTCCGCATACCACAGCGCGTGCTGCGGGTTGTGCGTCGAAAGCAGCACGGTATAGCCGTCCCGGCTCAGGTCCTTCACGACGGACAGGACGGAAAGCTGGTTGCCGTAATCGAGCGAGGACGTCGGCTCGTCCATCAGCAGGATCTTCGCCTGCTGCGCAAGCGCGCGCGCAACGTACACAAGCTGCTGTTCGCCGCCGGACAGCGTGTCGAACATGCGGTCCGAAAGCTTCCCGATTCCGAGCCGGTCGAGGGCTTCGCCCGCCGCCCGTTCCTGCGCCCTGCCCGGTGAACCGAACGGGGACAGCGTGTGCGACGTGCCCATCAGCACCGTGTCGCGCACGGAGAAGCGGAACGTCATCCCGTGCGTCTGCGGAATATAGGCGACGCGATGCGCGCGCTCGCGCGGGGAGAGCGTTCCTGCGTCGGTCCCGTCGATTTCGATCGTGCCGGAATATCGCTTTTGTTCGCCCAGAATGCAGCGGAACAGGGTCGTTTTGCCGACGCCGTTCGGTCCGAGGATCGCAAGCAGCTCGCCGGGCGCGGCGTCGAACGTGACGCCCGAAAGCACCGGCGTTTTTTGATACGCAAAGCGGAGATCGCGAACGGAAAGGCTCATAGCGTTTTCTCCTTTCGCAGCAGAAGCCAGATGAAGAACGGCGCGCCGATCACCGCGGTGAGGATGCCGATCGGGATCTCGGTCGCAAGCAGGTTTCTGGAAACGTCATCGACAAGCAGCAGAAACGACGCACCCGTGAGCATGGCGCACGGCAGAAGCCCGCGATGATCGCTGCCGACCAGCTTTCTCGAAAGGTGCGGGATCACAAGCCCCACCCAGCCGATCACGCCGGACACGGCGATCGCCGCCGCGGTGACGAGCGTTGCGCAGAGGATCAGCACCGCGCGCAAAAGGTCGGTGTTCACGCCGAGCGCCTTTGCCTCACTGTCGCCGAGGGACAGCAGGTTCAGCCGCCACCGAAGCAGCAGCAGCGGCACGAGTCCGACGCACATCGGGATCGCGGCGACCGGGATCGCGGAAAGCCGCGTGCCGGACAGCGAACCCAAAAGCCAGTAGGTGATCGCGGGAAGCTGATTACTTGGATCCGCGACAAGCTTCAGATAGGACGTGCCCGCCGAAAACAGCGAGCCGATCATGATGCCCGCAAGGATCAGGTTGACCGTCCGAAGCCCCGGCGCGCGCTGCGCGATCAGAAACACAAGCGCAACGGTGAGCAGCGCGCCGAGAAACGCAAAGACGGTGATGTATTGTTGAGAACAGCCAAGAAGGATCGCAAGCGCCGCCCCGAACGCTGCGCCGTTCGACGCGCCGAGGATGTCCGGCGACGCCATGGGGTTACGGAACACGCCCTGAAACGTCGTGCCCGCCGCCGCGAGCGAACAGCCGACGAGGCAGGCCATGACGATGCGCGGCAGGCGCACGCTGACGACCGCGTTCTCCATTTGCGGCGTCCACGTGACCGGACCGGAAAGCCCGAACAGCGAAAGGAACCGCCGCCAAAGGATGCGGACGACGGTAAAAAGCGGCACCGGATAGCGCCCGAGCGTCAGCGACGCAAAAAAGAGCGCAAGCAGTACGCCGCCCGCAAGGAGCAGCACAACCGTCCTTCTTTTCCGTCCGTTCACGCGCTGCATGCCGTTTCCTCTCCGAACCGTTATTCTTTGAAAAGTATAACACACGGTCGGCTTTCCTGCAAGCAAATCGTGTTTTATTCGTCAATGCCGCATATCGTCCCGCATTTGCGCAAAAAAATGATCCCCGCGGAACGGGGATCGGATCTATAAGGGCCGGATCGGTTATTCGACCGTGACCGTACCGGCGACGGCGTCGACGTTGATCCGGATCTTGCCGCTGCCGAAGGTATAGGTCTTTCCGCTCTTCTCGTACGGAAGCTTGGTATTCAGCGAGCTGGTGATCGCTTCGAACTGCACGGTCGCGCCTTCCTCCGGATCCATGAGCTTCAGGTTCACGGCGCCGGATGCGACGTCAAGATCGACCTTCCAGATCGTGCGTTTGAGACCGAGCGAAACGCCGCCGGACGCGCTGTCGATCTGAATGCTGTGCGCGTCGATCTCGCCCACCGAGAGCCCGCCGGACGCGGTGTCGACCTGAAACAGTCCTTTGACCGAGGCGTACCCGACCGAGATCTTGCCGGAAGCGCTGTCGATTTCGACCTCCTCCGCGTACAGCTCGGCGATCTCCGCGCCGCCGTATGCCGTGTCCAGATCGAATTTGCCGACGTCGAGTCTGCCATCCGAAACGACCTTGCCGGAGGCGACGTCGATGCTGACGTCCGCAAAGACCGGCAGCTCGA
>CADAPG010000050.1 GCA_902789675.1 uncultured Eubacteriales bacterium
TCCTTTTCCTCGGTTCTTCTCTTTTTGTTCCGCAAAACGGACAAACCATGACGTCGTCGGCGTTTTCCGTTTCACAGGATCTGCATTTCCACATATCGTGTCGCGCGGGATTGCCCTCGCTCCTGATTGTCTCTATAAGTTCGCTTGTTCTCGACAGGTGTGACCGCGGACGGTCCTTACGGCTGATCGCCGTTATTCGCCGGGCTCGGTCGGTTTCGGCGTATCCGGTTTCGGCGTATCTGGTTTCGGCGTATCCGGTTTCGGCGTGTCAGGCAGCGGTGTGTCAGGCTTCGGCGTATCCGGTAGCGGTGTGTCAGGCTTCGGCGTATCCGGTTTCGGCGTATCCGGCTTCGGCGTATCCGGTTTCGGCGTATCCGGTTTCGGCGTATCCGGCTTCGGCGATCTCGTCCTTCCCGGGGCGATCGGCGTCGGCGTGGTCGTCGGCGTCGGAGAAGGACTTTCCGATTCGGTAGGCGTCGGCGATACGGTCGGCGTCGCGGACGGTTCGTCGGTGACCGTATTCGTTTCCTCCGGCGCGGGCGTTTCGACCGGCGCCGCGGTTTCATACGGCGTGGGCTCCGCGGTCTCCGTCGGCGCGGGCGTGGGAGCGGGCTTGTACGTCTCGCCGCCGCAGGAATTGCACGCAAGCAGAATACCGGCGAGGCACGCGATGACCGCGGCGGCAAGCGCCACGATCGTCAGCATCACGATCACCTTTTTCTGCTGTTGAATCGTTGCTGCCTGCGACGCGATCCGTTCTTTATCCTTCGGATTCTGGACCGGCTGACCCTGTACGGGCGCAGCCTGCTGCGGCACGACCGCTGCAGCCGCATGGACCGGAACCTGTTTCGGAATATACCGGACCTTTGATGAAAACTGGGTCGGCTGACCGCAAAACTGGCAGACCTCTTGCTGCGCCGAAATGTTTTTGCCGCAATTCGGACAAATCATCCTGTTGTTTCCCCTCCTCGTTATGAGCCAATTCCCTTCCCGGACCGCACGTTTTCCCTTTCAATGCGGTATCGGCAAGAAATTTTCATAATATTTTAACACATTTATCCGTGCTTGTCTACAAAATTTGACAAATTCGATCCATAAATCGCACAGCGTGCGCGATATGAGCGGTTTGCGAGCAGACGCAGGAAAAACCATCGGGAAAATAAATGAACACGGAGGACTTTTGTGGTTTACAAACGGGTCGATTTCTGTTAATCTAATAGTGTGTATACTTTTGTGCCGGAACGCTCCGGCACGAAGAAATCTCTGACGCATTAAGGAGGGGTTTGAATCGTGAGAGACACGTTTCGCGGCGGCGTGCATCCGAAGGAACACAAGGATCTGAGTCGGAAAGCGGCGCTGCGCGTCTTTGACGCAAAAGGAGAAATGGTTTTCCCGCTGGCACAGCACATCGGGAAACCGGCGAAGGCGATCGTCAAGAAGGGCGATCCCGTGCTGGTCGGTCAACGCATCGCGGAAGCCGACGGGTTCGTGTCCGCCAACGTCATCTGCTCCTGCTCCGGCACGGTCAAGGCGGTGGAAAAGCGCCGCACGATCTCCGGCGCCATGCAGGAGTGCGTCGTGGTGGACAACGACGGACAGTACACCGAGATCGACGACATCTTAAAGCAGCCGATGCGCACGGAAGGTCTGACGAAGGACGACATTCTGAACGCGGTCAAGGACGCGGGCATCATCGGTCTGGGCGGCGCGGGCTTCCCGACGCACGTCAAGCTGATGCCGAAGGATCCGCTGGCGATCAAGTACCTGATCGCAAACGGCGCAGAATGCGAACCGTACATCACCTGCAACGATCAGCTGATGCGCGGTTATGCAAAGGAGATCGTCGAGGGCATGGAGATCGTTCTCACGCTGTTCCCGAACGCGCAGGGCGTGATCGCGATCGAGAACAACAAGCCCGAAGCGATCGCCGCCATGCAGAAAGCGGCGGAGGGACACCGACGTATCCGCGTGCTGGGACTTCGTACGAAGTATCCGCAGGGCGGTGAGCGCAGTCTGATCAGCGTGATCGCGGGCGTGCACTATCCGATTACGAGTCTGCCTGCGGATGTCGGCTGCATCGTCGACAACGTCGGCACGATCTACGCGATCCAGCGCGCGTGCGCCTATCACGAGCCGCTGTTCCGTCACGTCATGACGGTCACCGGCGAGGCGGTCCGTGAGCCTTCGAACTTCATCGCGCGCGACGGCACGAGCTTTCAGGAGCTTATCGAGGCGGCGGGCGGCATCAGGGAAGGCGTCGAAGCGAAGAAGATCATCTCCGGCGGTCCGATGATGGGCATCGCGGTCAGTTCGACCGAGGTCCCGATCACCAAGACGACCAACGCGATCACCGTCCTTGCAGAGGATCCGGTCGAAAAGGCGGAACGGCAGATGACCGCGTGCCTGCACTGCGGACGCTGCACCACGGTCTGCCCGAACGGGCTGATGCCGCAGATGATGGCGGACGCCGCTGCGGCAGGCGACTATGAACGCTACGAAAACAAGCTGTGCGGTCTGGACTGCATCTCCTGCGGCTCCTGCACCTATATCTGTCCGGCGAAGCGCCCGCTGACCCAGACGTTCAAACAGGTCAAGTCGGAGATCATGGCGCGCAAGCGTGCGGCGCAGGGAGGTAAGAAATGAATCAGAGATTGAATCTTTCCGCCGGTCCGCACGTACGCGACCGCTGGACGACGCCGTTCATCATGATGGTCGTCTTCCTCGCCCTCGTTCCCACGGCGGCGATCGGCGTCATCGTGCACGCGGTGCGGTACCACAGCCTCAACGCGCTGTGGGTCATCCTCGCATCGATCGGCTCCGCCGTGCTCACCGAGCTTCTGTTCTGCCTTGTCACGAAGCGCAGGATCACGATCTGGGACGGCAGTGCTGCCGTGACCGGTCTGCTGCTTGCCCTGTGCCTTTCGCCGAATACGCCGGTCGTGCTTCCGATCATCGGTTCCGTCTTTGCGATCCTCGTCGTAAAGTGCCTGTTCGGAGGCTTGGGCAAAAACTTCATCAACCCCGCGCTGGCCGCGCGCTGCTTCCTGCTCCTGTCGTTTTCTAACGGCATGACGAACTACCCCGGCGTGAACGCAATGACGAGCGCAACGCCCGTCGCGCTGATCAAAGAGGGCAGCATGGTCAACATCACCGACATGTTCCTCGGCACCGCGGGCGGCGTCATCGGCAGCTCGATCGTCGCGCTTCTGATCGGCGGTCTGGTGCTGTGGGGACTCGACATCATCCACGGCGAGATCTGCTTCTCGGTCCTCGGCGGCTTTACGCTCTGTCTCGCGCTGTTCGGCGGACACGGGTTCGATCCCAAGTTCCTCGCGGCGCATCTGTGCAGCGGCGGCGTTATCATGGGCGCGTTCTTCATGGCGACCGACTACACCACCTCCCCGGTGAGCCGTCTGGGGCAGTTCGTATACGGCTGTCTCATCGGCGTGCTCGGCGCGCTGTTCCGGATCCTCGGAAAGAGCGCGGACTCCTTCAGCTACTCGATCATCATCGCGAACCTGTTCACGCCGCTGATCGACCTGTACATCATCCCGAAGCCCTTTGCGTACCGCAAGAGCGCGATCGACAAGGCTGCGGGCGTCGTGAAGCAGCCGCTTTTGAAGCGCATCCCGAAGCCGGTCATTGCGCTGACGATCATCACGCTGCTCGCGGGCGTCGCGCTGTCCGGCGTGTTCTCCATGACGAAGGAGCCGATCGAAGCGAACGAACTTGCGAAGAAGCGCGAATCCTACAAGGTCGTGTGCGAAGACGCCGCGGACTTTAAGGACATCAACGCAGCGGTGACCGCGATCGAGGCGCAGAACGGTTCCTACGCGAACGGCAAGTTCGGCACCACGACGATCGAAGAGGTGCTCGAGGCGGTCGACGCGAACGGCAACACCGTCGGCTACGTCTTCTCGATCACCAACCGCAACGCATACAATCCCCCGCTGAAGCTTGCACTCGGCGTGAAGCCGGACGGTACGATCGAACGGATCGCGTTCATCGAGCTGAACGAAACGCCGGGCAAGGGCTCCAAGGCGGATGAGCCGGCGTTCAAGGATCAGTTCAACGGACAGACGGATACGGCGGGCGTCGACGTTATGACCGGCGCGACCGTCACCTCGAAGGCGGTCCTGAACGCGGTCAACGCGGGTCTCGACTTCTTCCGGAACGTGATCATGGGAGGAGGCAGATAATATGAAAAAGAATCCGTATCTCGAACGGCTGTACAACGGCCTCATCAAGGAAAACCCGACGCTCGTGCTGATGCTGGGCATGTGCCCGACGCTGGCGGTCTCGACCGCGGCGATCAACGGCGTCTCCATGGGTCTTTCGACGCTGGCGGTCCTGATCCTGTCCAACTTCCTGATCTCCGTCATGCGCAACGTGATCCCCGACGACGTGCGTCTTCCCGCGTACATCGTCATCGTCGCCTCGCTCGTTACGGTAGTCAAGCTGCTGATCAAGGCATACCTGCCCTCCGTCGACGTGGCGCTCGGCACCTACATCGACCTGATCGTCGTCAACTGCATCATCCTCGGCCGCGCCGAAGCGTACGCGAACAAGCATACCCCCGGGCTTTCCGTCATGGACGGCATCGGCATGGGTCTCGGCTTCACCGTCGCGCTGACGCTTGCGGGTCTCGTCCGCGAGCTTCTGGGCGCAGGCACCGTGTTCGGTCTGACGGTCTTCCCGCAGGAATATGCGGTCGGCATCATGATCCAGCCGCCGGGAGCGTTCCTGGTCATTGCGCTGTTCATCATCATCATGAACGCGATCGGCATCAAGACGCGCCAGCGTCAGCTCGTCGAGATCGACGGCTGCAGCGGCTGCTGCGCGACCTGCTCCATGCGCTGTGAAGAAGGAAAGGAGGAAACGAAATGATCCGCTTGCTTCTGATCGTAATCCTGAACGCGCTGATTTCTAACGTCGTTCTCAATCAGTTCCTCGGCATCTGCTCCTTCCTCGGCGTTTCCCAGAGGATCAAGGCGTCCGCCTCCCTGGGCGGCGCGGTCATCTTCGTCATGACCATTGCGTCCGCGGTCGCGAGCGCGCTCTACAGCCTCGTTCTGCATCCGCTCGGACTCGACTTCATGAAGATGATCATCTTCATCCTCGTCATCGCGGCGCTCGTGCAGATCGTGGAGATGTTCCTCAAAAAGAAATCGCCCTCGGTCTATAAGGCGCTCGGCATCTATCTGCCGCTGATCACCACCAACTGCGCGGTGCTCGGCATTGCGATCGACAACATCGACAAGTTCGGCTATAACTTCATCGAAAGCGTCTTCTCCGGCTTCGGCACGGCACTGGGCTACACGATCGCGATCGTTCTCCTCGCAGGGATCCGTTCGCGCGTGGACGAGACCTCGATCCCGCGTCCCGTGCGCGGCGCACCGATCGTCATGCTCGCCGCGGCGCTGATGTCCATTGCATTCATGGGCTTTGCGGAGCTTCAGCCGGTCATCGAAGTCGCATTGAAGGGGGTAGGACAATGAGCGCGCCCGTCATCATTCTGATCACCACCGCCGTCATCACCGTCATCGGCATCATTGTCGGCGCGGGGCTCGTCTTTACGGGCAAGAAGTTCCATGTGCCGGTCGACGAGCGTGAAGCGGAGGTCCGCGAATGTCTCCCCGGCAACAACTGCGGCGCATGCGGCTACGCAGGCTGCGATGCGGCTGCCGCGGCGATCGTCTCCGGCGAAGCGCCGGTCAACGTCTGCCCCGTCGGCGGCGGACCCGTCGCGATCAAGATCGGCGGCATCATGGGCGCCGAAGCGGAGATCCTCGAACGCCGGGTCGCGTTCGTCCGCTGCAAGGGCACCTGTGAAGCGTCCGGGCTGCAGGGCAACTACGTCGGCATCCACGACTGCCGTTCGGCGGCGCTTGCCGGCATCAACCTCAAAAACTGCGACTACGGCTGCATGGGTCTCGGCTCGTGCGTGAGCGTCTGTCCGCAGGGCGCGATCAAGCTGATCGACGGCGTTGCGGTCGTGAACCGCAATCTGTGCGTCGCGTGCGGACTGTGCGTCAAGACCTGTCCGAAGGGGCTCATCGAGCTCGTGCCGGAAAGCAAGCACGTCGCGGTGCAGTGCCAAAATCGCGACAAGGGACCGCAGGTCAAAAAGGTCTGCTCCGCGGGCTGCATCGGCTGTACGCTGTGCACGCGCCAGTGCCAGTTCGACGCGATCCATATGGACGGCAACCTTGCGCGCGTCGATTACGAGAAGTGTACGCAGTGCGGCAAGTGCGTCGAGAAGTGCCCGTCGCACGTCATCACCCCGCCCTGTCCCGTTCGGAAGGAGGCATAAGCCATGGAAAAACGCAATCAGGCTGCAAAGCTCATCATCGGCGCGGTCGTCGTGATCATCGCCGTACTGTTCCTTGCGGGCATCGTCGGTCGGCATGACGTGAAGTACAAGTCCTCCCCGCTTTCGCGCGAGGACATCGAATACAAGCAGGTCGAAGCGCCGAACGCGTCCGGCTATGACGGCACGATCACCGCTTCGGACTGGAATGCGGTCTATCCGGACATCGCCGTTTCCTGGGGCAGGAACGCCGAGAACGACGAGGTCGTCGACTATCTCGAGCTGGATCCGTACCTGATCGAGATCTACGAGGGTTACGGCTTTGCGAAGGACTACGGCAGCGCGCGCGGTCACAACTACACGCTGACCGACGTTGCAAAGACCAAGCGTCCGCACGGCATGGCGAACTGCCTGACCTGCAAGACGCCGAACTTCACCAAGCTCGTGAACGACGAGGGCGTCGGGGTCTACTCCCGCCCGTTCGACGAGGTCTATGCGCAGATCACGGAGAACAACGGCGAGACCGTCAGCTGCTACACCTGCCACGCCAATAACCCCGGCAACGGCACAGAGCCCAAGGAGAACCTGACCGTGACGCACAGCTACATCACCAAGGCGCTCGGCGAGAACATCAAGACGATCGATCCCGGCATCCTTGCCTGCGGGCAGTGCCACATCGAATACTACTTCAATCCGGATACCAAGGAGACGACCATGCCGCACGGCTCCGTCGACGCCATGACCCCGGAAGCGACGTACGACTACTTCACCGGGATCGGCTTCAGCGACTGGACGCAGGAAAGCACCGGCGCAAAGATGCTGAAGGTGCAGCATCCCGAAATGGAGACCGTGCTGCTCGGCAAGCATGCGGGCACGCTGAACTGCGCCGACTGCCATATGCCGGTCGTACAGAATGCGGAAACGCAGAACATCTACCACAGCCACACGCTCGTGAGCCCGCTGAAGGACAAGACGCTGCTGGAGAGCTGCCTCACCTGCCACAAGGATCTCGGCGTGAAGAACACGGACGAGATGATCACCTTCGTGCAGAACATCCAGAACCGCATCACCGCGGAGGAAACGCGCGTGGGCAATCTGCTGATGGAGTTCAAGAAGGCGCTGGTCGCCGCGAACCAGAGCGGGAAGTGGGACGAAGCGAAGCTGGACGAGGTCCGCGAGCTTTACCGGAAGGCGCAGTGGTTCTTTGACTACTGCTACGTCGAGAATTCCGAAGGCGCGCACAACTCCGAGCTTGCAACGCGCTGTCTGAACACGGCGGAAGAGCTGATCAATCAGGGCATGGCGCTGCTGAACGTCGAATAATCCCCCGAAATCTGCGGCAAAGGGCGGCGTCTTTTCGGACGAACCCTTTGCCGCTTTCTTATCATCATGGAGATCCTGAAGAAAATCTGCAAATTCATCGCGTCGATGAAATTCGCGATCATTCTGCTGATCGTGGTTGCCGTCGTGTGCATGATCGGAAGTCTCGTTCCGCAGGGGGCTCTGTTTGAGCAGGCGCGGGATTCGTATTCCGAGCGTACGGCGGCGTTCATCCTCGCCTTTCATCTGGACGACGTGTTCCACAGCTGGTGGTTCGTCGCGCTCGTTTCGCTGCTGTGCCTTTCGGTGCTGCTCTGCAACCTCACGCGTGTCAAAGCGCTGATCCTTTCGACGAAGAACGCCGCGAACCCCGCGCACGCCATGTCCGAAACGCCGACCGCCTCGCGGGAAGGCGTTGCCGATCCCGAACCGGTCTTCCGGCGCATGCACTTTTACCGCACCGTGAAAACGACCGCCGACGGCAGGGACGCCGTCTTTGCCTGCCGCAACCGCCTCGGGTTCTGGGGCGCGTGGGTCTGCCACATCGGGATCGTGCTGATCGTGCTGGGCTACGCGCTCGGACAGATGACGCTGTTTTCGACCGAGGTCTACGGCACGCCCGGACAGACGAAGCCGATCGAGGGCACGCCGTACGAGATGACGATCGACGATTTCACGATCGAGCGCACCGAAACGGGCTTTATCAAGCAATATACGACCGCGCTGACCGTCACGAACCCAAAGACCGGCGAGCGGCAGAGCGGCACGTCCGGCGTCAACCACCCCGCGGTGCTCGGCGGCATGAAATTCTATCAGACCGCAAGCGGCGACGCCGTCCGCGTGACGATCTCGGAAAACGGCGTGCCGTTCGAGAGCGCGGACCTGTGCGTCGGCGAGGAGCTGACGGTCGACTTCCTGCCGGGGCTTTCGCTGTTTCTGAACGGCTACGAACCGGATCACGGCGGCTCCCCCGCCTATCAGATCCTGTTCTTCTACAACGGACAGCACATGGACGTCGGCAAATCGTACTTTGCCCCGCACGGCACGATCGACCTCGGGCAGTATGCGCTCACGCTGTCCGACCCGTTCAACTATACGCTTCTGCGCGTCAAGAAGGATTCGTTCGCGTGGCTGGTGCTCATCGGCGCGATCCTGACCGCGCTCGGGCTGTTCTGCGCGCTGTACGTGGTGCCGGAAACGCTGTGGGCGGTGCGTGACGAAACCGGCGCGTGGACGGTTTTCGGCAAGAGCAGAAAGCTTGCGCCGCTGTTTACGGAGCAGTTCGACCGGGCGATTGCGGGTCGCAGGGGAAAGGAGGCGGCGAAATGATCACTGCGGAAAGCATTCTCTTCCTTGTCACGCTCGCGGCGTACTTTGTCACGATGCTGCTGTATTTCCTGTACGTCGGGATCAAAAAGCCGGTGCTTTCAAAGCTCGCGATTCGCGTGCAGTTCGGCGCGCTGCTCGTGCACACGGCGGCGATCGTGCTGCGCGGGATCTGGATGGGCAGGCTCCCGATGGCAAACCAGTACGAGTTTTCCACCGCATTCAGTTGGGCGCTGGCGCTTGTCAGCCTGGTCTTTATTCTGAAATTCAACTTCCCGGTGCTCGGCGCGTTCGCCCTGCCCGTGACCCTGCTGCTTGCGGCGCACGCGGGTCTGATGAAGCTGAACGAGCTCAGGGTCATCGCAATGAACGGCGCGGACGGCATCAAAAACCTGATGCCCGCGCTTCGGAGCAGCTGGCTCGGCATCCACGTTTCGACCGTCATCGTGGCGTACGGCGCGTTCGGCGTGTCGTTCGTGCTGTCGATCATCTTCCTTCTGCGCGATAGGATGAAGGAAAACGGCTTCTGGGATCAGCACATCCCGAAGAAGGAAAAGCTTGACACGATCAGCTATCGCTGCGTATCGCTCGGCATGATGTTTCTGACCGTCACGATCGGCTTCGGCGGGATCTGGGCGGAAAACGCGTGGGGCAGCTACTGGACGTGGGACCCCAAAGAGACGTGGGCGCTTGTGACGTGGGTGATCTACCTCGTCTATCTGCACCTGCGCATCAGAAAGGGCTGGAGCGGCAGGACCGCCGCGATCTTCGGCGTCGCGGGGTTTGTATGCGTGCTGTTCACCTACATCGGCGTCAATACCCTGCTTCCCGGTCTGCACAGCTACAAGTAAGCGTTGACACCGGGAACCAAATTTGATATGATATAATTTAGCAAATAAGAGGAGGATCTTATCGGATGGCGATTCAAATGCGGGAATACCGGAACCCCAACAACAGCAATCTTCCGCTGCGTGTTGCGAAGGGGCATTTTGCGACCAGTCACAGCCATATCAACTACTATGTGGACCTGACCATGACGAAATACTGTCTGCCCGAGGCGCGTGAGGCGGCGATCCATCTGGCGAACCGGTTCAAGTCGACGACGCTCGTCGACACGATCCTCTGTCTGGACGGCACCGAGGTCATCGGCGCGTGCATGGCAAGCGAGCTCACCAAGCAGAGCTTCACGAACCTGAACGCAAGCCGCGCGATCTGCGTCGTCACGCCCGAGCATACGACCGGCAGTCAGCTCCTGTTCCGCGACAACACCGTTCCGATGATCCGTCATCAGAACGTGCTCATCCTCGCGGCGTCCGTTTCCACGGGCTATACCGCGCTCGGCGCGATCGAAGCGATCCGCTACTACGGCGGCGAAACGGTCGGCATCTGCTCGATCCTCGCCAACATCAAGGAATGCGCGGGCTACCCCGTCATTTCGATCTGCGACACGAACCACATCTGGGAGGATTACGAAAGCTTCCCGGCGCACGAATGCCCGCAGTGCAAGGCAGGCGTCAAGCTCGACGCCATGGTCAACACCTACGGCTTTTCAAGCTTCTGAGATCAAAGCGCCTTTCGGGGCGTTTTTTTCGAAATCACACAAGGAGGAAACAGGTATGGAAATGAAGTTCTACCGTTGCGAAACCTGCGGACAGATCATTGCGATCGTCAAGAAGACCCCCGTCCCCGTCATGTGCTGCGGCAAACCCATGAAGGAGATCGTCCCCGGCACGACCGACGCGTCGCTTGAAAAGCACGTTCCGGTCGTCGAAGTCAACGACGGCTGCGTCAAGGTGAAGATCGGCGCCGCCGCGCACCCGATGCTCCCCGAGCACTACATCGAATGGGTCTCCCTGCAGACCAAGTACGGCAATCAGAGAAAGGCGCTGGCGCCCGGCGACGCACCCGAAGTCTGCTTCAAAATCTGCGAGGGCGACGAGGTCGAAGCGGTCTATGCCTACTGCAACCTGCACGGGCTTTGGAAAGCGTAAACGCTTCGGTCGGATGAAAGGAGACCTCATGAGCAAGTATACCGGAACAAAGACAGAACAGAACCTGCTCGCCGCATTTGCGGGCGAATCGCAGGCGCGCAACAAATACACCTACTTTGCATCGAGAGCGAAGAAGGACGGCTATGAGCAGATCGCCGCGCTGTTTTTAAAGACGGCGGACAACGAGAAGGAACACGCCAAGCTGTGGTTCAAGGAGCTCGAGGGCATCGGCACAACCGCCGAGAACCTGAAAGCCGCCGCCGACGGCGAGAACTACGAGTGGACGGACATGTATGAGGGCTTTGCAAAGACCGCCGAAGAGGAAGGCTTTGCGGAGCTTGCCGAGAAGTTCCGCCTTGTCGCCGCGATCGAAAAGCACCACGAGGAGCGCTATCGCGCGCTTTTGAAAAACGTCGAGACCGCCGCGGTCTTTGAAAAGAGCGAGGTCAAGGTCTGGGAATGCCGCAACTGCGGTCACATCGTCGTCGGCACGAAGGCGCCGGACGTCTGCCCCACCTGCGCGCACCCGCAGTCGTTCTTCGAGGTCAACTGCGAGAATTATTGACGCTTCGCTTTCGACGAAAACAGGTTTTCGTCGAGTTCTTCACCGTCTGCCTATCGCCTTCGGCGACCGGGCGGCAGCCGCTGTAAGGAGTCAGATCCGCCGCGCATGTCGCCGGATCTGACGGATTGACACAAACAAAGACGTACAAAAGCGGAGGGAAGGTCCTCCGCTTTTTCCGTATTATTTCAAGTGTTTTTCTTTCTCTTGCTTATATTCTTCTTCCGTTATTGCACCAATATCCAGCAATTCTTTGAGTTGTTTTACTGCATACTGTTCATCGCAGCAGATAAACATAAGCCATACGCTTTTCCTTTACAAGCAGAACCGCGACGTGATACAATAAAAAAAACGATTTCCGCTTAGCGTTGCGGGAAAGGAGAACCTGATGCAGGAGCATGCAATCGACCGGCTGAAAGCCGCGATCCGGGACGCCGACGCGATCCTGATCGGCGCGGGCGCGGGGCTTTCCGCCGCCGCGGGGTTCACGCTTGACGGCGATCGGTTCCGGCGGTTTTTCTCCGACTTTATCGCCCGATACCGGTTTCACAGCGCGATCGCCGCGGGCTTCTATCCGTTTCCGGCGCCGGAGGAATACTGGGCGTTCTGGAGCCGCTGCGTGCTGCTGGATCGGTACGAAAGCCCGAAAAAGCCCGTGCACGCAAGGCTGAAAAACCTCGTCAAGGACAAGCCGCATTTTGTGATCGACGCCAACGTGGACCGCGCATTTCAGCGCGCGGGCTTCGCGGAGGAAGCCGTATTCTGTCCGCAGGGCGATCTCGGACGGTTCCAATGCGCCGCGCCGTGCAACCGCCGCACGTATGACAACGAAGCAGCGATCCTTGCAATGATCGCGGAACAGAAGGATATGCGCATCCCTGCGGCGCTTGTGCCGCGCTGTCCGAACTGCGGCGCGCCGATGCGGCTGAATCTGCGCGGCGACGAGCCGTTTGTCGAGGATCTCGGCTGGCACGAGGCGGCGTCGCGCTATGTGGACTTTGCCCAAAAGCACCTCAAGGACAAGCTGCTCCTTTTGGAGCTCGGCGCGGACGACAGCGTGCGGGAAACGATCACGACGCCGTTTCTTCGCGTGACACGAATGAATGCGAATGCGACCTATGCCTCGGTGAACCTCAACGCGCCTGCGTGCCCGAAGGAGATCGCGGATCGCGCGATCCTGATCACCGCCGACCCTGCGGACCTTATCGACGCGCTGCAATAAGGCAATACAAAAGAGCTGCGAACACGCAGCTCTTTTTTGTTTGAGTTCAATCGGCGTAGAAAATGTTGTCGAAGTACGTATCCTGCGTTGCGCCGTCGATCAGATAGCCGTATAGCTCCGGATCAAGGAGGTCGGCTCTTTCAACCGTGAGCAGCGCGGTCGTTCCGTCCTCCGTCCTGATCTCCGCAAGCGTTCCGGATTCGTGCCAGCGCGTCATGTAGATGTACGAGTCCGCGGGGATCATCGCATCCGCGCCGTCGATCGTGCAGGGCAGATCGCGCACGAGGTGCAGCAGCTTTCCACCTTCAATGAGACGCTCGCGATCGGATGCGGATTGGATCTCATCCGGGATCACGTCGCAGTCGAACCATTCGGAATCCGGCGTCAGTTTCTCGCCGTGATAGGTCCGCCCGCCGAATTTAGTCCCCAGAATATCGGTCTGCGTCGCAGAGCCGCGCACGGTATTACCGTCGAAGCTGCAATACGCCCGGATGACCGGTCCGCGGATGAACCGCCCGTTTTCCATGTGCAATTCGGCAGTCTCATAGTCTTCCGAGCCGGTATTGTAGATCACGAGCAGATTCAGCCGCGCCGAATCGGGATCGAGATCGAGCAGGATCACCTGCTCCAATCCGGCGCCGAAGTTGACCTCGACCGATTTTTTGCCCAGGGAGATCGTCAGATACTGCCCGTGCTTCTGATATCGGATCTCCTCTTCCTTTCCGTCGCCGTCGAAATCGCAGACGAACAGCACGCCTTCCGCCGGTGCTTCGCGGTAACCGATCACCTCGTCGTAGTCCCAGAACTTGAACAGCCCCGGAAACGCATTCGGATCATTCCAAAGCACGTTGTCGGGATCGTCGCCCAGCTCCTCCGCCACAAACAGACGCCATTCGTCGTTGTACCACACGACCAGTCCGTCCCGCGCCACATAGAAGCGCATGCCGGTCGAGCCGAAATTTGCCTGTCCGTCCGTCTCCGGTATTTCGCCGATCGACACGACGGAGGTCACGGTCCCCGACGCCGCATCGGCGTCCGGCGCATCCGGGCGTATTTCGTCGTGCATGCCGTACACCTCGCCATGATAGCAGATCATGGGAATATGGTTCGGATTCCGTTCCTCTGTCGGCGTGGGCGTCGGCTGCGGGGTGCGGTCGCTCAGATCATCGTCGTCCACGCCGCCGACGTTCAGGCCGATGACCAGTTCATTGCCCCGGCTCGCGCCGCCGTCCTGCTTTGCAACGATCGCATTGAGATAGTAGATGCCGGGCGAAAGCGTTTTGAGCTGTTCCGGAACCGAATAGACGCCGGGCTCCGTTTCTTTGAGATCCGCGCGTCCGACCGTCCCGATCCGATTGCCGGGCGAAAGCGTTTTGAGCTGTTCCGGAACCGAATAGACGCCGGGCTCCGTTTCTTTGAGATCCGCGCGTCCGACCGTCCCGATCCGATTGTATCGGGAATCATAGATCGCAAATTCCATCAGCTTCCAGCCATCCGTGACCGCGATTCCGAAGGATGCGTCCGGATCGTACAGCTCCTTCGGAATTGCACGTCGGACCTTCTCGTCCTCCAGCTGATACTGAATGCTCATACCGTCCGTCGAAAGTCCGTCCTTGTCCTCATAGAGGAAGTTTTCGTACGGATAGACGGGCATGCCGTTCACAAGGTAATAATACGATACGCCGTCGATCGGCGGTTCCGGCGAAGCGTTCGGCGCGGGATACCCGTTCCCGTCGATCAGCCATTGCGTGCGCTCGGCGTCGCTCGGCAGTTTGACCCGGTTTTCCGCCGGCAGATACCGGAAGCAGAAGAACGCGCCGCCGTTTTCCACCGTGATCAGCGTTTCCTTCTGCAGCGGATCCGGACAGACCGAACAGAATGCGTAATGCTCGGTTTCCGATGCCCGAAGACCGATAAAACCGCTTTCGTCTCCCACAGCAAGGCTCTGCCCGTTCAGCTTGATCACCGGCGCCTCGTCGAACGACATGCCGCGCGGCGCGGCGAACGCGAAGAACAGCTGTCCTTCAAAATAGGTGATCTGATCGAGCCGCATCTTTCCGTCCGTCTGATCAACCTTCACCGCGTTTGCCCACAGTTTCAGAAGCTTGACAAGACGCTGCTGGAGAAACGCCGCTTTCTCGTCCAACGCGCCGATCTGCTGCTCCGTCATGGTATCGGTATTCGGCGTCGATTGCCTGTTTCTCCGAAAGCACCTGCGCGTACGCGGCGTCGAATACGCCCTGCGAGGCGTCCGGCAGCATGGGCTCAAACAGCCGCCATTCATGGTTGTACAGCACGACCAGTCCCTGCTCGGTCAACGCATAGGGGCTGCCGATTCCGTCAAAGTTCGCCTGTCCCTTTTCCGTGGGATTCCGGTTCGACGAGACCGCGGAATTGATATACCCGAGATACGCATCCGGATCGACTTCGACCGCGTACTCCGGTACGTTTTCGGCAAGGCGGTACAGCGTACTGTTATAGAAGATCGCAGGCGAAAGCGCATCCGGCATGTCCGGCTGCGGCGTCGGCGAAAGCCCGTTCGGCTGCGGGGTCGTCGAGAACAGCGTCAGGTCGACCGAAAAGGTTTGCTCGATCACGGCAACCGTTGCGCTCGTCGCCCAATCGTCCACGGCGCGGTCGACCAGACGGAACTGCTGACGCACCGGCGCAACGCCGTCGTACAGGGGCAGGTCCGAAAGTACCGCCTGCGAACCGACGTACACAAGCCACGATCCGTCCGCGTCGATCTCGGTCCATGTTTCCGTATTGACGGAAAGCGGCTCCTCCCCGCCGTTCAGGAAAACCGTCGTTCCGTCCTCAAGGATGCGCAGGCTGCCCGCGTCGCCGGTTTCGAACGGATTTTCCG
>CADAPG010000051.1 GCA_902789675.1 uncultured Eubacteriales bacterium
GCGCCGAAGATGTGGATGACCTGTTTCATGGCTGAAGCTCCAATCGGTAAACGTCTGTTCTGCGCTGCTTGAGCACCGGAACGGCGCCGCGCACCTGTTCCACGCGGTCGAGATCCAGCTCGGTCACGGCAACGCCCTCCTTCTCGTCCATCTGCATCAGCACCTCGCCCCACGGCGAACAGACGATCGAGTGCCCCCACGATTGATAGGACGCGTCGGGATCGCGCGCGGGCGCAACGCCGACGGTATAGATCTGGTTGTCGACCGCGCGGGCGCGGAACAGCAGCTCCCAGTGCGCGGGACCGGTCGTCATATTGAACGCGGCGGGCACGAGGAGCACCTTCGCGCCGGCGTCCACCGTCAGCCGCGCAAGCTCCGGGAAGCGGAGATCGTAACAGATGCAGAGCCCCACAGTACAGAAAACGGTAGGGAAGACCGTCACGCTGTTTCCGGGCGAAAGCGTATCGGACTCGAAGAACCGCTGTCCGCCCGCGACGTCGATGTCGAAGAGGTGCATCTTGCGGTGCTTTGCAATCAGCGTTCCCTCCGGATCGAAAACGTACGCCGTGTTGTACACGCGATCGCCCTCGCGCTCGGCGATCGAGCCGCCGCAGAGATACACGTGCCGTTCCTTTGCAAGCGCGGAAAGAAATAGCCGGGACGGACCGTCCTCGGGTTCCGCAAAGGTCGGAAACAGCCGCGATTCGTACGGCCCGTTCCACATTTCGGGCAGCATCAGAAGGTCCGCAGCGCCGTCGGGGATCGTCGAGACGAGCGCGCGGATGTGCGCGTACGTTTCCGCCTTTGTCGCTTTTTGCGCAAGCTGAATGCTTGCGATCCGGATTGTGTTCCGCTTCATAAACGATCCTCCGTCGCCGTGCTTTGTCCCTTTCATTGTATCAGTTTTTCTGCAGAAAGGGAAGCCCCGGAACAGACGCGTTTTTTTGCGAAATTTCAAAAATCTTATGATATTTTCGTGCGTCGTCATATAGACAATCGAAACGCGTTTGTGTATAATATATAAGAAAAATATGCCTTTTTGTTCAATCTGCATCAAAAAAGGAGAGTCAAAACGGTGAACGGATCTTACGGAAAGACAAAACGCGGGCTTGCGCTTCTGATCGCGTTGGTCATGCTCTTCGGCATGGTCGGCAGCGCGGCGGCGGAAACGGAAGAACCGCAGCAGGAGCGCGGCGCGTCGGACTACTATCTGGTCGGCTCCATGAACGGCTGGAACGTGAACGAGGATTACAAGCTCACGCAGAATACCGGCTCGAGCGCGACGGAGTACATGATCACGCTGGACCTTGCTGCAGGCGCGGAGTTTAAGGTCACCGACGGGAATCAATCCGCGTGGTACCCGGACGGTATGGATAACAACTATACGATCTCCGAGGCGGGCAACTACAACGTCTATTTCCGTCCGAACTACGACGGCGAAGCCGGCTGGCATTATAACTGCCTCTATGCCGAAAAGAACGTGATCACAACCTACGCGATCACGGTCACGACCGACGGCAACGGCACGGCGGTCGCGGACAAGACCGAGGCGCAGGCAGGCGAAACCGTCACCGTCACGATCACGCCGAACGAGGGCTATGAGCTCGATACCGTCACCGGCGTGGACGAGACATGGAACCTCGAAGGCAACACCGGCACGTTCACAATGCCCGCGGAAGCGGTCACGCTTTCCGTGACGTTCAAGGAGATCCCGCCCGCGCAGTCCTACCGGATCACGACGCATATCACCGGCGAAGGCACGGTTGACGTTCCGGCAAGCGCACTCGAGGGCAGCGAAGTCACGGTCACCGTCACGCCTGCGGATGGCTACGCGCTCCGTGCGTTGAAGGTCGACGGCAGAGATGTTACGGCAGAGCTTGATAACAATTCGTACACTTTCACCATGCCGGATTATGCAATCACCGTGGAAGCGGTCTTTGACGAGGTCGCGGCGGGCAGCTATTATATTCATGTGACCGCATACGGTCTCGGCACCGCGTTCGCGGACAAGACCACGGCGGAGCCCGGCGAAACGGTTACGATCACGGTCGAAGCGAGCATCGGCTATGTCTTCAAGCAGATGGTGGTCAACGACGTTGCGCAAGGCGACGGTGTTCTGACCTTCACGATGCCGGCTGCTGACGCGACTGTCAACGTGTACTTTGTCCGCACGGCGTATGCGATCACGCTGCACAGCGGCGTGCAGGGCACGATGAACGCGATCCCGCGCAACAATGAAGCATACGCGAACACCACGGTGCAGATCGTCGTCAACGCGAACGAGGACTACGCGGTCAAGACCCTGACCGTGAAGAACGACTCAACGAACGAGACCGTGGAGGTGACGTTGAAGGAGCAGGACGGACAGACCTTCCTCTACGAGTTCACGATGCCCGCCGCGCCCGTTACCGTCACGGCAACCTATAAAAAGCTCGCGACCAACGGCTACTATCTGATCGGGCAGTACGGCTGGACGGCGACGGACATCGACGGCAACGACAAGTTCGTCGACGATCTCTCGGTCTCCGGACAGATGCTCCTGACAGTCGACCTCGTTGCGGGACAGCAGTTCAAGGTCGTCAAGGTTGTGGACGGCGCGATCGATACATGGTACCCGGCGCAAGGTGAGAACTACACGGTCACGAACGCCGAAGCGGGCACGAGCGTCATCTACTTCCGCCCGGGCTACGGCGGACCTTCCGACTGGTTCCAGAACTGCATCTTTGTCCGGCATCTGCCGTACGATTTCTATCTCGTGGACATTGCGACCTCGCAGATCCGGCAGGACGACAAGCTCTTTATCAATAAGGAATTCAACGGCAACGAGATCATCAACAGCAAGAACGAGACCATCAAAGGCCTCTACGGCTCCGAATACGAGCACATGGTCCTGACGTGGCTCGAATCGGGCGACAAGATCAAGGTCGTTAAGGTCGTAAACGGCGCGATCACCGAATGGCTGCCGGACGGCATGGGGCTTGAATACCCGACCTACCGCTATTCCGACAGCGAATATCCGCAGGATCCGGCGTATACCGGCATGGTCTTCGTCTTCTTCGAGGAGCAGATCGGTAAGGTGACCGGCTACGACGGACAGATCCACTATCCGCGCGTCGACTGGACGAACCATGTGTTCGACGTGCAGAAGGCATATAAGGCGGACGCGGCGGACAAATCGACCGTGAACCCGCTGAACGCCGAATCGCTGACCTACAACCTCGAGCACGGCAGCATCAGCCTTTCCACCGGTACGCCGTTTATCCGCGACAGCCGCGCAAATGAAACGAACATCATCTATGAGCTGGCGCTGAACCAGAAGGTCTACGTCTCCGTCCTTGCAGAAGCGGGCTACGCGCTCGACGGCACGCCGTACATCACCTACGGCAATGCCCGCGCCGATATGACGAAGGACGGCGATCGCTGGTATTTCACCATGCCGGCGGCGGACGTCGTGATCCACGCGCCGATGCGCAAGGTCTTCCGCACCCAGTCCGTGCTGCTGTCCGGACAGATCGGCGTCAATTTCTACGTCGACCTTACGGGGCTCGACACCTCGAAGTGCGAGATGCACTTTAAGATCGGCAATTCGACGGAGGAGCAGATCGATACCTACGATCCGAATTGTCACAGCTCGATCACGCCGACGAATTTCGGCTTCACCTGCTTCCTGAACGCGATCCAGATGGCGGACGACATCACCGCGGAGCTCTGGTGCAACGGCGAAAAGATCTCCTATAAGCACTATTCGCTTGAGGAGTACGTCAAGTACTTCGAGCGCGCCGACAGCACGCAGGACGGCGTCGTCGAAGCGCTGCGCGTCATCCGCGCGATGATCGACTTCGGCTACTATGCGCAGAAGTATATGTTCCTTGCAAAGCCGGAGCTTGCAGAGACATATACCGAGGTCAAGCGCTACTACGCGACGCAGTACGACTTCACGTCGATCAAGCGTATGACGGAGAGCCATTCGCTGAACAACGCGGGCAACATTGATGTCGCCGACTCGGAAATCAACAGTTTGGGAATTTCGATCGCCGTGGATTCCGCAACTGCAATCGTTATCTATCTGGGCACCGAAACGGCTGCTCCGGAGATCAAGGTCGGTAAGGATACGCTGTCGCTTGACAATCCGGAAATTGTCGGCAGCACCTATACGTGGCGGCTCCGGGAGATTACGGCAAGAAACGGCGGACGGAGATTCGAGGTCCGGATCGAGGGCATCAGCCCGCACAATCTGGACAAGGTGTTTACGGTCAAGGGAACGGCGGGAGGCGCGTTCACGATCAAGATCTCGACGTTCTCCTATATCGACTATGTGCTGTCGCAGAGCAGCATGGCATATCTGAACGAGGCAAAGATGCTGGTCGCGTCGATGTATGCGTTCCACGAAGCCGAGGTCGCATACCGCAGCTACATGAGTTCGGGTAATTGAATCGGAGGAAACCGGCTATGATGAAAGAACAGTATGAAAAAGCGCTGATGGAAGTGATCCGGTTCGAACGCGGAGCGGACGTCATTATCACAAGTCCGAACGACGACACGCCGCTGCCCGAGACCGGCGAATAAGCATCTACAGAAGAACCAAAAGCAGGCACGGAATACGTGTCTGCTTTTTTGTATGCAAGCGTTCCGGAAGGACGGCGCGTTCGGCGTACCGGAGAACCGCAGGAGACGCATCACGCGGCGAAGCCGTACATCATGGCGAAATCGCAACACCTGCCGCGAAACGGCAAACATCACTGCGCCGCAGGCGCACCGGATAAGGCGGATATGCAGAAAGGCGGAATGCTTTTCGCGGATCATAAACAGAACGGGCGTTCATTGCCCGTTCCGTTTCTTTCTTCTTGTTGATTCTGTTTTGATAAAAAGAATTCTATAAAGAACGATCTTCTTGATAAGAATACTGTCTTCTTAAGAACGATCTTCTTAAGAACATTCTTCTTAATAACATTCTTCTTAATTACATTTTTCTTAAGAATAATATTCTTCTTAATTACATTCTTCTTAAGAATAATATTCTTCTTATATACGACTTATATACGACGTTTCTTTCGAAAATCCTCTTTTTTAAAATAATATATTTTTATGATGCGCGGGGCGGGGAAACCGGCTTTTTCGCGGCCGTGATCCGCATCGCGTACGCCTTGTTCTGCGCGGGATCGAACGGCCAGACGAGCCGTGTCTGCGCCCGGATCGCAAGCGCTCTGCGCTCAAAATCGCGCATTGCCTGCCGCGCGCCGTCGATGCCGCCTTCCGCGCCGATCCGGCGCTCCTCCAGCCCGAGGATCACGGTCCGCTTTGCCCAACGCAGCAGCGCGTCGTTCAGGTCGGACACAATGCCGGGGATCCGTTCGCGCAGAAGCCGTTCGATCGCGTCGGGCCGGATCGGCACGTATCGGCTGTAAACGGACGTCATCTGCAAAAATACGGTCGTAAGCTGCGAATGCACGCCGCAGCAGATCACGGTATCGGCAAGCCCTTCCCGACGGAGGAGCGCGTCCGGTCGGCGGTTTTCAAGCGCGCGGATCAGTGCGTCTTCGAGACACTGCGAAAATCGGTCCGCGACGCTGCCTGCGCGGATCAGCGCCAGCATGTCGTCCGCGATCGCCCGGTATGCTTCGTCCGGCACGCCGAGCAGATCGGCATGCAGAATGCGCTCTACCGGAATGTCGGCATGCTGCCGCGCAACGCCTTCGCGCACGGCGGCGTCGTCCCGGTCCAAAAGCCAAAGCGCGGAAAAATGCCCGCAAAGCCGCGGAAGGTCAAAGTCGCCGCAGGCGCCCGCGCCGACGATCAGCGCCGTCGTGCCGGGCTCCGTTTCCGATACGATGAAATCGGAAAGCGCTTCGCGATAACGCGTCCAGTTTTCATATGCCTGCGGGATTCGCTGAAGCTTCAGAAGATCGTCGTACAGATTGCTCATAGTTTTCCCCTACGCCACCCTCGTCGGAAAGTCCATATCCGGTAATGCGCAATGCACGGTAGAAATGCGGTCGTGCGCGATCGGAGCATAACGATCAAAATACCCTGCTCGCGGGTCCTCTGCAAATGCAACTTCGGCAGTTGCCGCCCGATATGCGCCCTTTTCCGACTACTGCCAAAGCTGTTATTTCAATTCCGTCTTCCAGTTCGTCTCCTGCAGCAGGTTGTCGAGCCTGCGAAGCTCTGCGGACAGCGCGTCCGCTTCCTTCATCAGCTCCGACGCGGACAGCAGCGCTTTGACGCGGATCTCCGTGCCGCGCGCGCGGTTCGTGCTTTCGCTCGCCGTATAGACGGCGTCGCGGTATGCGGCGATGCGGATGTTCAGCGCGTCCTTCTTTGCGATCAGCTCGGTCAGTGTCATGCCGTTGACGCGCGTTCTGCCGTTGGTGCGGTTGATCGCCGCCATCAGCGTTTCGAGCCGGTCGATGCACGCGTTCAGCTCCACGAGGAGCGCGTTCGGGTCCTCGGCGGGTGCTTCGCCCTCCTGCACCAGAATGTTCTTTCCGAGCCGTCTGCGGATCTCGTCGATCTTTCGGTTCAGATCCGCCCGCTCCTGCAATGCTTCTGCCAGTTTCATACTGTCCTCCCGTTCGGTGTTCCCGGATCGCGCCGGGGTTTTCATTTATTATAGCACAGGATCCCGCACATGTCACCGACTATTTCTCGGTCTCGGCAAAAGGTCGTTGCATTCCGAGACGATATCTGATAAACGGTATTTTCGAAAACACGGGATGCGGAGCGCACGGCATGCGGACAACAATCTGTCCCGGCTGCGCCGGTCCGCATACGGTATGATCCTCAGCCCCGAATCTTTGTGACGGTTCACAGGAATTCGGGGCTTGTCGTTTTTTGTATATTATGGTATGATAACGAACGGCTGAGGCCGAGAAACACATTCCCGGAACGGGGATGGGGTTACCTGCATCAAAAGGGGGAAACAATCTGTGAAACGGAAATGGGGCGACCGACCGGGCGCGCGGTATATCAAGGATGTATCCGGCTTAACGACCATCATCTTTCATCTGATGCCGAAGCGGACGGAAAGCGAGGTTTACCTTGCCGACAAGATCGACGCGACGGAGCTTGTGAAATTCATCGAACAAAAAAACAAGCAGCACGACAACTACAGGACGACGATCTTCCATTGCTTCGTCCTTGCGATCGCACGGATGATCCGGGAGCGTCCGAAGATGAACCGCTACGTGCAGGGCAGACGCATGTACGAGCGGGATTCGATCAGTCTTTCGTTCATGGCGAAGCGCCGCTTTGCCGACGACGCCGAGGAGGCGTTTATGCAGGTCGTCCCGAAGGACGCCGATACGATCGACGAGATCAGCCATCAGATCTACGGCGACGTGCGCGAGGTGCGCAAATCGGAGCATGCGACGGGCGGCATGGACGCCACGGTCGATTCGTTCGCAAAGATCCCGCGCTTTCTGCTGATGCTGGTCTTCCGGTTCGTGCGGCTCCTCGATTTCTTCGGCAGAGTGCCGAAGTCGCTGAAGGAGGGCGACTCCAATTACAGCACCGTGCTGCTGTCCAATCTCGGCAGCATCAAGGGACCGGCGGTCTATCACCATCTCAACAACTACGGCACCAACAGCATCATGATCACGGTCGGCACGCTGCACAAGGAGGAGATGGTCATGCCGGACGGCACGAAGCAGATCCGCGACGTCGTGGATTTCGGAGCGACGATCGACGAGCGCATCGGCGACGGGTTCTACTTTGTGCGCAGCCTGAACCTGGTGAAGCACATCTTTGCGCATCCGGAGCTTCTGGATAAGCCTCTGGGCGAGCCCAGCGGATTTGAGTATTGAGCAGAGGGGAACAAATGATCACAGCAAAAACACCGTGGGCGGACCACCTCGGAACGGTACCGCTCCATCTGGACTATTTTGAAGGCTCGATGTTCGACAAGGTCGCGGAGATCGCGGAACGGTATCCCGACAACGTCGCCTTCGATTTCATGGGCCGCTCGACGACCTACCGGCAGATGATCCGAGAGATCGAGCGCTGCGCGAAAGCGCTGAAAACGATCGGCGTGCGGGAAAACGACAGGGTCACGATCGCCATGCCGAACTGCCCGCAGGCGATCTACATGTTCTATGCGGTCAATCTCATCGGCGCGGTCGCGAATATGATCCATCCGCTTTCCGCCGAAAAAGAGATCGAATTCTACCTGAACGAGTCCGAGAGCGTGACGGCGATCACCCTGGACCAGTTCTATGGCAAATTCGAGGCGATCCGCGGAAACACCAAGGTCGTCAACATCATCATCGCGTCGGTCAAGGACGCGCTGTCCCAGCCGCTTCGCGCGGGCTATATGCTCACCGAGGGACGCAAGATCAAGCGCATTCCGAAGGACGCGCCGGTCATTCGCTGGCGCGAGTTCATGCGGCTGTCGGAGCACTGTTTCTATCGGTATAAGGTCGAGCGCAAGTCGGACGATCCCGCCGTCATCCTGTATTCGGGCGGCACGACGGGCACGACCAAGGGCATCGTGCTGACCAACAAAAATTTCAACGCGCTCGGTCAGCAGGTCGTCGCGGCGAACCCGATGTTCCGTATCGGCGACAAGATGCTTGCGGCGATGCCGCTGTTCCACGGCTTCGGGCTCGGCGTGTGCATCCATACGATGCTTTCGCAGGGCGGACGCTGCATCCTCGTTCCGCGGTTCACGGCAAAGTCCTATGCAAAGGACATCGTGAAGTATCGCTGCAACTTTATCGCGGGCGTGCCGACGCTGTACGAAGCGCTGCTGCGGCTTCCGAGCATGGACGGCGCCGATCTGAGCTGTCTGAAGGGTGTGTTCTCCGGCGGAGACAGCCTCTCGATCGAGCTCAAAAAGAAGTTCGATACATTCCTTTACGATCATAAGGCGTCCATTCAGGTGCGCGAGGGCTACGGCACGACCGAGACCGTCACCGCCTGCTGCCTGACGCCGCCGCACATGTTCAAGGAAGGCTCCATCGGCTTGCCGTTCCCGGACACGTATATCAAGATCGTCGAGCCGGACACGGACCGCGAGCTGCCGTACGGCGAGGAGGGGGAGATCCTGCTTGCCGGACCGACCGTGATGAAGGAGTATATGAAGCATCCGGACGAGACCGCAAAGACGCTGCGCACGCATGCAGACGGTCTCACGTGGGTCTATACCGGCGATCTCGGCACGATGGACGACGAGGGGTTTGTATACTTTAAGGGACGCGCCAAGCGCATGATCATCTCGTCCGGCTACAACGTCTATCCGGGACAGATCGAGAACATCCTCGACGCGAACGAAAAGGTGCAGATGAGCTGCGTCATCGGCGTTCCGGACCCGTATAAGATGCAGAAGGTCAAGGCGTTCGTGAAGCTCGCTGCCGGCGTTCCGGCGACCGAGGAAACAAAACGGGAGCTTTTGGCATACTGCCGCAAGAACATCGCAAAGTACGCGATGCCCTACGACATCGAGTTCAAGGACGATATGCCGAAGACGCTTGTCGGAAAGGTCGCTTATCGCGCGCTGGAGGAGGAAGAGCTCGCAAAGATCAAAGCCGACGAACAGGCGGAACAGGAGCGTTAACCCGGCGCAGTTTGTACAGGAACAGATCAAAAGCAGGCACCGAAAAGTGCCTGCTTTCTTTGATTGACCGATTCGATTGCCGGACGATACCGGCAGGTGATAGACGGTTCAATGGCATTTTGCCGCATCTTGCCTTGTCGGTTCGATACGCTTTTCCGCAGCTGCAGTTGTCACGGCGGATCAGATGCCGTCCGTCGTACCGCAGCTTGGCTTCCTTCCGATGCAGCCGCAGTGCAGCGCGCACCGACCGCCTCCCATCCGCACACGGCAAAGGGGCGGGGGAGGCTTGTATGACCTTGGATTAAAACTGCCCGATCGCTCGTTTACGCCTTTGCGCGCCTCGGGAATCTCGACGGCGCGACAAACAGAATCAGCGCGTACATCAGGAACGCAAACGTCTTGAAGATCGGCCAGTACGAAACGGCGGCGGAAAGCGGGAGCCGTTTCAGCTGAACCTTCAGGAATTGCCCGATCGGGGCCCCTGCCGGAAGCGCGCCTGCGCGCATTCCCGCCATGACGGCGCTCACTGCGGGCGACGCCAGTGCAAGCAGCACGAAAAACACGCCGAGCACGATCGCAAAGCCCTTCTTTTTCACACCGAGCGCGATGCAGGCAAGCACCAGCATGAGCGTCTCCACCGCGAATGGGATCGCGGCATATACGTTGATCAGCGGCATACGCGATACGAACCGCACCAGCACGATCCCGACGGCGGTGATTCCGGAAACGACCGCGCAGACGATCAGCGGGATCGCTCTGTGACGAAGCACCGCGCACAGCACCGGCAGCAGGAACAGGATCAGATACGGCAGCCAGCGCAAAGCATACGGCAGGATCGCCCGCGGCATGATCGACATCCAGTTCAGCACCAGCGCGGGGATCGCCCACAGCGGAATCGCCTCGTCGCCGAAGCCGCGAAGGATCAGATTCGCGATGATCTCAGGTCGTTCCGCCATGCGCGTGTTCATCATCACGTTAAACAGTTTCAAAAGGATCTCGCATGCCATTCCGATCAGAAAAACGATCAGCAGAATGATCAGCAGCGCCCAAATCGGTCTGTTCTTTTGCCTTTCCATGATGGTATCTCCTTTTCATGTTTTTTGCTTTGGTTCAGAGAACAAACAGCTCTTTTCTCTTCCTGCGGCGTACGTCGGCGCCGCGTCCCGGTCGTCCTCTCTCCGGAAGGCGCTTCAGCGCCTTGCCGTGCCGTTGACCTGCCGCTTCAATACGCCTTTTCGAATCCGCAGTGATCGCAGTGATAGCGGAGTTTCCGACCCTTTCTGCCCACCGTACCCGTCATGCTTTGACCGAAAGCGGAACGGATCGGCGCAGACGAAAATGGATTGACCGCCTCTGCCTGATTGACGTAATCCTGCTGCACCGTTTCCGGCAACGCACGCCAACCGTCCGCCTTGCCGCACTTCGGGCATGCCGTGGGGATCTTCTTGCTGAACAGACTCATTGATAAACGCTCCTTTCACCGGACATGATCTCTTTTTCTGCTTTCATTTTAGCACAGATATCCGGAGATTTCCATACAATTTCTTCGTAAAAAGAGGAAATACGGCGTTGTTTTTACGCCTTTATGCCGTTTATTCCGTCAGAAAGAGGGAAAAGCGTTTCCTTTTCCCTCTTCTCCGAATGGATCTGATCTGAAATATCTCTCCGGGAGGCCCTTCGGCGCTTTGCCTCGCCGCCTCAATACGTTCTTTCGTATCCGCAGTTATCACACAGGTAACGGTACTTGACCTTGTTCGGGCCTTGCCGGTTCCCCGTGGCTTCATAGAAGGGATCGCGCTGGGAGTCCAGATAAAAGGGATTCCCCAAACCGGCGTTCGCCGCATTGCTCTGCACCGTGTCGTCCATCACACAGCGCCAGCCGTCGCTCTTGCCGCATTTCGGGCATTTCGTGGGAGCATTTTTGCTGAACAGACGCATTTTCACACACTCCGTTTCGTTGGATTCTATAGGGTCAATAGGTCTTTTCAAATCCGCAGTGATCACAGCGGAAGCGGGCCTTCTTGCTCTTCCTGCCCATGGTGCCCGTCAGGTTCTGCCCGAATGTACCGCGAATCGGCGCAGGCGAAAAGGGGTTTACCGCCCCGGCCTGATTGACATAATCCTGCTGCACCGGTTCCGGCAGTGCGCACCACCCGTCCGCCTTGCCGCACTTCGGGCAGGCCGCGGGGATCTTCTTCTGAAACAAACGCATTTTTGACACTCCTTTTGATCGGTTTGCGCCGGTTTGGTCAATATGCTTTTTCGCATCCGCAATTGTCGCAGCGGTAATGCAGCTTTTTATGACCCGATTCCGGCAAATCCTGCGCGTAAGTGCCGCGCATCGGCGCAAACATTATGAATTGTGCCGGTGTTTGCGCTTCTCCGCTCTGCGGAATTTCTGCGGACACCATATGCCATCCGTCCGCCTTCCTGCACTTGGGGCACGCTGTGGGGATCTTCTTGCTGAACAGACTCATTATCAGACGCTCCTTCCATGCGGATGCTTTCCTCACCCTCTGTCTGCAGTTTAGCGCAAATATGCGGAGATTTCCATTGTTTATAGTCGGAAAAAACAAGCGATAAAACAGGATCATTGCGCCTTTACACCGTTCTATTTCATCAAAAAAGAGGGAAAAGTTTCCCTTTCCCTCTGATCCGAACAGATCTTATTTATAATACCTCTCCGGGAGGCCTTTCAGCGCCTTGCCGATTATCCGAAGATCAACGCGTCAAGCGCAGCCGATTGCTCTTCCGTACAATAAACCAAAACTGCGATTTGATCCATGGCGGGAAGCAGATGCAGCCGTTTGGGGCAGTTTTCCTTTTCCAGCACATCATTCATGAAATCAATGATCTCAGGGTTCATCCAATCACCGTAGCTGGTCAGTTCGATTGCATAAGGATGACCGTTGCAAAGGAAGGATATGCCGCGTGTGCCGTCGGTCATCTCTCCCGATTCTTCCGAGGTCGACATTTCCTCCGTCATCCCGGATAAATCTTCCTTCACATTTGTGATTTCGATATCGGGGACAATGGATTGTATCCCTTTCAGAAAGAGCGCATACATATGCTCAATGTCAAAAACTTCGGCGTCAAAAGCGTATACCTGATCCGAGGTCGGCGTCCACTCGCCGGACTCATAATCATAATCGCCCATTCCGAGCTCTGCCAAAAGCATATATGCCTCGA
>CADAPG010000052.1 GCA_902789675.1 uncultured Eubacteriales bacterium
GGCATCGGCATCGACCCCGAAGGGTTTGAAATGCGGCGGTATCCCGTGCGCTTCTGGGACGTGTACGGCGAGGGCGGACATCCCGTGCGCACGACCGTTTCCGAGATGGGCGCGGAGCTCCTTGCCCGGCTTCTGAACCTTTCCGACGTGCAGACCGGCGTGCTGTCGATCGCGTTCCGCGTGGCGGACGACAACGGATGGCTGCTCATCGATCTCAAGGACCTTCGCGCGATGATCGCTTACATCACCGAGCACGCGGCGGAGCTGTTGCATCAGTACGGCAATATCAGTAAGCAATCCGCAGGCGCGATCCAGCGCGCGCTCCTGCAGCTCGAGGACGCGGGCGGCAACCTGTTCTTCGGCGAACCCGCGATCGACCTTTCTGACTGGATGCAGGTCGACGAGGACGGCAGAGGCTACATCAACGTGTTCCACTGCGCGAAGCTCTATCAAAGCCCGCTTTTGTATTCGACCTTTATGCTGTGGCTTCTTGCCGAGCTTTTTGAACAGCTTCCCGAGGTCGGCGATCTTGAAAAGCCGAAGCTCGTGTTCTTCTTCGACGAGGCGCATCTCTTGTTCTCCGACGCGAAGCGCGCGCTCAAGAGCAAGGTCGAGCAGGTCGTGAAGCTGATCCGCTCAAAGGGCGTCGGCGTCTATTTCATCTCGCAGCAGCCGAGCGATCTGCCGGATCCGGTGCTTGCGCAGCTATCTAACCGCGTGCAGCACGCGCTCCGCGCCTACACGCCCGCCGAGCAGAAGGCGATCAAGACCGCCGCGGCGACGTTCCGCGTGAACCCGAACTTCAACACCGAAGAGGTTCTTTCCGAGCTCGGTACCGGCGAAGCGCTGGTGAGCTTTCTGGACGCGAAGGGGCGTCCGTCGATCGTCGAGCGCTGCACGATCCTGCCGCCGCAGTCGATGATGGGCATGATCGACGACGAGCGCCGCAAGAGCGAGATCATGGCGGACACGCTTTACGGCAAGTACGACGATGCGGTCGACAACGAATCCGCGTATGAGATCCTGACCGGCAAGGCGCAGGAGGAAGCCGAGCAAAAGGCGGAAGCGGAACGCGAGGAAGCCGAGCAGAAGGAGCGCGAGCGGCAGGAGAAGGAAGAAGCCAAGGCGAAGGAAAAAGCCGAAAAAGAGGAAGCGAAGGCAAAGGAAAAGGCGGAAAAGGAAGCCGCGAAGAAGAAGGCGAATCGGAAAAAGAAGACCTCCTCCGCCCTCGGCAAGGTTGCAAACTCCACGATGAATTCGATCGGACGCGAGGTCGGCAAGTCGCTGTTCCGCGGACTTCTGGGAACGCTGAAAAAGATCTTCTGACGAAAGGAGCACGTCATGCCGCTGTATTGTGAAAACTGTATGAAGCTCGTCGAGGGACCGACCTGCCGCGCCTGCAGAAACCGGAAGCTCAGAGAGGTCGAGCCCGGTGATTTCTGCATGGTCGCGGAGGTGCACTACATGCAGGCGGAGATGCTGAAGGAGCTGTTTGCGGACAACGGCATCCCCTGCACCGACCGTTCCGTGCTCGGCGCGGGCATCACCGTGAAGCTCGGCGTGAACGTCGGATTCGTGCGGGTATACGTGCCGTACGACCGGCTGGACGAGGCGAAAGCGCTGTACGACGCGTACTTCAACAGCGAAGCGGTCTTTGAGGAGCCCGAAAAGCGCGAGCTTTCGATCGGGCACGTTTACCGCCACTTCAAGGGCGGGCTGTACCGTGTCGAGGGCGTTGCAAAGCATTCCGAAACACTGGAGGAATACGTCGTCTACCGCAAGCTGTATGACGATCATTCGCTCTGGATCCGTCCGAAGGAGATGTTTTTGTCGCCGGTCGACAAAGAGAAGTATCCCGACGCTATGCAGGAATACCGCTTTGAGGAGGTTTCGGAGGAAGTCCCCGACGGAGCTGTATAATCGGTCTGCTTTCGTATATTTAAGCAAGCGCCGTATACTCCTGTATGCGACAAAATTGCATGATTTTTCGCTGTTTTGTTTGTAAAATCCGCGAAAAAAATTCATATAATGTTTGCATTTTTCGGAACGCGGTGCTATACTCGCATTGCCATCGAGAGTGCGCGAGAGACAAGCTCTTTGACCGCACAGCAACCTGCCTCAGTAAGGTGCTAAAGCTTGCATGATGGCGTGTCAAAAAGCTCCGTCCCGATCCGTGCGATCGGGACTTTTTCATTCGACAAACGACGCGCAACGAAATCGTTCGCAGCGCAGTATTCTATACGGAGAGTTTTGTTCAGAGGTGTCTATGAAGTCTATGAAAAAGAAACGCAGAGGTTGGATCCGCATCCTGATCATTCTGATCGTCCTGGCGGCGATCGGCGGCGGCGCGTACTGGTTCTATACGCAGCGCGGCGGCGGAGATGAAAGCGCGGCGTACGTGCAGTCCGTTGCGGAGATTGCCGGCATGGGCAACGTCGGGCTGTTTGCGCAGTACAACGGCATCGTCGAGGCGAAGGACGTCATCGAGGTCAACCCCTCCGGCGATCTGACCGTAAAGGAATGCTATGTGTCCGCCGGCAGCAAGGTCAACGCGGGCGATCCGCTGTTCCGCTACGACGTGGACGATCTGACGATCTCGCACGCGCAGCTTCTGATCGACATCACCGGCATTGAAAATGGGCTCCGGACGAACCGCGAGCAGCTCGAATCGCTGGAAAAGCGGCTGGAGAAGGCAAAGGAAAAGGACCGCTATGAGATCGAGCTCAGCATTCAGACGGTGGAGCTGGATATCAAGAAAGCGGAATTCGATCTCAAGGATAAGCGGCAGAAGGCCGAGGAGATGCAGAAGCTGATCGACGCGAGCGAGGTGACCTCCCCCGTGTCCGGCACCGTGCGCTCCGTGCGCGACGATACGAACAGCGATCCGTTCGGCTATTCCGGCGGCGGCAGCAACGCCTATATCACGATCATCGCGGGAACGGATTACTGCGTCAAGGGCACCGTGAACGAGCAGACTGTCTATACGCTCTTTGTCGGCATGCCGGTGCTGATCCGCTCGCGCGTGGACGACACGGTCTACCGCGGAACGATCTATCGCATCGACACCGATAAAACGGTCAGCGATCAGCAGATGTATTACTATGAAGGCGGCGAACGCGCGAGCAAGTACGCGTTCTATGTGGAGCCGGAAAGCATCGAGGGGCTGATGATCGGTCAGCACGTGCTGATCGACCTGAACGCCGACGAATCGCCGGGCGGCGCGCTGATGCTGCCCGGGGCGTTCCTTTTTGAGGAAGACGGCGGCTTCTGGGTGTGGGCGAAGGGTGCAGACAACCGTATCGAAAAGCGCCGCGTCGAGGTCGGCGCGTACGACGAAGCGACCGAATGCTATGAGATCTTAACGGGGCTTTCGCCGAAGGACCGCATTGCATTCCCGGACGAAACGGTGCACGCGGGCATGCTCGCAACGGAAACGGCATTCGTCGACCCGAACGCCGAGCCGGGACCGGACAACGGCACGATGCTTCCCGAAAACGGCATGCCGGGCGCCTATGAGGAGCCGATCTTCGATCCCGGACTGCTGCCCGGGGAGGACGGCGTCGACATTGTCGATTTCGGAGGCTGATATGCTGATCCGTCTCGAACACATCGAAAAAACATACGGCACCCCCGATCATCCCGTTCCCGTGCTGCACGACGTCAACTTTGAAATGCAGGACGGCGCGTATTACGCGATCATGGGTCCCTCCGGTTCGGGCAAGTCGACGCTGATGAACATCCTCGGCTATCTCGACACGCCCACGAAGGGCAGGTATTTCTTTGAGGACGTCGACAATTCCCGCGCGTCCGACACGCAGATGGCGAAGATCCGCAACGAAAAGATCGGATTCGTGTTCCAGTCGTTCCATCTTCTGCAGCGCCGCAAGGCCTGGGAGAACGTCGCGCTGCCGCTGATGTACGGAAACGTGCCGAAGCGCGAACGCAGAGAACGCGCGGAACAGGCGCTGACGGAGGTCGGATTGAAGGACCGCATGGACTTTTACCCCACGCAGCTAAGTGGCGGACAATGTCAGCGCGTGGCGATCGCGCGGGCGATCTGCACACAGCCGAAGCTGCTGCTTGCCGACGAGCCCACCGGCGCGCTGGATTCCAAGTCCGGTCAGCAGATCATGGACATCTTCGATTCCCTGCATGAACGCGGCATGTCGATCATTATGATCACGCACGAGCTTGCGGTGGCAAAGCGCGCGTCCGAGATGATGCACATCTATGACGGCGTGCTCAGCAAGGAGGGCGTCCGATGAAAAAAGCGCTGAAAATCCTTCTCATCATCGTGCTTTGCCTCGGTCTTTTGGGCGGCGGCGTGTTTGCGTATTTCAAATTCCGCAAGGTTCCGCCCTGCGAGGTGTACCCCGCCATGCAGTGGATGATGTCCTATCTTCCGAACCAGTCGTATCTGTACGGCATCGTGACCTCGGACGCATCGCAGATCATTACGAAGAGCATGGACCGCACGGTGCTGGAGATTCTGGTGAACCCCGGCGACGTCGTATCCGTCGGCGATCCGCTGCTCCGATATGACGCGACGCGCGCGCAGCTGTCCTATGAACAGAACAAGCTGGACCTTGTGAAGCTCGAAAACAAACTGCGTGCTTCCTACGCGGAGTACCGCAAGTACGCGCGCGAGGACTACGAGCATCCGCTTCTGACCCCCACCCCGCGTCCGACGGCGCGTGCGCGGCACAGCAGCGCAGGGAGCCGCGCCGCGGGCATTTCGCGGCTTTCGATGCGGTATGCGCCCGATCTCATTACGCCGATCGACGGCGACGGTTCGGCGCTTAACCCGTTCCTGTACGAGATCGGCGCGGAAGACCCCGTCCCCTCCTCGTTCCTGCAGCCGTTTTTCGATCTCGCCGCGGAGCGCGAGGAAGCCGTTTACGTGCGGATCGCGCAGCCGGAGGCGGAGATCCTGCTCACCGTTCTGCCCGATGCGACGTTTGAGCTTTCCGTGCACGTGGAGGACGACACGGCAAGCGCGGATTTTGAGATCCCCGAGCGCGGAAACGGCACCATGATCGATCCGCTGACCTATTCCTTTGCGTCCGACACGGTGATTCCGCAGGAATTCCTGCAGGCGCAGAGCGAGAAGGCAGCGGAGCTCTCACGCGATTGGTACGTACTTCTCAAGGCAGAACGCTTTGCGACGGCGTTCCGTTTTGCGCCGGACGGCAGCTTTATCCTGACCACCGCGGTCTGGCCGGTTCCCACGCCCACGCCTACACCTACGCCGACCCCGACGCCCACACCCACGCCTACCCCGACACCGACGCCGACCCCGACGCCCACGCCCACGCCTACGCCGACCCCGACGCCCACGCCCACGCCCACGCCGACGCCCACGCCGACGCCGGATCTCTCCGCGGAGCCGACATTGGATCCGAGCGCGGAACCCACGTTGGATCCGTCCGAAGAACCGACCTTTCCGCCGTATCACGGCGGCATGTCGAAGGCGGAGCGCGAAGCGTACGCCCGCGAGATCGCGAAGAGCATCCGCGAAGACGAGCTTCAATACCGGCAGCTGGTGCTGGACCTTGAAAAGGCGCAGCGCAGCGGGCTGGACGGGATTCAGTTCTCCGAGGTCAACGGCACGGTGATGAACGTCGTGCAGCCGGACGCGGCAGGCATCGGCGAAACGATCGTGGAGATCCGCGGCGGCAGCGGTCTGCACATCAGCGTGATCGTCGGCGAAGACGAGCTCTCGAAATATCCGGTCGGCACCGAACTGTCCGGCTTCTCCTATCAGATGGGACAGACCGTGAAGGCGCGCGTGACGAAGATCGGCACGATGCCGATCTCCACAAGCTATTCGACCGGCGGCAATCCGAACTCGTCCGGCTACCTGATGGTGCTGGACATCGTCGGCAGCACGGTTCCCGGCATCGGCGAATACATTGAGTTTTCCGATTTTTCCTCGCTCTATGAACAGGGCACGATCTATCTGCACGAGGCATTCCTCAGAGAGATCGACGGCGAGACCTGCGTGTTTGTCGCAAAGGACGGCGTGCTCGAAAAGCGCGTCGTGCAGACCGGAAGCCGCATGAACGAATATGTGGAGCTGATCGGAAGCCCCGTCCTGCCCGAGGACCGCATCGCGTTCCCGTACGACAAGAACTGCAGGGAAGGCAGTCCGGTCGAGGACGCCAAGGGCGGCTATTACGGATGGTAAGGAGGGGTCGGCATGTTGGAAAACTTCCGCGAAGCGTTTGACGGCATCCGGTCGCACAAGCTTCGAAGCGCCTTGACGATGCTCGGCATCATCATCGGCATTGCGAGCATCATCGCGATCTCCTCCACGATCATGGGCACGAACGAGCAGATCAAGCAGAACCTGGTCGGCGCCGGTTCCAACGTGGTGACGGTGCGCCTGTACCAGGGCGATTACCCGTTTGACAGCCAGCAAACCGCGCCGGAGTACATTCCGCCGCTTGACGGGGACACGCTGAACGAGATCCGCAGCGTCAAGGAGGTCGCGTCCGCGGCGTACTACGCGCAGCGCGACGCCTACGGACAGATCCGAAGCGGCGGCAAGGCGCTGTCCGCCGGCACGATCTACGGCGTGGACGACACGTTCCTTTCGGTGCACGGGTACACGATCCGCGCAGGACGCGGATTCACGGACAGCGACAACGCGAAGTTCCGGAAGGTCGCCCTGATCGACGAATCGGTCTCCGCCGCGCTGTTCTCCGGCGCGAATCCGGTCGGCGAAACGATCGACATCTGCGGCGAACCGTACGTCGTGATCGGCGAGTTTGCGCAGGCGTCGGATTTCCGTCCCACGGTGAGCACGCTCGAAGAATACTTTACCTACAACACGTCGACCGGCGGCAAGGTGCTGATCCCGTTTTCGACGTGGCCGGTGCTGTTCCGCTACGACGAGCCGCGCTCGCTCGTGCTGCGCGCCGTGAACACCGATTCGATGACGGCGGCGGGGCGCAGAGCGGAAGAGATCCTGAACGGCACGATCCGGAAGGATAACCCCGAGGTGCGCTACAAGAGCGAAGACCTTTTGGAACAGGCGAAGAACCTGCAGGAGCTTTCGAGCGCCACAAACCGCCAGCTGATCCTTGTTGCGGGCATTTCGCTCATCGTCGGCGGCATCGGCGTTATGAACATCATGCTGGTGTCGGTCACCGAGCGCACGCCGGAGATCGGTCTCAAAAAGGCGCTCGGCGCGCGCAGACGGCGCATTTCGGCGCAGTTTCTGATCGAAGCGGGCGTACTGACCTGCCTCGGCGGCATCCTGGGCGTGCTCGTGGGCATCGGGCTTGCGTACGGCATCTCGAAGATGTCGGGCGTGCCGATCTTCATCAGCTGGTACATCGTCGCCGCGACCGTCGTGTTCTCGTTCATCATCGGCATGGCGTTCGGCGCGATCCCCGCCTACCGCGCGGCGCGGCTTGACCCGATCGAAGCCCTGCGGCACGAATAACTGCAAATGCTATTGTTCAGAAAGCGCTTTTCTTTTCTGAACAGTCCCTGTAAATTGCGGCACCGCTGCATGATATGAGAATTCACGGAGAGGATGTTAAGAAACCTTTTTGCGTTTCTTAACACCCTCTTCTTTCCGTTTTATGGGACAGATCGTGTGCGATACTGAGCCTGCAAAGCCGGAAAGGAGGAACCCGACATGGCAAAGAGAACGGACGGAAAACTGAAGATCCTGTATGTGAAGGACATTCTGGAACAGGCGCGGGAAAACGGACGCACGGTCACGATGCGCGAGATCATTGCGCACCTTTCGGCGCACGGCATCCCTGCCGAGCGCAAGAGCGTGTCGGACGACATGCGGCTTCTCCGGCAGTACGGGCTGCCCGTCGTGTGCATCCGCCGCGGCAGATCGACCGTGTATTCGCTGAAAAAAACGCCGTGACCCGTGGACAACGGACATAAAATGCGGTATACTGTCGGCAGATCAAACAAAGGAGAAACGAACATGCAGGCAAGAAAAGACATGGACCCGAAATTCCAGTGGGACTTTACGCACATGTACGCAAGCGACGAGGCTTGGGAAGCGGAACTCAATGCGATCGAACAGGACCTTCCGAAGATCGCGGCGATCGAGGGCACCCTCGGCAATTCCCGCGAAAGCTTCAAGGCGGGCATCGACACGGTCAACGGGATCGCACAGCGGCTGGAAAAGGCGTATATCTACGCGAATCTGCACCGCTGCGCCGACGGTTCCGAGACGAAGCATCAGGAGATGGACGGCAAGGCGACGAACGTATACGTGCAGTTTTCGACGATGCTGGCGTTCTTCGAGCCGGAGATCCTTGCGATCCCCGAGGAGAAGCTCAGCGAATTCCTTGCGCCGGACGAGATGAAGCCCTACCGCTTCACGATCGAAAACATCACCCGCACCCGCGCGCACTGTCTCGACGCGCAGCGCGAGCGCATGCTCGCCATGATGGGCGACGCCGCGCAGACGCCGCAGGACGCGTACGAGATGCTGACGAACGTCGACATGGAGCTGCCGAAGATCCACGACGCCGAGGGCAACGAAGTGCAGCTGACCGCCGGCAACTTCGGCGTGTTCCGCGAAAGCCCCGTGAGAGCCGTCCGCGAGGAAGCGTTCAACGCCATGTTCGGCACCTATAAGAAGTACATCAACACGTTCGCCGCGCTGTACGGCGGCAACGTCAAGCTGGATCAGTACAACGCGAACGTGCGCAGTTATCCGAGCGCGTGTGAAGCGGCGCTGTTCCGCAACAACATCCCGGTCTCCGTCTATGACAGCCTGATCGAAGCGGTCCACGAAAGCCTGCCGACGATGCGCGAATACCTGGAGCTGCGCAAGGAAGCGCTCGGGCTCGAGAAGATCGACATGTACGATCTCTACTGCCCGATGGTGAAGGACGTCGAATTCAAGGTGCCGTTCGAGGAAGCGAAGAAGCTCGTCAAGGCGGCGACGAAGCCGCTCGGCGAAGAATACCAGAAGCTTCTGGACAAGGCGTACAGCGAGAACTGGATGGACGTTTACGAGAACAAGGGCAAGCGCAGCGGCGCGTTCTCCTGCGGCGTGTTCGGCGTGCATCCCTACGTGCTCTTAAACTACACCGACGCGCTCGACGACGCGTATACCACCGCGCACGAGCTCGGTCACGCGATGCACTCCTATAAGTCCGACAACACGCAGGACTATATGAACCACGACTACTGCATCTTCGTCGCGGAGGTCGCCTCGACCGTCAACGAAGTGCTGCTGACGAAGTACCTGCTTGCGACCGAGACCGACAAGGCGCGCCGCGCGTACGTGCTGAACCACTTCCTGGAGGGCTTCCGCACGACGCTGTTCCGTCAGACGCTGTTCGCCGAGTTCGAGCGCAAGGCGCACGAGGCGTACCAGAACGGCGAGCCGCTGACCGCCGAGAAGCTGACGTCGATCTACCGTTCGCTCGTCGAGCTCTACTATGAGGGCGCCGAAGTGCCGGAGAATATCGCCTACGAGTGGGCGTACATCCCGCACTTCTACACCGCGTTCTACGTCTTCCAGTACGCAACGGGCTTCTCCTCCGCCGTCGCGATCGCGTCGCACATCTTCGAGACCGGCGATGCGGAAGGGTACCTGAAGTTCCTGACCACCGGCGGCAGCGACTACCCGCTGAATGAGCTGAAGCTTGCAGGCGTCGACCTCACGAGCCCGCAGCCGGTCAAGGACGCGCTGAAGGTCTTCGGCGATTCCGTCCGCGAGCTCAAAGCCCTGCTCGAAGAACTGTAAGGATCACAAAAAAGGGATGTTCGGAACGTGTGTTTCGTTTCCGAACATCCTTTTTTTTGCGCTTCACGTGTGCCGGGGCTCCGTACAACCCGCAGGGGAAGATCGTATCTTCCCGTTCCGCTGTTGCGGCGGGCGGATGATATCCGCCTCTACGGTCCGTTGGCAAGAATGTCGCGTGCCCAAAAGCCTTCCCCCTGATGTGGGGAAGGTGGATCGCGAAGCGAGCCGGATGAGGGGTTCAAATCCGAGATTCTCCGGCAGGAGAATCCTCCTGAACGTTCCCGCAGGGAACATATCGCACGCCGCAGGCGTATATCACATCCCGAAGGGATATATCACGTTCCGCACCTGCGGAACATATCACTGCGCCGCAGGCGCCGCCGGATGAGGAGTACACGCGGAAAAGCGGAACGCTTTTCGCGGATCCGTTTCTGTTTGTTATACCGTTCTCTGCGAGATGCCCTTGATCGCGTAGACCGTCCAGTCGTGATCCGAGAAGCTGATCACCGAGCCGCAGAACGGGCACTTGACGCTCTCGTTGACCGACAGCGGCGCGCCGCAGTTCGGGCAGTGGCGTTCGCTGACGCCCTCCTCGCGCGGGGCGGTCTTCCTGCCGATCGGACGCGACAGCGAGTATTCGTAGGTCATGAACTTCTCCTGCGTCTTACTGCCGGCGATCACCTTGCCGGTGTTGTCGTCCACGGTGTAGTCCACGATGCGCGCATAGATCTCGGCGACGATCACGTCCTCGCCCTTATCCTGATAGCAGCCCTTCAGATCCACGGAAAGCACGGCGATCCGCTCCACATAGTTGGTGCGGTTCATCGCCTTCAGCTGCTTCACCTGGCGATCAAACTGCTGCCACAGCGCGTCCGCAAAGTACGGACGGATCGGCTCGACGTCGCGTTTCATGCAGCAGTCCTGCATCTTGAAGTACAGATTGCTGAGCTGCTCCTTGAAATCCTCGGGCGAGAAGTCCGGATCGCGCTCCATAAGGTCGGAGATCGGCTTCAGCAGCGAAGCCGCAGTGCGCGTTGCGCCGGGACGGTTTGCGCCGCTGTTCTGCTTCTTGCGGGAAGCAATGACCGAAATGACAACAAAGGCTATGATGAAGATCAGAATGATCGGAAACGCGCTGCCCGAATCTCCGCCGCGGGACGAATAGGACGTGCCGTAATCGCCGCCGCTGTAGCTGCCGCCCCAATCGGAACCGCCTCCCCAATCGGAACCGCCTCCGCCGTAATCGCCGCCGCCGGAAAAATCGCCGAGATCGGCGATGCCGATGCGCGGCGTCAGCACAAACGCTGCGATCATCAATACCGCAGCAAGAACCGCAAACAGTTTCTTTTTCATATCGTTCCTCCGAATCCGAAGACGATCCGAACGTTCACGGACCGTCCTGCGCCTGCGGTATGCCGCGGCGGGATTTTTCTGTCAATAGTATACCATATTTTACGCAGACCGCAAGTGAAAAAACGCATCCGCGCGCCGAATGTCACAGAGATGTAAAATCATTGGAAACACCGTGCCGCGTCCGTTGACCGACGTTCTTCGACGTGATACGATACGATTATCAAAATATCTGCCGCCGCAAACTGCGGCGCGGAATCGAGGTCAGCCATGAAATGTCGTCAATGCGGTGCGGAATTGGACGAAGGCGCGCTGTTTTGCCGGACGTGCGGCGCAGCGGTATCGCCGGAACCGGAACCCGAACCGATCCTGTTTGAGCCGGAGCCCGAACCGGAACGGTCCGAACCGGTCGCCGCAAGCGCAGGAAGATGCCGCGTCTGCGGTGCGGAATTGGACGAAGGCGCGCTGTTTTGCCGGACCTGCGGCGCGACGACATCGCCGGAACCGGAGCCCGCGGAAGAATCCGTGCCCGAACCCGCAGCCGAATTCGTGCCGGAACACGCCGAACACGCGCCGAAAAAACATGCCGCGCATCGGAAACGGTTCCGGCTGCCGAAGCTCAACCGCCGTCTTCTTGCGGCGATCGGCGTCGCCGTGCTGCTGCTTGCCGTGCTGGTGACCGTGATCGTTTGCGCCGTGTCCTGCGGCGGGAAAGACGGATTCCAAACACCGGACGAACTCAAAGACGCCGTGATCGCCGCGCTTGAAAAGGGCGACGGCGACCGTCTGCAGGCGCTTGCAAAGACGTCCGAACCGATCCTCGGACAGCATCCCGAGGCATTCGGCGAAGGCAAAACGCCGAAAGCCGTGATGCAGAACTACTACCGCACGATGGCAAAATCGCTGAAGACGCGGCTCGACGAACAGTACGGCAAGGGCTTCAGGCTGGAGCTGCCCGCGGAGACGACGCTGCTGACCGGCGCGGACACCTACGAAACCAACCGCGCGCTCGGTGTGGACGCCCCGCAGTACGCCGTGATCGGCGGCACGCTGTTCGTCGAAGGCAATTCCGTCGGAACGATCTCCATGACCGCCGCCGAGATCGACGGCGAATGGAAGCTGCTGGTCGTATATATCTACTGATTGCGAGATCAAGGGGACGGTGACAGGAGAACCGTCCCCTTGACATACATATGTACATTTTTTGAGGTGATATTATGCAAAAGAAATCGAATTCCAGACACGTTTTACAAATCGTTTTTTTCATTATATCAGTCATAACCGAAATCATGTTCCTCGGCATCATATACAATTTGGGGGAATTGTTGATTGGCAGGTCTTTTTTACTCGATGAGGTCAAGAGCTTTCTCCAAGGGAGCGCATTTTTGTCAGCAACGATACTGTTTTGTCTTGCTACACTGTTTTTGATATTAAGCATGAAGAATATGCCAAAGTGGGAAATTTATCCACTCGTCATACTAACTTTTACAGATTTTGTATTAATGAGTTATTTCATTTATAAATGGTTTGCACATGTTTGGATAAAGCACCCGCCTACATGCTTTGGACTGGGTTATTTGGTTGGATTCATCATCATACTATTGATTCCGATGATAATCAAAATATGCGTTATAGTGTCAAGACTAAC
>CADAPG010000053.1 GCA_902789675.1 uncultured Eubacteriales bacterium
GCGATCACGGAGGAGACGGACGTTCTGCTGCTCTGTTCGCCGAACAATCCGACGGGACGCAGCGTCGGCAAAGAATTGCTTCTGAAGATCCTCGACCGCTGCAGAGAGACCGGAACGCGGCTGTTTTTAGACGAATGCTTTCAGGATCTTTGCGACGGGGATAAGGCGTTTTCGCTTGTCGGACATCTTGCAAAAAACGACCGCGTGCTGACGCTGCACGCGTTTACGAAGACCTACGGCATGGCGGGCGTGCGGCTGGGCTATGCGATTTCGAGGGATCGCGGGCTGCTTTCCGGCATGTCCGAAGCCGTGCAGCCGTGGAACGTGTCGACGGTCGCGCAGGCGGCGGGGCTTGCGGCGCTGGACTGTCCGGATTGGGCGGAAAAAGCGCGGGCGCTGTTTTACGCGGAAAAGGCGTATCTATCTGAGGAACTGTCCGCGCTCGGCGTATCGGCGCTGCCCGGCGACGCAAACTTTCTGCTGCTGTCCGGCGTGCCGACGCTGTACGAAACGCTGCTGGAACGCGGCATTCTGGTGCGCGACTGCAGCAATTATCGCGGACTTTTGAAGGGCGACGTGCGCATTGCGGTGCGCACGCATGAAGAAAACGCCGCATTGATCGCGGCGATTGCGGAGGCACTGCATGGGTAAGACCGGCGTTGAGGATCTGTTCGTTCAGAAGGACGGCAAAAAACTGCGTTTCGGCTTCACGACCGGGACCTGCGCCGCGGCGGCGGCAAAGGCGGCGGCGATTCTGCTGCTGTCCGGCGCGGCATCGGAGACCGTTTCGCTGCGCACGCCGAAGGGGATCGACCTTTCGCTGCCGGTGCAGGAACCCGTGCGCGGCGCGGACTTCGCTTCCTGCGCGGTGCGCAAGGATGCGGGCGACGATCCGGACGTAACCGACGGCGTGCTCGTCTTTGCGCGGGTCGCGTTTTCGGACGAACCGGGGATCGCGATCGACGGCGGCGTCGGCGTCGGCAGGGTGACGAAGCCCGGATTGAAGCAGAACATCGGCGAGGCGGCGATCAATCCCGTCCCGCGCGAGATGATCCGGCTTGCGGTCGAAACGGTCGCGGAGGAATGGGAATACCGCGGCGGGCTTTCGGTCGTGATCTCGATCCCGGAGGGCGAAGCGCTTGCGGAGAAAACGTTCAATCCGCGGCTCGGCATCGTCGGCGGGATCTCGATCCTCGGCACCAGCGGCATCGTCGAACCGATGAGCGAAGACGCGCTGATCGACAGCATCGTGCTGGAGATCCGGCAAAGAAAAGCGCTCGGCGACACGCGGCTCATATTGACGCCCGGCAACTACGGCGCGGACTTCCTTGCCGCGCGGTACGGGATCCCGGACGAGCGGATCGTGAAGTGCTCGAACTACGTCGGCAAGGCGATCGAAGCCGCGATCAACGCGGGCTTTTCCGAAGCGCTGCTCTGCGGACACGTCGGCAAGTTCGTCAAGCTGTCCGGCGGGATCATGAACACACATTCCAGGGAGGGCGACTGCCGCGCGGAGCTGATGGCGGCGGCGGCGCTGCGCGCCGGCGCGGACGCGGACACGGCGCTGTCGATGCTCGGCTGCGTGACGACCGACGAAATGCTGCGCATCCTGGAGGAACGGGGACTGCTGTCCAACGCGGCGGACGTGCTCCGGGAACGCATCGACTTTTCCCTGCAGGGACGGTTCAGGGGCGCGATCGCGCTCGGCGTCATTGTGTTCACGACGGGGAACCGCGAGCTGCTTCAAAACCGCCTTGCGGCGCTCTGGACAAAGGAGGGCATATGAACGGAATCTTTTACGGCGTCGGCACGGGACCCGGCGATCCGGAGCTATTGACCTTAAAGGCGGCGCGGCTGATCCGCTCCTGCGACGTGCTTGCGATTCCGCACAGGGATCCCGAAAAATGCTTTGCGTACGGGATCGCCTGCGGCGCGGTTCCGGAAGCAAAGGACAAGCCGCTTCTTTGCGTCGATATGCCGATGACGCACGATCAAACCATCCGCGAAGCGGCGTATGAAGCCGGCGCGGAACGGATCGCGGGCGCGCTTTCGGCGGGCAAAACCGTCGTGTTCGTCACGCTCGGCGATCCCTCGGTCTATTCGACGTTCGCGTACCTTGCCGAAAAGGTCTCGGCAATGGGGTTCGAGGTGCAATGGGTTCCCGGCGTGACCTCGTTCTGCGCGGGAGCGGCGGCACTAAAAACACCGCTTTGCACCGACCGCGAGCCGCTGCACATCTTCCCGGGCAGCGCAAACGCAAAGGATGCGCTTACATTTCCGGGCACAAAGGTGTTTATGAAGGGCGAACTGCCCGCGCTTCTGTCCGCGCTTGCCGAACACGGCGCGAAGGCGCAGGCGGTCGAAAACTGCGGTACGGAACACGAGCGCGTGTATGAATCGCTTTCGGACATCCCGGCGGACGCCGGATACTATCTTGTGACGGTCGTAAAGGAGGACGTATGATCCGTTTTGTAGGCGCGGGCTGCGGCGCAGCCGATCTCATCACCGTGCGCGGGCAGCGGCTTTTACAGGAAGCCGACGTCATCATCTATGCCGGTTCTTTGGTGAATCCGGCGCTTCTGACCTATGCCAAGGCGGGCGCAAAGATCTATAACAGCGCGGAAATGACGCTTGAAGAGGTGCTTTCCGTCATGTTCGAAGCGGAGGAGCGGGGGCTTTCCGTCGTGCGTCTGCACACCGGCGACCCGTGTCTGTACGGCGCGATCCGCGAGCAGATGGACGCGCTCGACAAAAAGGGGATCGCCTACGATTACACGCCCGGCGTCAGCTCGTTCTGCGGCGCGGCGGCGGCGCTGAACATGGAATACACGCTGCCGAGCGTTTCGCAGAGCGTCGTCATCACGCGGATGGCGGGCAGAACGCCGGTGCCGGAGCGCGAAAGCGTCCGCGCGTTTGCAAAGCATAAGGCGACGATGGTGCTGTTCTTAAGCACAGGACTTCTGGAAAAGACGCAGCAGGAGCTGATCGAGGGCGGCTACGATCCCGAAACGCCCGCGGCAATCGTCTATAAGGCAAGCTGGCCGGACGAAAAGACGGTGCTCTGCACGGTTTCCTCGCTTGCCGACTGCGCAAAGCAGAACGGCATCAGAAAGACCGCGCTCATCATCGTGGGCGACGCGGTACGGCAGAGCGGCTATGCGCGCTCGGAGCTGTACAATCCCGCGTTTGCGACGGAGTTCCGTCCCGCGAAGGAGTAACGTATGGAGGTTTGGATCGTTTCCTACACCGCGCGCGGCGGGAAGACCGCGCGGCGCGTTTCGGACGCGCTGAACGGCAAGGGGCACGCCTGCCGCACGTTCGCGCTTGCGAAATTCTGCGAGGACGGCGACGAACCGCTCCGCCGTTCCGCATCGGAATGGGCGGGGGACGGCTTTCAGAACGCCGACGCGCTGATCTTTGTGTGCGCGGCGGGTATTGCGGTGCGGGCGATCGCGCCGTGGGTGCGGGACAAGAAGACCGATCCCGCGGTGCTCGTGCTCGACGAGAAGGGAACGTTTGCGGTCCCGCTGCTTTCGGGGCACATCGGCGGGGCGAACGCGCTTGCGGAAACGCTTGCGGCGGCGATCGGCGCAACACCGGTGATCACGACCGCGACCGACGTGAACGGGCTCTTTGCGGTCGACGTGTTTGCAAAGAACAACCGTCTGTTCATCACCGATATGGCGCTTTGCAAGGAGGTCTCCGCAGCGCTGCTTGCGGGCGAGCCGGTGGGCTTCTCATCCGATCTGCCGGTTTCGGGGACGCTTCCCGCGGGACTCACAACGGAAGCCGCGCAGCTCGGCGTCTGCGTTTCCGCGGAAAACAAAGCGCCGTTTCAGAGGACGCTCCGCTTGATCCCGCAGCGCTATGCGCTCGGCGTCGGCTGCAAACGCGGCAAGGACGCGGCGGCGCTGGACGCCTTCATCCGCCGGAATCTCGCGGCGCACGGCGTTCCGTTCGAAGCGCTCCGCTGCATGGCGAGCATCGACCTGAAGCGGGACGAACCGGGGCTTCTGGCGTTTTCGAAAGCGCACGGTCTGCCGTTTTACACCTATTCGGCGGACGAGCTGAACGCGGTGCCGGGAACATTTTCCGGTTCGGCGTTTGTGAAGGAAACGACCGGCGTCGACTGCGTTTCGGAACGCGCAGCGGTCTGCGCGTCCCAAGGCGAACTGGTTGTAAAAAAAATCGCGGAGGACGGCATGACCTTCGCGCTGGCGGCATCAAAGGAGGGGATTTCGTTTGCATAAGCTTTTTGTCGTCGGGCTCGGACCCGGCGGCGCGGACGGCATGACGATCCGCGCAAAGAACGCGCTTGAAAACAGCGACGTGATCGTGGGCTACACGGTCTATATCGATCTGGTGCGCGACGCGTATCCGGACAAGGAATTTCTGACGACCCCGATGCGCAGGGAGATCGACCGCGTGCGGCTTGCGCTTGAAACCGCCGCGCAGGGCAGGACCGTCGCCATGGTCTGCTCCGGCGACGCGGGCGTGTACGGTATGAGCGGACTGTGCGAGGAACTCCTGCACGAATACCCCGGCGTGGAGCTCATTACGGTTCCCGGCGTTTCCGCGGTGCTTTCCGGCGCGGCGATCTTAGGCGCGCCGCTGATGCACGACTTTGCGGTCATCTCGCTTTCCGACCTTCTGACCCCGTGGGAAAAGATCGAAAAGCGTCTTCTTGCCGCCGCGGAAGCGGACTTTGTGATCTGTCTCTACAATCCGTCGAGCAAGAAGCGGCACGACTACCTTAGCCGCGCCTGCGATCTGGTGCTGCGATTCGCTTCGCCGGAGACCGTCTGCGGCATTGCAAGGAACATCGGGCGGGACGGCGAGGAAGCGCGGGTGCTGACGCTTGCAGAACTTCGGGACACCGAGGTCGATATGTTTTCCACCGTGTTTATCGGCAATTCCCAGACGAAGATCGTCAACGGAAAAATGGTGACGCCGAGAGGATATCTGTATGAATAGCATTCTTTTGTTCGCGGGCACGACCGAGGGGCGGCGCATCGCGGAAGCGCTCAGGGACGCGCCCGTATCCGTGACCGTCAGCGTCGCCACGGAGTACGGCGAAACGCTGATCGCGCCCGCCGGAAACGTGCACGCGGTGTTCGGACGCAAAAACGCGGACGAGATCGAAGCGCTGCTCAAAGAGACGCAGGCTTCGCTTCTGATCGACGCGACGCATCCGTACGCGGTCGAGGTCACGAAGACGCTGAAAGCCGTTTGCGAAAGGACGGGAACGGAGTACATCCGCGTGCTGCGCGGAAGCGAGGACGCCGCGGGTTGCGTGTTCGTTGCGGACACGGACGCCGCCGTGCGATATTTGAACGGAACGGAGGGCAACGTGCTGCTGACCGTCGGCAGTAAGGAGCTTGCCCGCTATACGAAAGTCAAAGATTTTGAAACGCGGCTCTACGCCCGCATCCTGCCGGTGAAGGAATCGGCGGACGCGGCGTTTGCGCTCGGCTTTTCGGGGAGGAATTTGATCTGCATGCAGGGGCCGTTCTCCGAGGAGATGAACGAAGCGACGCTCCGGGCGATCGGCGCAAAGTATCTCGTCACCAAGGACACCGGCGCGTCCGGCGGCTTTGCGGAAAAGATCGAAGCGGCAAAGAACTGCGGCGCAACGCCGGTCGTCATCCGCCGCCCGGCGGAGGAGGGGATCCCGGAGGCGGACTGCCTTGCGCTTCTGCGGGAGCGGTTCGGACTTCGGGACAAAAAGCTGGTCACGGTCCTCGGCGTCGGCACGGGAAGCGCCGGAATGCTGACGGCCGCGGCAAAGGCGGCGATCGGGGACGCGGAACTGATCATCGGCGCAAAACGCGTGACCGACGCGATCGACACAAGGGGAAAAGCCGTTGAGAACGCGATTGCGTCCGCCGAAATCGAGCGCATCATCCGGGAAACGTCCGCAAGGCGCATCGTGGTCGCCATGTCGGGCGACACCGGCTTTTTCAGCGGGACGAAAACGCTTCTGGAACGGATCGGCGATCTGGAGCCCGAAATCATTCCCGGGATCTCGTCGATCGTGTATATTGCGGCAAAATGCCGCACGTCGTGGGACGACGCGGCGCTTGCGTCCGCGCACGGCAGAGCGGCGAACGTGGCTGCGCTCGTCCGGCGCAATCCGAAGCTGTTCCTGCTGACCGGCGGGAAAACGGACGTGCCGTCGATCCTTGCGGTGCTGACGGAGTACGGGCTCGGCGAAGTTTGCGTGACGATCGGCGAAAACCTGTCCTATCCGAACGAACGGATCGTGTCGGGGACGGCGGCGGCGCTTTGCGGCAAAGCGGTCGACCCGCTTGCGGTGCTGTTCATTGAGAATCCGAAGGCGGAGACCGTCGTGACGCACGGACGGGACGACGGCGATTTCTTGAGGATCGAGGTGCCTATGACCAAGTCCGAGGTCCGCGCGGTAACGCTTTCGAAGCTCCGGCTGACAAGGAACGCGGTCTGCTGGGACGTCGGCGCGGGGACCGGCTCGGTGTCGATCGAAATGGCGGAGGCGGCGGAAAACGGCGAGGTTTTTGCGGTCGAGAAAAAAGCGGACGCCTGTGCGCTGATCGAACAAAACAAGCGGCATCTGGGCGTGTCGAACGTGACGGTGATCGAGGGGACGGCGCCCGAAGCGCTTTCGGAGCTTCCCGCGCCCACACACGTCTTCATCGGCGGCAGCGGCGGGAACCTCAAAGAGATCATCGAAGCCGCGCTTTCAAAGAATCCGCGCGCGCGCATCGTGCTGAACACCGTGACCGCCGAGACGTTTGCGGAGGCGACGGCGGCGATCAAGGCGCTGCCGCTTCGGAACGAGGAGATCGTCGAGCTGAACGTTTCGCGCGGCAGAAAGGTCGGCGGGTATCATCTGATGACCGCGCAGAATCCGGTATACATCATTTCGTGCGAGGGGGCGGGAGAAGATGCGTAGTTCGCGCGTTCTGTTCGCCGCGCCTTCCTCCGGCAGCGGCAAAACCACGGTCGTGTGCGGGATCCTGCGCGCGCTCAAAAACCGCGGCAAAGCCGTTTCGGCGTTCAAGTGCGGACCGGATTACATCGACCCGCTGTTTCACGAGCATGTGGTCGGCGTTAAAAGCGGCACGCTGGACCTGTTCTTTTCCGATGAAGCGCAGATGCGCCGGCTGTACGCGCAGAACGCGAAGGACGCCGACTGCGCCGTGATCGAGGGCGTCATGGGCTATTACGACGGGCTTTCCGCCGCAAGCGACGAGGCGAGCACGTACGCCGTGGCTAAAGCGCTTTCTGCGCCGGTCGTGCTGATCGTCGACGCAAGAGGGCAGAGCCTGTCCGCACTTGCGACGCTCAAAGGATTTTCGGAATACCGCCCGGACAGCAGCATCAGGGGCGTCATCTTCAACCGCATGAGCGAGCCCGTGTATCGGGCGCTGAAGCCCGCAGTCGAAGCGATGGGCGTCGTGCCGATAGGCTTTGTGCCGAAGTCCGACGCGCTGATGATCGGAAGCCGTCACCTCGGACTTGTCACCCCGGACGGGGTCAAGGACCTTTCCGAAAAGCTGGACGCGCTGGCGGCGATGCTTGCGGAAACGCTCGACTTTGACGCGCTTTTGCGCATCATGGAATCCGCGCCGGCGCTTGCAGTACCGGAACCTCTGGCGGCGCCGGACATGCCGAAAACGGTGATCGCCGTGGCAAAGGACGAGGCGTTCTGCTTCCTCTATCGCGACAATCTTGCGCTGCTCGAACGGTACGGCGCGGAACTGAACTTCTTTTCGCCGCTGCACGATACGGCGCTGCCCGCGGGCACGCAGGGGATGATCCTTCCCGGCGGGTACCCGGAGCTTTACGCAAAGCAGCTTTCCGAAAACGCCGCGATGCGCGCGGCGATCCGGACAGCGATCGAACGCGGCATGCCGACCCTTGCCGAATGCGGCGGGTTCCTGTATCTCCATGACACGCTTTCCGACATGGACGGAACGGCGTACCCGATGTGCGGCGTGCTTCATACGGACGCGTTCCGCACGCAAAAGCTCGGCCGGTTCGGCTATATCACGCTTTCCGCGAACGCGGATTCGGCGTTCTTCCGCGCGGGCGAAACGATCAGGGCGCATGAATTTCACTATTTCGACAGCGCGAACAACGGCGCGGCGTTTGACGCCGTGAAGCCGAACGGCAGAGAATGGACCTGCATGCACGCGGACGGCAGCCTGCTTGCGGGATTCCCGCATCTCTTCTATGAATCGAACCCGAAGCCGATCGAGCGGTTTTTGCGGCTTGCGGCAAAGGAGGCATAAATGGCAAACGCGATCATGATCCAGGGCACGATGTCCAACGCGGGCAAGAGCCTCATTGCGGCGGGACTCTGCCGCGTGTTCAGACAGGACGGATACCGCGTCGCACCGTTCAAGGCGCAGAACATGGCGCTGAATTCGTTCATCACGAAGGAAGGGCTCGAGATGGGCAGGGCGCAGGTCGTGCAGGCGGAAGCGGCGGGCGTCGAGCCGTCGGTGCTGATGAACCCGATCCTTTTAAAGCCCACGAGCGACATGGGCTCGCAGGTCATCGTCAACGGCGAGGTCCGGGCGCAGCTTTCCGCACGCGATTATTTTGCGATCAAAAAGACGCTGCTGCCGGAGGTCATGCAGGCGTACAGCACGCTGTCCGAACAGAACGACGTGATCGTCATCGAGGGCGCGGGCAGCCCCGCAGAGATCAATTTGAAGGACGCGGACGTGTTCGTGAACATGGGCATGGCAAAGGCGGCGTCCTCGCCGGTGCTGCTCGTCGGCGACATCGACCGCGGCGGCGTGTTCGCGCAGCTGTACGGCACGGTCGCGCTTCTGGATCCGGACGAACGCGCGCTGGTCAAGGGCATTGTGATCAACAAATTCCGCGGCGACGAATCGATCCTGACGCCGGGATTAAAACAGCTCGAAGCGCTGACCGGCATTCCGGTCGTCGGCGTCGTGCCGTATGTGCATCTGGACATCGACGACGAGGACAGCCTTTCCGAGCGGCTTGCAAACAAAGCCGCGGCGCTCGTCGATATCGCGGTCATGCGGCTGCCGCGGCTCAGTAATTTTACCGATTTTCGCACGCTCGAGGCGATCGACGGCGTGTCCGTGCGGTATGTGTCGTCCACGCGCGAGTTCGGCGAGCCGGATCTTGTGATCCTGCCCGGCACGAAAAACACGATGGCGGACCTTCTGTGGCTCCGGCAAAGCGGGCTTGAAGCGAAGATCCTGCGGTTTGCGGACGGCGGCGGCGCCGTGTTCGGGATCTGCGGCGGCTTCCAGATGCTCGGGCGCGCGCTCAACGATCCCCACGGCGTGGAGCACGGCGGCACCTTACGCGGCATGGGGCTTCTGCCGGTCGAAACGACCTTCACGGAGCAGAAGACGCGAACCCGCGTAACAGGCGCGTTCGGCATGCTTTCCGGCGCGTTCCAAGCGCTGTCGGGACTTCCGTTCGAGGGCTACGAGATCCACATGGGCGAAACGGAAAGCGGCGCGCCGGTCGCGGCGATCACCGATGCGGTGACGGGCGCGGCAAAGACGGACGGATGCCAAAGCGGAAACGTCTGCGGCACCTATGTGCACGGCGTGCTGGACGGCGACGCGGTTGCTGGCGCGCTGGTGCGCGCGCTTGCCGAACGGAAGGGCGTCGATCCGACACTGCTCGGAAAGGTCTCGGACGAGGCGCACAAGCAGCGGCAGTACGATCTGCTTGCCGACACGATCCGCAAGCACATGGACATGAACGCGGTTTACCGCATTCTGAGGGAGGGCGTATGACGGAAATTGTAAAGATCGCGCCGATGGAGATCGAGCGCGAAAGCTTTCGCATCATCACGGAGGAACTCGGGGATCGCGCGCTCGATCCCGAACAGGCGCCGATCATCAAGCGCGTGATCCACACCACGGCGGACTTCGACTATGCCGACAATCTGTACTTTTCGCCGGACGCGGTGCGGCTTGCAAAGGAAGCGCTGCAGGGCGGCGCGACGGTCGTCACCGATACGCAGATGGCGCTTGCCGGGATCAACAAGCGGACGCTGGAGAAGCTCGGCGGCAGCGCGTGCTGTTTTATGTCCGACGAGGACGTCGCCGGGGAGGCGAAGGCGCAGGGCGTGACCCGCGCGCGCGTCAGTATGGACAAGGCGGCGAAGCTCGGCGGGAACGTGATCTTTGCGATCGGCAACGCGCCGACGGCGCTGATCCGGCTGCGCGAACGAATCGACGAAGGCTACCGCCCGAAGCTGATCATCGGCGTGCCGGTGGGGTTTGTGAACGTTGTCGCGTCCAAGGAGAGGATCATCGAAACGGATGTGCCGTGCATCGTTGCCCGAGGGAGAAAGGGCGGCAGCAACGTCGCGGCGTGCATCGTGAACGCGCTTTTATACAGCATCGACGAAACGAGAGGAGCAAAGCAATGAACAGCGATTCTTTCATCAACAACACCGACTGCAAGTATTTTCCGTGCCACAAAACGGCGCATCCGGAGGATTTCAACTGCCTCTTCTGCTACTGCCCGCTGTATATGCTCGGCGACAAGTGCGGCGGCAACTTCACGTACATGGAAAACGGGATTAAAAACTGTACGGACTGCATGGTTCCGCATCAGCGGAACGCCGTGCAGTACATCCTGAAACGCTGGCCGGAGATCGCCGAGCGGGCGAAGAAGACGGAGGAATGATATGCGGATCCTGGTTCTGAACGGCTCGCCGAAGGGCGAAAACAGCATCACCCTGCAGACGGTGCGCTATCTCGAAAAGCGATTTTCGGACGAGACCTTCGAGGTCCTGCACGTCGGACAGCGCATCAAGGCGCTGGAAAAGGATTTTACAAAGGCGGAGGAAGCGCTGAACAGCGCCGATCTTCTGCTGTTCTGCTATCCGGTCTATACGTTTCTCGTGCCGAGTCAGCTGCACCGGTTCATTGAGCTCATGAAGGAGCACGGCGTCGATCTTTCCGGCAAGTGCGCCGCGCAAGTTTCGACCTCGCTGCATTTTTACGACATCACCGCGCACCGCTTCATCCGCGACAACTGCGACGATCTGGGACTTTCCTATCTCGGCGGGCTGTCCGCGGACATGGAGGACCTTCTGAAGCCGCAGGGCAGAAAGGACGCGGAGGAATTCTTCCGCTTCATTCTTTGGCGCAAAGAGCGCGGGTATGCCGAAAGATCGCGCTGCGAACCGAAGCCGTTCACACCGGTGCCGCTATCGGATTCCGCTGCGCCCGCCATGCAGGAGGGCGGCAGGGTCGCCGTCGTTGCGGACTTCGACCCAATAGAGGAGAGCCCGATCCGCGCCATGGTCTCGCGGTTTTTGCGCGTCGCGCCGTTTGAAACGACGCTTTTAAATCTTCGCGAGTTCCCGTTTGCGGGCGGCTGCCTCGGCTGCTTCCAATGCGCCGCAAAGGGCGCGTGCGTCTATAAGGACGGCTTCGACAGCTTCCTTCGCGAAAAGATCCAGACCGCCGACGCGATCGTCTACGCGTTCGCGATCAAGGACCATTCGATGGGCTATCGCATGAAGCTCTACGACGACCGGCAGTTCTGCAACGGACACCGCACGGTCACGATGGGAAAGCCGGTGGGCTACCTCGTGAGCGGTCCGCTTTCGGAGGAGGAGAACCTTCGCACCGTGATCGAGGCGCGCGCCGAGGTCGGCGGGAACTTCCTTGCGGGCGTCGCGTGCGACGAATCCGATCCCGACGCGGGCATTGAAGCGCTCAGCGACACCCTGCGCTACGCGGTCGATCACGCCTATCAGCCGCCGAAGACGTTCTGGGGCATCGGCGGGATGAAGATCTTCCGCGACCTCATCTATCAGATGCGCGGACTCATGAAGGAGGACCACCGCTTCTATAAGAAGCACGGCTTCTATGACTTCCCGCAGAAGCGCAAGGGCCGCATCCTCGGCATGTATCTGGTCGGCGGCATGATGCGCAATAAAAAGCTCCAAAAGAAGCTCTCCGGCAAAATGACCGAGGGCATGCTGATGCCGTACAAGAAGGCGCTCGAACAGGCGGAGAAGGAGTGACGCTCCCAAAAGCCTCCCTTGTGTAAAGGGAGGTGGGTGAACGAAGTGAACCCGGAGGGATTGTCGAAGCATTGCGCCTTGCGGCGCACGATATGCCTTGCGGCGTATGACGCCCCCTCATCACCGCTTCGCGGAGCTTCTCCACCCTGAAGGGGGCGAAGCCTCTGCGTGTGTGCCATTCAAAGGCCTGTGTCCGCCACCCGCCCTCGCAAGCGCGTGAAAAACATTCGTCAACGAATCGTAGGGGACGCCGACCCCGGCGTCCCGTCAAAGAACGGTTCTCCTGTTTCGGGAGGATCGTTTTATTCTTTACACGCATGATGCAATTCTGTTGCATCTCTTTGGTATGATGTGGAAAAAGAGGAGGGGCAAAGCATGAAAAAAACACTTTGCGCGCTGCTTGCGCTGATTTTGATATGCGGCGCCGTCGGCTGCGGGGCGGCGGAACAACCGTCCGGACAGCAGGAGGAGCCCGGTTCGATCACCGGGACCGAACCGACCGATCCGGAGACCGGGGAGCCGTTCGCGGGACACCCGTTCGTGCTTTCGGAACACCTTGACACGAGCTGGAACAGCCGTTACGTCGGCATTGACGAGGAGCC
>CADAPG010000054.1 GCA_902789675.1 uncultured Eubacteriales bacterium
AACATCGGCGTTGCGGAGGCAAGAAACCGCGGGATCGCCGCCGCAAAGGCGGAGTGGATCGCGTTCCTCGACAGCGACGATCTCTGGGAACCGGACAAGCTCAAAAAGCAGCTTTCCGCCGCGGAACGCACGGGCGGTCAGCTCATCTATACCGCCGCGGCGTGCATCGACGAAACGGGCAAGCCGACCGGCAAGGTCTTTTCCGTTCCGGAAACGATCACCGCGGCGAAGATCCTTCGGTCGACCGACATCGTCACGAGCACCGTGCTCGTGAAGCGCGAGGTATACCTCCGGAATCCGATGGAGCGCAGCGATCTGCATGAGGATCTGATCAGCTGGCACGGCATACTGAAGAACGGCGCGAAGGCGGTCGGGATCAACGAGCCGCTGGTGCGCTACCGCATCTCCGGCGGGTCGAAATCCGGCAACAAGCTGCGTTCCGCATGCATGACGTGGAGGACCTACCGGTATATCGGCATTCCGTTCTTCCCTCGTATTGTATGCTTTCTCGGCTATTGCATCCACGGCGTCAAGCGGTACTGGCTATGAGGGAATCGCTGCTCGGGAAGCTGAAACGGGTCCGTCCCGGCGATATCGGACATTTTTTCCTGTTTCTGCTGGCGCTGCTGCCCGCGGCGATCCTCAGAAAACGGCGGAAGCATCTCTGGCTTCTGTGCGAGTACGCGCAGGAGGCGCAGGACAACGCCTTTGCGCTGTTCCGGTATCTTCGGACGCACCGCAAAGACGTCGACGCGGTCTACGCGATCGCGCGCCGTTCGCCCGCGTACGAAAAGGTCGCCGCGCTCGGTCCAGCGGTCGGATACGGAAGCCTCCGGCATTGGGTGTACTATCTTGCCGCCGAGGTCAACATCTCGAGCCAGAAGGGCGGCAAGCCGAACGCCGCCGTCTGCTATCTTCTGGAGGTCAGACTCGGCTGGATCAAAACGCCGCGCGTGTTTCTGCAGCACGGCGTCACCAAGGACGATCTGCCGTTTCTGCATGAGGAGAACGCAAAGCTTTCCATGTTCTGCTGCGCGGCGGAGCCGGAATACGAATTCGTGCGCGACACGTTCGGCTACGCGCCGGGCGTCGTGCGGTACACCGGCTTCTGCCGGTTCGACGCGCTGCTGGACGCAAAGCCGGATCCGGACCTCGTGCTGATCCTGCCGACGTGGCGGATGTGGCTCGAACGCAGCTGCCGGTCGGCGGAGGCGTTCCGGAACAGCGAATACTGCCGCCGCTGGCAGGCGTTTCTCGACGACCCGGCGCTTGACGCACTGCTTCGGGAAACGGGAAAGCGCGCGATCTTCTGCGTGCACCGGAACGTATCCAAGTTCGAGACGTGCTTTGTTTCGCCGTCGGAGCGGATCGCGGTGAAGAGATGGAACGAGATCGACGTGCCCGAGCTGATCGGAAAAGCGGCGGTGCTCGTCACGGATTTTTCCAGCGTATACATGGACTTCGCGTTTATGAAGCGTCCGGTCGTCTACTATCAGTTCGACCGGGACGCATACCGGAAGGGACATCTGCCCACCGGATATTTCGACTATGAACGGGACGGATTCGGACCGGTCGCCGAGACCGCGTCCGAAGCGCTCGCCGCCCTGCGCGGGATCGCCGCGCGCGGATGCCGCATGGAGCGCGTTTATGAAGAACGGGTCGACCGGTTTTTCACGCTGCGCGACCGCGGAAGCGCGGCGCGCACGACGCAGGCAATCGAGGAGTTGATCGCAAACCGATGAAACAATACTGGAAGCTGACAAAGGAGCGGATCAAAAAGTTCTTCCGATACTGGGATCTTCTGGTGCTGCTTGTGCAGCGCGACATCAAGATGAAGTATCGGCGGAGCTTTTTGGGCTATCTTTGGAGCATCCTGACGCCGCTTCTGTCGATGGCGGTCATGGCGATCGTCTTCACGAAGATGTTCAAGCGCAGCATCACGAACTATCCGCTGTACCTGATCTGCGGCAACATCCTGTTCTCGTTCATGCGCGAATCGTCGACGCAGGCGATGTATTCCGTCATCGGAAACGCCGCGCTGCTCAAGAAGACCTACGTCCCGAAATACATATTTACGCTTTCGAAGGTCACGAGCTGCATGGTCAACTTCGTGCTGTCGCTCGGCGCGCTGCTCATCGTCATGATCGCGACGCATCAGCCGTTTCAGTGGATGAACCTCATGATCGTCGTCCCGATCTTCGAGCTGTACGTCTTCTGCATCGGGCTCGGGCTTCTGCTTGCCGCGGCGACGGTGTTCTTCCGCGACATCAAGAACATCTGGAGCGTCATCACGCTCGCATGGATGTACCTCAGTCCGATCTTCTATTCGCTGGAGAGCTTCATCGAGAGCAAGGAAAACGACGTGATCACCGTGTCGACGCTCGGTCTGTGCATCCGCCGGTTCAATCCGATGTATATGTACATTCAGCAGTTCCGGTATTTCATCATGCAGTATCACATCGAAATGGTCGAGGTGCCGTGGAGCGTGCTGATGTGGCGCGGCGCGGTCTGCGCGGTGCTGATGCTGATCATCGGGACCGTCACGTTCAACGCGACCAAGAACAAGTTTATCCTGTATATCTGAGGACGACGCATGGAACAGATCATCACCGAACCGGTCACACCGGGAAAGATCGTTACGGAACAGACGCAGCCGGGAAAGATCGTCACGGATCCCGCCGCGCCGCCGGCGCCGAAGCCGAAGCGGCCGGAGGTCGTCATCCGGATCAAGCACGCGTCCGTGCGGTTCAACATGGCGGGCGAGATGGTGGACAACCTCAAGGAGTATTTCGTCAAGCTCGTGAAGCGCGAGCTGCGGTTCAAGGAGTTTTACGCACTGAAGGACATCAATCTGGTGATCCAGAAGGGCGAGTCGTGGGCGCTGATCGGACCGAACGGCGCGGGCAAGAGCACGCTTCTGAAGCTCATCTGCGGGATTCTGACCCCGTACCGCGGCACGGTCGAGGTCAAGGGCGACATCGCGCCGCTCATCGAGCTCGGCGCGGGCTTCGATCCGAACCTCACGGCAAAGGAAAATATCTTCATCAACGGCGCGGTGCTGGGACACAGCCGCAAGTTTATGAAGGAGCAGTACGAAAAGATCGTGGAATTTGCGGAGCTGCAGGATTTCATGGAGCTGCCGATCAAGAATTATTCGAGCGGCATGCGCGCACGGCTGGGCTTTTCGGTCGCGACGGTCGTCGATCCGGACATCCTGATCGTGGACGAGGTGCTTGCCGTGGGCGACGCGGCGTTTCAGGCGAAGTGCCGCAAGCGCATCAAGGAGCTTCTGAGCCGCGGAACGACGCTGCTGTTCGTTTCGCACGCGAAGGCGCCGGTCATGGAGCTTTGCCAGCACGCGGTCTGGCTGGATCACGGGGAGATCAAAAAGCTCGGCGCGCCGAAGCACGTCTACTGGGCGTACGAGCATCAGCATCTGAAACGGCAGCCGAAGCCGGAACCAATCACAACACAGCGGGGAGAGAATGATGGAACAGACACCGATCATCAGCGTAGTGATACCGGTCTATAACGCGGGGAGATTCCTTTGGGAATGCGTGAACTCGGTCCGGAATCAGACGTTCCGGCAGTGGGAAGCGATCCTCGTTGACGACGGATCGACGGACAAGAGCGTCGGTATCTGCGACAAGATCGTGCATGACGATCCGCGTTTCCGCGTGATCCATAAAGAAAACGGCGGCGTGTCGAGCGCAAGAAACGCGGGCATCGACGCGGCGCGCGGGCAGTATCTTGCGTTTCTGGACGCGGACGACGTCATGGTTCCGACGTATCTTCAGAAGATGCTCGACGCGACGGAGACCTACGCGACGGATCTCACCATCTGCAGCTACGAGCGCTTCCGCGCCGATTGGACGCAGAAGTACGTCTTCACGCGGTTTTCGGTCGTGCTGATGAAGAACCGCGGCGAGTTTCTCACCGTGTATACGGATTCCAGAACGAACCTGTTCGGCATCTCGATCTGGGCGAAGCTCTACCGCATGGACATCATCAACGCATACGGGATCCGCTTCGATCCGGAGATCAGCTACGAGGAGGACTGCGATTTCAACATGCGCTACGTCGAGCACGTCAACACGGTCGCGGCGCTCGGCGAGATCATGTACCGGTACCGCCAGTCGGACGAAACGCTCAGCAAGGCATACCGCAAGGACACGTTCAGATTCCTCGCGCACGGGTTCCGCAGCCGCGTTGCGCTTCTGGAAAAGAACGGCATGGCGGAATTCAAACCGAACCTCGAAGCGATCTTCATGCTGGTCGTGAAGGCAACGAGCATGAAGATCCTCAGCTCTCCGCTGTCCGAACGGGAAAAGCTCGAGGAATACCGCATTATGATCGGATTCCCCGAAACGCAGGCGGCGGCAAGATGCCCGATCCGGCAAAGCTCCGGCTTCACGCGCAAGATTGCGTTTGCCGTCCGCAGAAAGAGCCCGCGGCTTCTGCGGCTCATCATGCGGCTGTGGAAGATCGCCGACAGCGTGCAGGACAGGATCAACGCAGTCAAGTACAGGATCCAGTACGGAAAATAACAGGGCATGAAAATCGGAACCGTCACATTCCATTTTCCATTGAATTGCGGCGCCGCGCTGCAGTGCTACGCGCTTGAGCACGTGCTTGAGTCGTTCGGTCACGAGGTGCGGGTCGTCAACTATTGCCCGTGGTACCATCAGAATCGTTACGCATCCTATAAAAACCCGTTCTATTACGGTCGGAAAATGCTGCACGCCCCGGCGAAGAACGTCTTCGTCCGGCTGAAAAACGGCGCGAAGGGCTTTCGCGACACGGTGCGTTCGTGGAAGGACGCAAAGCCGCGCCTGGAGCGCGAGGAGAAGTTCGACGCGTTCCGGCGGGAATACCTGCACGAAACGCGCATGTACCGCAGCCTCCGCGCGCTGCGGGCGTTTCCGCCCGGGTGCGACCTCTATCTTGCGGGCAGCGATCAGCTCTGGAACAGCAATCTGACCGATCGCAGATTCGACCCCGCCTATTTTCTGAATTTCGGAAGCAGAAAAGCAAAGCGCGCGACCTATGCGGTCGGGAGCTATTTTGAGGACCCCGCAGCCGCGAAAGAGCAGATGGCGCCGCTTCTTAAAAAGCTCGACGCCGTTTCGCTGCGGGAAACGAAGTTCCTGCCGGACGTATCCGAGGCGGCGGGCGGCGCCGTGCCGATTCATATCGATATCGACCCGACGCTGCTTCTCAATGCCGAAGCGTACGACGCGCTGCTGCCGAAGGAACCTTTGGAGACCGAACCGTACATCCTCGTTTACACGATGCCGGGAAAGGCGCAGAAGCCGACCAACGACGCGGCGAAGAAGCTTGCGGAGAAGACGGAGCTGCATCTCATCGACGTCAACGGCAATCCGAACGCGGAAAACCGCCGGATCGGGGACTCCCGCGTCGTTTCGCCGCAGGAGTTTCTGTGGTATGTGAAGAACGCCGCCTTCGTGGTGACGAACTCGTTCCACGGCACGGTCTTTTCGGTGCTGTACAAAAAACGCTTCGCCGCGCTCCTGCACAGGGAGACCGGCAACCGCGTCTCGGAGCTTTTAGACAAACTCGGCCTGTCCGACCGCTATACGGAGGATCCCGGCGCGGTCGTACGGATCCTGGGGCTTGCGTCCGACTGGAACGCCGCGTTTTGCTCGCTCGACGCGCTGCGCGCGGAATCCGAACGCTATCTCCGGTTCCTGTGCGGCGAATATGTGCAGCCGGCGTTTGTCACGGAACGGGACGTAAAGCCCGCCGGACCGCCGGTTCCGCCGACGGAAAAACCGCCGGAACCGCCTCCGGTGCGGGAGATCAGACCGCCCGTTCAGAAACCGAAACAGAAAGGAACGCCCATGTATACCGACGACAAAAACGCGCAGATCGTACTCGCGCTGCTGAAACAGTACAACGTCAAAAAGATCGTCGTCTCGCCCGGCACGACGAACGTGCCGATCGCGCGGGCGGTGCAGACGGATCCGTTCTTCGAGGGATATTCCGCGGTCGACGAGCGCGGCGCGGCGTACCTTGCGTGCGGATTGGCGTTCGCCACGGGCGAGCCGGTCGCGCTGTCCTGCACGGGCGCCACGGCTTCGCGCGATTATCTTCCGGGCATGACCGAGGCGTATTACCGCGGGCTGCCGGTGATCGCGATCACCTCGCAGCATCATTCGCCGTGCCCTTCGGATCTGACGCCGCAGATGACGGATCGCACCGTTTCGCAGAACGACGTCAAGCGCTTCTCCGCGATCCTGCCGCTCATCAAGGACGCCGAGGACTGGCGCGCGTGCGTGCAGCTCGTCAACGAGGCGCTGTACACCGCCACGCGCAAGGACGCGGGTCCGGTGCACATCAATCTGCCGGTGGGCAACCTCTATTCGTTCACGACGCAGAAGCTTCCGGACGTGCAGAAGATCGACGTGTACGACGCGGAGACCTTCCCGAAGGACGCGCTGCAGAACGCGCTGCAGGGAAAGCGGGTCGGTCTGTTCATCGGCGCGCACAGACCCTTCGACGCGGAAACGAAAGCGGCGATCGAAGCGTTCGCCGAACGGCTCGACGCGCCGGTGTTCTGCGATCACACCGCAAACTACACGGGCAAAAACCGCGTTCCGAGCGCGGTCGCCTGCGATTTCCATACCCTGAGAACGATGCCGGAGCTGCTCATCGACCTCGGCTCGGTGTCCGGCGATTACAGCGCGGGTCCGCTGTTCAAGGGCGTGCGCGTGTGGCGCATCTCGGAGGACCGCAAGTTCCACAACCGTCACGGCGCGGAGATCGTCGAAAAGCTTTTCTTCTGCTCGGAGCGGTTCTTCTTCACGGCGCTTTCGGAGATCGAAGGCGATACGAAGTATTGCGAAACGGTACGGGCGGAGGTCCCGGAAACGCGCGTTCCGATGCTGCCGCTTTCCAACATCTACGCGGCTTCAAAGCTGTCGAAAAAGCTTCCGAAGAACAGCTTCCTGCACCTCGGGATCCTGAACTCCCTGCGCAGCATGAACTATTTCCGGCTCGATCCGAGCATCACGGTGAGCTCCAACGTCGGCGGCTTCGGCATCGACGGCGCGGTGTCCACCGCGTTCGGACAGGCGCTTTCGGATCCGGACCGGCTGTCGTTCGCCCTGATCGGCGACCTCGCGTTCTTCTACGACATGAACGCGCTCGGCAACCGGCACATGGGGAAGAACCTGCGCATCCTGCTGATCAACAACGCGCGCGGCGCGGAATTCCGCCTGAACGCGAGCCTCGAAAAGCTCTGGGGCGCCGACACCGACGAGTATGTCGCGGCGCACGGGCACTTCGGCAGCGCGCGGGCGTGGGCGGAGTCGATGGGCTTTGCGTATCTGACCGCCGCGGACAAGGACGCGTTCGACGCGCAGATCGGATCGTTCTGCGATCCCGGCGCGTTCGACCGTCCCGTCGTGTTCGAGGTCTTTACGGAGGCGGAGGACGAACAGACCGCGCTTAAAAATCTTCGCGCGTACAACCGGCCGATCGGGTGAGGACTATGGAAGAACGGAAACGGATCCTGCTGCTGGGCGGAACCGGCGCGATCGGCACGCACACCGCGCCGGAGCTTCTTCGGCGCGGCTTTTCGGTCGTCGTCACCAGCCGTTCGGAGCACGCGCCGGACGGGAGCGGCGTCGAATACCGGCAGGGCAACGCAAAGGACGACGCGTTTCTGGACGCGCTGCTCGCGGAGGAGTTCGACGCGATCGTCGATTTTATGATCTATTCGACCGAGGCGTTCTCAAAGCGCGTCGATAAGCTCCTTTCGCATACGAAGCATTACGTGTTTCTGTCCTCGTACCGCGTCTACGGCGATTGCGGCTGCGCCCCGATCACGGAGGAGAGCCCGCGGCTTCTGGACAGCGTCGACGATCCGGCGTACCTGAAAACCGACGAGTACGGTCTCGCGAAGGCACGGCAGGAGGATCTCCTCAAAGCGAGCGGATATCCGAGTTTTACGATCGTCCGTCCGTCGATCGCCTACGCGGGCGACCGGTTCCAGCTCGGCACGATGGAGGCGAACGAATTTCTCGTCCGCGCGCTGAACGGAAAGACGGTCGTGTTCCCGAAGGAGATGCTCGACCGGCGCGCCGCCATGACGTGGGCGGGCGACGTAGGCAGGATGATCGCGCGGCTCGTGCTGAACGAAGCGGCGTACGGCGAGACCTACACCGCCGCGAGCGCCGAGACCAAGACGTGGAACAACGTGCTGAAGATCTATCAGAAGATCCTCGGCTTCCGGGTGAAATACGTGCCGCTTTCGGTGTACGAGAGCATCGTCGGGCGTCCGTGGCAGATCCGATACGACCGCATGCTGCACCGCATCGTCGACAACACGAAGATCCTGCGCGCGACCGGCATGAGGCAGTCGGAATTGATGCCGCTCTATGACGGGCTGCGCATCGAGCTCGGCAGGTTCGCCGCCGATCCGCACTATAAACCCGTGGACGAAGCGATGCAGAAGCGGTTCGACGAGGCGTGCGCGCAGGCGGCGCAGCCGAAGGAACCGCCGAAACCGAAGGAGCCGCCGAAGCAGGAGCCGCAGGAACCCGGGAAGCCGGGCGTGTTCGCGCGCCTGAACGATTACCGCAGACGGCATGTGCTCAAAAAGGTCGTGAAGCAGAAGCTGTATCGGATCGCGCCGCTCCGCAAAGCGGTGCAGGGCGTGAAGCGTCTTCTGAAAAAGCATTGAATCCTAAAACCGAGGGCGTCCGATCGCCCTCCTTTTTTTCGTCCGAAATGCGGAAAATCGGTGAATCTTCGTCGCCGGGCTTGCTTTTTTCGCGGCGGTTCGGTAAGATATAAAAGGAATATTGCCGTCCGGCCGCCGAAAGCGCCGCAGATGCGCGCCCAAACCCGCGCGAGCCGGACAGGAAAGGATAGATGGATATGAGCAAAATGAAGCAAGGAATCCGGCTTTTGATTTGCGCGGGGCTGTCCGCGCTGATGCTGTTCGGCGCCGCCGCCTGCGGAAAGGACGCGCAGTCCGGCGAGATCGAGACCGCGGAGGTCGTCCGCGAGGATCCGGAGGAGTTGATCGAGGATACGGTCTCCTATCAGGGCATTCTGTTTGACGACGCGGGAAAGCCGCTGCCGCCGCTGACGCCGAAGCCCGGCGAATCCACGCCGCGGCCGACGCCGGATCCGAACGCCACGCCGCTGCCTTCGCGCGCGCCGGTCGAGGGCGACGTCACGACGGAGCTGTTTCCGGCACGCGACACGGGCTGGAGCGCGGACTGGAGCTACCAGAGCGATGAGCTGCGCGTTGCGATCACCCGGTATGAGGACGAGGACGATCAGATCGTGTTCTACGTTGCGGATATCTGGATGCGCAGCATCAACTGCTTCCGCACCGAATTCGCGAACGGCAGATATCAGGCGCCGCGCGAGGATCCGGAGGATTTCGCAAAGCGCATCAACGCCGTATTCGCCATCAGCGGCACGATGAATTCCGGACTTATCGTGCACAACGGAAAGAAATACAAGAACGCGGAAAGCCCGGACATCCCGTTCCGTTCCGGCATCCTTGCCGTATACCGCGACGGCAGCGTGAAGCTGTTCAATCTGAAGCGGAACCAGACCTTCAGCTACAGCAAGGAAGAAAAGAAGAACGGGGGATTGCTGCACGCGCTGCAGTTCGGACCGGTCCTTGTGCAGGACGGCAAGATCCAGACGGGGCTGAAGCAGAAGGAGCGCCATCCGCGCATCATCTTCGGCTACTGCGAGCCGGGGCACTATATCGCGGTCGCGGTCGACGGCAGAACCAAGAAGTCCATCGGCATGACCGAGCGGGAAATGGCGGAGCTGATGCTTTCGCTCGGCTGCACCGACGCGATCAACCTGGACGGCGGAAACAGCGCGGTCATGCTGTTCATGGGCAGGACGATCAACATCCCCTCCGGACAGGACAAGGACGGCGACGGCATTGCCGGCCGCAACATCCTCGATCTGCTGGCGTTTGCGGAATATGACGAAAACGGCGTCGCGCCGGATCTTTCCAGGCTGCACGCGGATCATATGCGTGAGGAATGATCCCATGAAGGAAAAGACACCGAAAAAGACCGGCTGGATCGTCGGGATCGTCGTGATGTCGATCCTGACGTTCGTCATGCTGGCGGTCGACGTCGTGCTGATCGTGCTTTGAGGAGGGCGTTATGGAATCGGAAGAAAAACGTCCTTTGGAGGAGCAGACGACTTTCACGGCGGAAGCGGAGCAAGCCAGGCCGAAAAACAAACTGCGGACCGCGTTCTTCGCACTGTGCATCGCGTTTGCGCTGCTGCTTGTGCTCGGGATCGTTCTCGGCATGAGCAAGGTACAGATGTGCAAAGAGGTCCGCTTCTTCACCTGCGACAGCCGCGGCTTCCATCCGGTCTCCTGCGGCGTGCAGACCGTGAAGCGCAAATACGCGCCGATCGACGTCAACGCGCTGCCCACGCCGGACGCGGAGCTGTTCGGCGAAGCGATGTCGAAGGGAACGGATTATTACGAGACCGGCGAGATCAAAGAAGTCCCGATCTACGAGCAGAAGAAGATCGACAGGTTCATCTTCAGCATGCTGATCGTCGTGCAGAACGGCTCGATGGACGCGTCCGAAAAACAGACGGACATGATGTTCATCGCGTCCTTCAATGAGCTGCAGCAGAAATTCACCGTCGTTTCCGTCGCGCGGGACACGCTCGTGCCGCTGTCGGAAACCGAATGGAAGCGGATCAACACCGCGTATTCGCGCGGGGGGATCGGACAGCTCATCAACACGGTCAACGACGTGTTCGAGCTGGACATCCAGAACTACGTGGTCACGGGGACGGAGGAGCTTGCCGCGCTTGCGGACGGCATCAACGGCATTCCGGCGGAGCTTTCGGAGCAGGAAGCGGCGTATGTGAACGCCGCGTGCGGCGGATCCCTGCAGCCGGGCAAACAGCAGCTCAACGGGAAGGAGATCGTCACGCTGCTTCTGGACCGCACGTCGGACGACAAGGGTGACCTCGGACGCGCGGACCGGCAGACGGAGATCGTGCACGACGCGTTCCTGTATCTGCAGGATCAGTTCGACAGCGAGTTTCTGTACCCGTTCTTCCGCACGATCTTCAAGAGCATCCGCACGAACGTCGATTTCGAGGAGCTGCGCGGCGTGGGCTACGAGATGGCGGTCTCGGACGAGCTGACGTTCGAAACGCTGCGGCTGCCGTTCGACGACGCCTATACCGAGCTCAACGCGGACGGCGCGTACGCGCTGCTGCCCGCGTTCGAAAAGAACCGGATCCTGCTTCGTCAGGCGCTTTACGGAAAGGAATAAACGATCGGATCGGGTTCGCCCGATCCGTTTTCTTTCACGTCCGCACGCGGATCAGAAGATCCACGCCGTCCTCGCGGCGCGTTTCCTCCATGGCGGCGGAGATGCCGGAGCCGTCGAGCTGTTCGATGCAGGTTTTGACGCTGTTGATAAAGAGCCGGCAGTCGCGCGAACAGCGCAGGATCCGCATCGGCGCGGCGCCGGGCGCGTTGGTCAGCGAATCGACGAGCCGTTCCGCGGCGGGACCGGTCATTTTCCGCCGTTCGATGAGGTCCATCGCCTGCTGCTGCCGCTCGTCGTCGGAAAGACGCAGCAGCGCGCGGGCATGCCGTTCCGAAAGTCCGTCGGCGCGAAGCCGCGCGCGCGTTTCCTTCGGCAGCTTCAGAAGCCGCAGCCGGTTTTCGAGATACGGATCGTTCTTGCCGAGCATGGTGGAAAGCTGTTCCCCGGACAGACCCTTCTTCAGAAGCGCGTCCAGCCGTTCCGCCTCCTCCAGAAAATGCAGGGGCCGCCGCTGCAGGTTTTCCGAGAGCGCCATCACGGCGCTTTTTTCGTCGCCCGCCGTCACGACGATGCACGGGATCTCCTTGTAGCCCAAAAGCCTGCAAGCCTTCAGCCGCCGTTCGCCCGCGATCAGCTCAAAACCCTCCGGCAGCTTCCGCACGAGGATCGGCTGCAGCAGCCCCACCTGCGCGATGCTCACCATCAGCTCGGAAAGCGCGGCGCGGTCCGTCGCTTTTCTGCGGCGCGACGGCACGGACCGGATCTCCTCGACCGGCAGCAGCAAAAGACGCCGGTCGGGATCCACCTTCGGCGGCATGTTCAAAAGACCCTGTTGAAACGAATACAGCATGTTCGCCTCCTTTCCGGCAAATAGTTTACGCCGCGGCGGATGTCGAAAGAAAGGCAGGGGACAAAGGTCGAAGAATTGCAACAGAAATCGTGCGAAACCGTTCGTGAAAATTGCTTGAAAAAAACGGTTGCAAAATCAAAAACATTTGTTATAATGAGGGTGAAATCTAATGAGGAGGTACAAACAATGGCATACAAAATTACGGATGAATGCATCTCCTGCGGCGCATGCGCGGCAGAGTGCCCGGTAGAGGCGATCGCAGAGGGCGACGGCAAGTACGAGATCAACCCCGACGTCTGCATCGAGTGCGGCAACTGCGCGGAGGTTTGCCCCGTCGGCGCACCCAAAGCGGAATAATCA
>CADAPG010000055.1 GCA_902789675.1 uncultured Eubacteriales bacterium
GGAATGATCGATATCGTTCTGGCAGACGCGGCTTGCAGTCACATAGCTGTAGTCCTCTGCCCACTCATAGGTCGGCGCGCTCCAGTTGTGTCCGGTTGCCGCGACCGGACGCGTCTCCGTCGCGCCGCAGTCGGAGCAGGTGCGCGTTTCCTCGCCCGCCTCGGTGCAGGTCGGGGGCGTCGTGACGGTCCATCCGCTCCAGGCGTGCGCTGCAAAGTAGACCTTTACCACAACGTCGTAATCGGGCATCGTGAAGGTGCGGTGCGTTTCGTTCCAGTTCAAGCCGCCGAGCTCAATCCTCTCGAGGTCGTTCTCGCCCGCGCCGGTCCGCTTGTAGATCTCGACATATCTATAATGATAGCTGTCGTTCGCCGGGACCACGACCGTCACCGTCGCAGTCACGTCCGGGTTCGCCGGATCGAGCGAAGCTTCGCCGCCTCCGACCGCAATCACCTCCGCGGTGTGCAGGCGGGAAATATAGAAGTAACCGCCGGTGAAGAAGTCATTCCACCAGTTGCCCGCCGGACGGAAGTACACATTCACGCTGCCGGAATGCGGATAGTCCGACGACATAGTTTCCGCCGCCGTCCGGATACCAGTTGAGCTTGGTTGCGCCCTCTGCGCGGACCACCTTGATCTCGGCGCCGACCGCAAGGTCCGCGACGTTCAGCAGATACTCGCCCTGCGCCGCGGCGTTCGCCGTGAAGCGATAGGTCTCGTCGACCTCCCAGTTCGTCATGGAGCCGATCAGGTAGTAGCCGATCTCGACCGTCTTGGTGTCGGTATAGGTCTCGCCCTCGAATTCGACCGTCGCGGTGTAGACCGCCAGATCGCCGTTTTCTGCGCGGACGATGTCCGTCGTGCTGCGGGTCTCGACGTGCGTGCCGTCGTTTGCGCAGGTGAAGGTCGCCGTCGCTTCGGTGAGACCGTCCCACGTCCACGCGGGCGTACCGTAGTTATGTCCGGTCGCCGGGATCAGCGCGTTCTTGATCTCGTCGTCGTACCACGCGGAGTTGACCGAGCTGCAATGGCAGATCACATGCGCGACGCCGGGCTCAGTGCAGGTCGGCGCCTGCTTGATCTCGACGATCTCATAGCTGTGCGTGTGCTGCGGACGGTGGCTCGCGTTCGTGTAAAGCGAATTGTTCGTGTTGAACGTCGTATCCGGATTCGAAAGCAGCGCCTTCTGGATCAGGTAGTAGTTCTCCATGTAGTGCGGGTCGGCGATCTTGGTCGCGTAGTTCGTGATCAGGCTCATCTTGCCGAAGTCGAACCGGTCTGCAAGGTCATAGGACGTCAAATAGTCCCAGCCCGCGGAGAGACCGAGGTTGCCCATCGTGATCGCCAGAAGCTGCATTGCATAGGCGGGCGTCTGGCAGCAGGAATACTTATTGATCCACCCATTGCCGTCCCGAATGCAGTAACTGTATTTCTTGGTATGCTCGTTATAATCGTTCCAGTTGCTGTCCGTAAAATAAGATTTTCTGGAACCGTCTCTGTATTCGCCGACAGTCTCGCCATTATGCGTATGATAGCTTCCTACGGTATCGCTGCTCTTGCAGTGGTAGACGTACACGTCCCACCAGCCTTCCACGACATTGTTGTTGTTCTTCGTCATGTTTGTGAACTTGGCGATCAGCGAGCCGAGGTCGTCGGAATACGAATACGACGTCGTGTTCAGGATGCTGCTGCGCTGCGAGGAAGACGCGTTGTGCGCGGCGATGGTCGCCGTTCTGCCGTAGCGGGTGAAGCCCCATTCGGGCATCGGCAGCATCGGAACGAAGTCGTCGCCGTTGACGAGGTTGAAGATGCAGTCGTACTTCGCCGCCGACGCTTCGGTGTTCGCCGTGGTGTTCGGGGAGGCGTAGGTATATGCGTAAACCTTGTGTCCCTCGTCGATGCAGGACGCGCTGACGATGTTCGCGATCGCAGCGCCGCGGGAGTGACCGGCAAGCCAGAAGACCGGCGTCGCTTCGGAATCCACGAACTTGGTCATATACGCCGCAAGCGCGGTGTAGATGCGCGACGCGCAGATATCGAAGCCGCGGTGGTTCGATTTGCGGTTCCAGCTGCCGTTCGTCTGACGGGGATTCTTTCCCTCGACGCAGTCGAAATCGTCCAGGAAGCGGTGCAGATCGCCGACGTCGAAGTTAGAGCACCATTCCTTTTCGGTGCCGTTCGTGCCGCGGACAAAGACCGTGATGATCTCATACTTCTTGCCTTCGTCGTCCGTCACCTGATGATGACCGAAGAAGACCTCGGTGATATTGTCGTCGCTGTACGCGCCGAGGCTGACGTCGCTGTCGAAGTAGCCGTTCTCGAGCTGATAGTCAATGACGTTCTGCATGCCGTGCGCGCGCATGAGCGTGTCGATGCGCCGCGCGTTCGTGATCACGCTGCCGTCGCTGTCGTAGAGCGTCTCGCCCGGCGTGAAGGTAACATCGTTGTCGTACGCAAGCTGCGCCGCCCAGACCGAGAAGCTTGCGATCGCCGCGTTGTAAACCGTGCTGTCCCCGAGGAAGTCCCGGTAGTCCATGGAATACGTGAGGTTGATCGTGAAGTCGCCGCTCTTGTACGTGGCGGAGAAGTTGTTGCTTCTCGGCAGCGTATCCAGATCGTCCCGGATGCCGTCAAAGTCGGAGTCAACAAGCGTCGGGTCGGAAACGTAGCCGTAGACCGTCGCGGTATAGCCGTTGCCGAGGTCGATCGCGTACTGCTCGCCGATCTCCTCGCAGTCCGGAATACCGTCGCCGTCGGTATCGACGTCGCTGCCCGCCGTGAGCGGTGCGGAAAGCGTGACGGTACGGAAGTCCTCAAGGAGGTACGAGTTCTCCGGAACATTCTGCATGCCCGCGCCTTCAAAGCCGAGCAGCACGTTGAGCTTCTGAAGATCCGCCGCATAATAGACGCCGTTCTCCTCGAGCGGGAGAGAGAACGTCTTTCCGCTCTTTGCCGCGTCGAGGCGGACCGTGCCGTTCTCGTTCATGCGGAAGATCGCGATCTCCTTTGCGCTGCTCTTCACCGTGAGCTTCAGCGTGAGGTCGCCGCCCTCAGGCAGACGGATCTCGACCGGCGTGCCCACAAGTGCGGGGTTGTTCAGGAAGGAATCCACGCCGTACGGCATGACAACGCCCTCGCGGAACAGCACGAACGGCGCATAGCCTTCGATCGTGACGCCGTCGACCATGCCGTCGGACGACTGGAACATGGTGGAGATGTCCTCCGCCTTCAGCGGATCGGTGCCGAGGATCAGCTCGTCGCCGTCAAGAATGCCGTCGCCGTCGGTGTCGGGATTCTTCGGATCCGTGCCCTGCTTCAATTCGTCGCCGTCCGAAAGTCCGTCCGCGTCGGTATCGCCCTTAACGGGATCGGTGCCGTAAACATGCACCTCGTCATAGTCCGAAAGCCCATCGCCGTCGCTGTCCTTTTCACCCGCTGCCGTATGATACACATACAGCTCGTCATAATCGGAGAGCCCGTCGCCGTCGGTATCCGCATTCTCGGGATCGGTGCCGAACGTGATCTCATCAACGTCCGGAACGCCGTCGCCGTCGGTATCCAAATCGGGATCGATCTCTTCCGGCTCGGTCTCCTCCGGCTCTTCAGCCGTTTCTTCCTCCGGCTCCGGAACAGGCTCTTCGTCGGGCATCTCCGGCTCCGCCGGTTCCTCTTCGATCGGTTCGGAAATGACCGGATCGTTCGGTTCCTCCGCGTCTTCCGCGAATGCGGGCGCGATCCCCGTGAATACGGTCGAAAGCAGCATCAGCGCCGCCACAAACAGGGAAAGCAGTTTCTTTCGGTTCAGCATGTTGTTCGGTGTCCCCCTTTGTTTGATCATGCAAAAGCACAGTGTTTGCTATATTTATATCAGTATACAGAACCGAGAATCCATTGACAAGTATTCTGCCCGGAAAATAAATAATATATATGATCCGGTTCTCTTTTTTGCAGGATTTGATCAAACCGAATTGCAGTTTGCCGCGTCTATGTAGTATAATACGGATGCAATCGTACATCCGACCGGGAGGTTTGATACAAAATGAAATGCCGATATTGCGGAAATGAGCTGAGAAGCGGGGAACGGTTCTGTCGAAAATGCGGAAAGCCTGCGGAAGCGGAGTCTGTTCAGCCCCCCCGATTCTGTATCGAATGCGGAGCTGAGCTCCTGCCGAACGCCGGCTTTTGCCGCAGCTGCGGCGCGCCGGTCAGTCAGCAAAAGCCCGAACAGCCGCAGCAGCCGAACGCAACGCAGACCGACGAGAAAGCCGAATTGAAGCGGCGCACCGAAATTCTGGTCATTGCCGCGCAGGGCGGCGACAGCGAGAGCTTTGCAAAGCTCTATGAGCTGTACCATCAGAAGGTCTTCGCGCTTGCAAAAACCACGGTCAAATCGGACGCCGACGCCGAGGACGTGCTGCAGATGACCTTCATCAAGGCGTGGGATCATCTCGACCGGCTGAAGGACACCTCCGCGTTTTCCACATGGATCCAGCGCATCACGCTGAACCAGTGCTACAGCCTCCTGCGGAAGCAGCACGCAACGATCCCGATCGACAACGACGACGAAGACTCCGAGCCGATCCAGATCGAATCCGACCTGATGCTGCCGGAGGTCTACGCAGAACAAAACGATCTCAAAAAACGGCTCGGAAAGATCATCGACGAGCTCAGCGACGTACAGAAGCAGACGATCACGCTCTACTATTTCGACGGACTTCCGGTCGAAAATATCGCGTGGATCATGGATTGCAGCGTGAACACGGTCAAGTCGCGTCTGTTCCTTGCGCGCAAATCGATCAAGACCGAGATCGAAGAGCAGGAGCGCAAGAGCGGTCAGCCGTTCTACGGCATTGTCGGGCTTGCGACGATCCCGTTCGGACAGTTCTTTGTGGCGCATGTCAAAGCGTCCTCGCTTTCGCAGACCGCGGCTTCCGCGCTGCTGAAAGCCATTGCGGGAAAGATCGCGCAAAGCGCGTCCGCCGCAGCGAAAGCCGGTTCGTCCGCCGCAGCGAAAGCCGGTTCGTCCGCCGCAGTAAAAGCCGGTACGTCCGCCGCAGCGAAGGGCGCGGCGAAAGCCGGTGCGAAGACCGCTGCCGCAGCCGGTACAAAGGCTGCCGCCGGCGCCGGTGCGAAAACGGCAGCGGCGGTCGGCGCCTCCGTTTCCAAAAAGGTCATTGCAGGAATCGTAGCGGGCACGCTCGCCGTGGGCACGGTCGCGGGAGGCACGGTCGCCACCGTCAAGATCGTACAGAACAACCGCGAACGGAAAGCCGCGGAACGCGCAACGACCGTTGTCACGGACGGCACGTTCCCCTCGGTCACGGCATCCGATCCGTTCCTGCCGCAGGATCCGTCCGGCGGATTGTCGGCGCAGGAACCAGAAGCATATCAGGCGTACTTGGATTATCTGATTGCACACAAGGAGGGAATCGACAACTATCTCTGGCAGATCGGCGGATGGGAATACTATTATGAAATTGAGGAGGGAACCGACCGGTTTGTCCCGCTTGATGAACCCATGACAGAAGACGCGCGGCTTGAGACGCGCTCCGTTGTTTTTTATGATATCAGCGGAGATGCGCTTCCGGAGCTGATCTATGTCGGAGATGTCGCATCTCCCGCAAAGTATACGTCCGTCTGCACGCTGAACGTTCTGACGTATCGGGATGATCAGCTTGTTTCTCTGTTTTCCGGCGAATGGTATCAGCCGAAGTGGGAAGATTTCACGGAAGCGGAATCCCTTTATGTGCGGCCGGACGGAACATTGGTCTCCTATTATTCGGAAAGTGCGACCTTTGACAGTTTGGATTACTATGAAGTGTTCGCCGCGGGTGAGAACGGAACGCTGCACCGTGAGTTTGCATTGAAGCACGTGTATGACAGCTTTGAATACGACGAGGGCGACGGCTCGCCGATTGTCGAAGAATGGTACGGCCCCAACAAGGAGCGGATTACCAAGGAAGAATATGAAGCACAGCTCAAAGGCGTCATGCCAAAGGACTGCATCTTGCTGTTTGACCGATACAGCTATGCAAGCTTTGCCATGACCGCAGATGAGGCGATCGCCTGGCTCCAAAGTCAGCTCGGCATGACGGCGGAGGCTCCTGCAACGCCTGCGCCGACCGCAGAACCGACGCCTTCGGACGTCGGCGCAACAAGCAAGCCGCAGAATGCTGCGCCGGATACCGTGCGCAACGCATATCAGGCATATATTGAGGTGCTTGAAAAAAACAGGAAGTTCATTCAACTGTATGAGGAATATCCGGATGTTTTTGACAATACATTGGATAAAACGCCGGACCATACGCAGCGTGCCGTTGCGTTTCATGATCTGAATAACGACGGTATTCCGGAATTGATCTATATTCGTGATCAGGGAAGCGATGAAAATGATATTGAACTGAATGTGCTGTCGTTTCAACATGAAGAGATTATCACCGTTTATACCAATAATGTGTTGGCCGGAGATGCAGGAAACTATTTTTATTTCACACTGAAGGATGATCCTACGATCTATGTCAATTTCAAGGATGATGCCGAATACACGGATCTGACCGGAACGTATTCCGATCTATACTCAAACGAATACTACATCATGGACAATTCTTGGAAAGATGCAGAGGAGAAACCGTTCCTCTCCGATTCGGAAGAATATGTCGCAAGCAAAGGCGGATTTGCCCATGTATATCGAGAGAACGACAAAGAGATTGACAGGGCAGCGTTCGAAGCCAAGGAGCGCGCGCTGTTGGATCGGATGGATTGCTGTCTCATCCTCGGATGGATGGCGTCGCAGACCATGGAATGCAACGCCATGACCTGCGACGAGGCGATCGCTTGGCTTAAAAACCGTCTTGCGGAGACGGCCGCGCCGACCGCAAAGCCTGCAGACGAAGTTTCGACAGAAAACCCCGATCACACAGCAGACGACGCCTCACGCGTACGATTGACCGATCTGAAAAGCATCAGTACGACTCCTCGCGAAACCACCGCAAAACTGACGGACAACTATGAAACCGTCTATGAATATGCCGTGATCAACAATCATGGTTACAACGGATCCGCAGGTCCTCTTTGTTACGAATTTTTGACGAACGCCAAATACCGTCTTTTCACCGGAACCATTTACGTTCCGAACGGAGAAACATCAGACGGTTTCAGTTCCCTGACCGTAAAAGGCGACGGATTTACGCTGTACACTTCGCCTGCCATGAGCAAGACATCAAAACCGGTCCCCTTTGAGGTCAATGTTGCGGGGTTCAATGATATCGTGATCGAATGGAGCAACAACAGCGGCTACAGCAACATCAGTAACCTGAACTGCTGTATCGGAGACGCATATTTCATCGTTGATCCCGACGGCAGCGAACAACCGGATCGTCTGCATCTGCCGATTTCTCTGACCGATCTCAACAGCATTTACTCCGCCGTCAGAAGAAATACGCGCTTGATGGATAACTTCGGCAACACATACAACAAAGCAATCTATAACCGAATCGACAATCTGCACGGCAACACAATACCGGTTCTTGAGTATCTTCTGAACGCACAATACAGTCGATTCTGCTGCACGTTGTACATTCCGGAAGGCTCGTCTTTCCGATCGGCGGTCGTGATGCACGTATTGGCGGACGATGTGGAGATCTATGTATCGCCGGAAATGACGGCAACATCCGGACCCGTCGAAGTGGATATCGATCTGTCCGGCTGCGCAAATCTGAAAATTACTTTCTCTGCAGGTTCATGGTATAATTCCGGTTCCGATGCAACGCTGTGCCTGGCAGATCCGTATCTGTATCTCGCGGGCGACCGATAAACCGGGACGCCGATTTCGGCAATCCGAGCGCTTGCCGTTTTCGTCTGTAAAGCACCCCGAAAAGCATAAACGGCGCGGAAATCCGCGCCGTTTGTTCTTTCTATATTCCTTTTCAGGCGCTCCTGCCCGGTTCCGCGTCCGAGATCACGCGATGCATGCGGACGTCGTTTTCATCCGTCGGAATGTCCGGCTCCATCGCCTCGGAAAAGCAGAGGCAGATCGTTTTTTCCGCATTTCCCTTCAAAAACCGGTCGTAATACCCCGCGCCGTGTCCGAGTCTTCTCCCGTCCGTCCACGCGGAAACGCAAGGCACGAGGATCAGATCCAGTTCATCCGGTTCCGCGGTCTTTGTGCAGTCCTGCGGTTCCAAAATCCCGTAGGCGCCCGGGCGGAGATCCGTCATATCGGCGATGGAAACCGCGATCATTTCCGTCTTGCTGACGCATTTCGGCACATAAACCCGTTTGCCGTCCCGCAGCGCCTGCCGGATGATCGGAAGCGTATCCGGTTCGGTCGGCATGCTGACAAACAAAAAGATCCGCTCCGCCCGACGGTATTCCGGCATGGCAAGAACCTGTTCCGTAATTCGCGCGCTCGCCGCTGCGCGAGCCGCCTCCGGCATTGCTTTCAGCCTTGCCGTGACCGCCTTGCGAAGCTGTTTCTTTTTATCGCGCAGTTCAGATTCATTCATCATCCACCTCCGAAACACTATGTAAGCATGAAGATCAGCAGCATGATCCCGACCAGAACGACCAGAAATCCCGCGTTGAACAGCGTGTACTCCACAACATACCGAATGCTTTTGCCCGGATTGCTTTTCACATATTCCCGGAAGGTAATAAGACTTGCGAGCGATGCGATCAGCGTGCCGACGCCGCCGATGTTGACGCCGACCAGCAACGCGGGATAGTCGGTTGTAAACTGCGAAAGCAGCACCGCCGTGGGAACGTTGCTGATAAACTGGCACGAAATGACGCTGACCAGGAAGGTGTTCTTCTCCAGAAGTCCGGAAAAGAACTGCCGCACCCCTTCGATCCTGCCCATATTGCCCGCAAACACAAAGAAAAACACAAACGTGAGCAGAAGCGGATAATCCACCTCTAAAAGCGCTTTCCGGTCAAGATACAACAGGGAGAGCGGAACGACGATCAGACCGATCCAGTACGGAATCCCGCGGAACACGATGGCGATCGACAGCGCAAACAGCAGCAGATACAGCGTCGTGTGCAGCGCGGGGAGCCGAATCTTTTCATCGTCAATCGCAAGCGGCTCCGGCTTAACAAAGATCAGGCAGCAGATCGTGATCATCGTTACGGCGATCGCAAACGGCGGCGCCATGATCTTGACGAATTCCGAATTCGGAATACTGAATTTTGAATACAGATACAGGTTCTGCGGGTTTCCGAACGGCGTCAGCATGCCGCCCAGATTTGCGGCGATGTTCTGCATGATGAACGTAAACGCCATGTACTTCTCCTTGCGGGTCGTCGAAAGAACGAAGAATCCCAGAGGAAGAAAGGTCAGAAGCGCCATGTCGTTGGCAATCAGCATAGAGCCGATAAACGTGATATAAACCAGCGCGAGTACGCTCATGCGCGCGTTCTTGAACAGACGAACGACTTTGCGCGCCAATACATAGAAGAAACGGATGTTCCGCAGCGCGCATACGACAGAAAGCACGCAGAACAAACAGGTCAGCGTTTTGAAATCGAAGTATTGCAAATACTGCCCGTCCGGCGGAACGATAAACATCGTGATCACGGCGGCAAAAAGCGCAATGACCATGACGAGATTCTTCTTGGCAAAGCCCTTTACCGCTCGTAAAAATGCTCTGCATTTTGCTCCTACTTCCATGAACCAGTCCTCATATGCGGATCTTTGTACAGCGACCCGCCTGACTTATTCGATCGTCGTCTTTTTCTTTTTCCGCATTCGGAAGAAGGTCGTATGTTATACGGCAATGAAACGTTCCGGCATAATCAGCCTATGGATTCCCGGAAGCCTTTTCATCTCCTGCATTCAGGCTTCCGATGCCGCAGCGGAATTGCATTGCTCTGTGTTATTCCGCAATTGCGCCGGTTGCTCCGATCAAAACCGAGAGCGTCATTTGCGGCACGCCGTTCTTTCTGACCGGATCAGTTAAAGTCTACATATACTTCGTTGATATCCGGGTCCTCATACCATTTTTCCCAAACATACCAAAAGCATTTCCGGTAGTCAATCGTTTTCGCCAGTTTATTTGTCGAGTTCTCCAGCTTTTCCGAAAGCTCCGTCAGCCGTTCAAAGATCTCCTTTTCCTGTTTCTTCAATTCCTGATCCATCTGCTCATTTTCCTTGGTCCAATACTTTTGGTCGTCGCGCTTCTCACGCCAGAGATTGGCAAGATAGATCTCCTGAAGCGCCGAAGAATCCGCGTCAAACGCATTCTGCAGCGCAATATAATCGCTATAACAATCGGAATACAACGCGATCTGTTCTTCCGTGAACGTCTCTCCTGCGTCCTTTTTCTCCTGAATCACCTTCAGCACTTTTTCGACCTGATGCAGATGTTTGATCGCAGAAAAGCCGATACGGACCAGCCAACGTTCATATTGTCTGGTACAAATTCCGACCGGTTTTGCCTCGATCCCGTAGACTTCCCGGATGATATCGATGCGGTTCTGCTGATTCACATAAGCAAATCTCCAGTAACGTTCAATTGCGCCGATGTTGCCGAACATTGCACACGTACGGATCCTGTCCGGATCCAGATTCGATGCATAATTGACAAGCGCAACCGTCTGACCGATCGATGTGTTTGTATAGATACCGCTGTTTGCCGCCGAGATCAAAGCCGGGATCTGGGACAGCTTGCCTTCATTTTTCAGTTTCCTGAAAATCGCGACCATCATGCGGCGCTGTCTCGCCGTGCGGGAGCTGTCAAGCCCGTCTGCGGCGTGTCGGATTCGCAGGTACGACAAGACCGCCGTACCGTCGAGATGATGCATTCCGAGGCCGTATGCATGCAATCTGTCCATGGAGCGGAACGGCTGGTCCACATCGTAGTCAATCCCGCCGATCGCATCCACGATATCGATGACCGCCTGAAAATCCACGCCGTAATAATATGGGATCGAGATCCCGCCGAGCCATTGCTCCGCCGCCCGGCATGTCAGCTTGAAGCCATCCGCAAGATCGTCCGCTTTCCCGGTCGTCTGGAACTTGCCGCCTAATCCGACATTGAACACGCCGTTCAGCTTATAGAAGCCGTGATAACCAGGAACCGTTGTCAGCGTGTCCCGGGGAAGCGTAATGAGGTCCACCGTATCCTGATCGAAATTAACGGCAATCACCATTATGGTGTCGGTATGCGGCATCGTTCCGCTTGTCGTTCCGCCGTTCTCAAAGGCGTCGATCCCCATCAGCAGGATATTCAGGATGCCTTTGTTTTCATTGCTTTCCGGACTCGCCGTCGGCTCCCCCGGAGACTCCGTCTCCTGCGTTGCCTCCTCTGTCGGCGCAGGCGTCTCCGCCGCAGACTGTGCTTCATCCGGTTTCGGCGTTGTGATCGGAAATGCCGGCGCCAACGGCGTTTTGTCCGGAAGCGGCGTTTCCGCTTCAAATACAAACAGCTTTTCCGGCTGCTTCAGGATCTTATTGACATACCGGATCCCAAAGAATGCGGCGACGCCGAGTACAAGAAGAATGACGCCGAGAACGATCAGCAGCGTTTTCTTCGATCTTTTTTTCTTTCCGTTCCCGGATTGTTTCTGTATTTCGTTATTCTGTTCCATTTTTGTTGTATAATAAAGCTCTATTCCATGAGCCCATATTATTATACTCCTTAAGCAAAGCTTACATATACCTCATTGATGTCCGGGTCTTCGTACCATTTGTCCTTGAGTTTCCACGAATAGTCTTTAAAACCGATCGATTTGGCAAGCTTGTCGGTCGACTTTTCCACCTTTTCCGAAAGAGCTGTCAACCGTTCAAAGATCTCCTTTTCCCGCTTCTTCAGTTCCTTGTCCGTCTGCTCGTTCTCCTTCGTCCATTTTTTCTGGTTGTCAAGCTTTTCGCGCCAGGGATTTGCGAGATAAGTCTCCTGAAGCGCGGAAGATTCCGTATCAAACGCGTTCTGCAGCGCAATATAATCGTTATAGCAATCGGAATACAGCGCGATCTGTTCTTCCGTGAATGTCTCCCCGGCGTCCTTTTTCTCATGAATCGTCTTCAGCACCTTTTCGACCTGCCGCAGATGTTTGATCGCCGTAAAGCCGATGCGATTCAGCCAGCGATCATATTGTCTGGTGCAGGTCCCGACTGGCTTCGCCTCGATCCCGTATACCTCCCGAATGATGTCGATACGATTCTGTTGATCCACATATGCAAACCGCCAATACGCTTCGATCTTGCCGATATCGCCGAACATCGCCCGCGTCCGGATCCTGTCCGGATCCAGCTTCGATGCATAATTGACAAGCGCAGCCGTTTGTCCGATCGAAGCGTTTGTATAGACGCCGCTGTTTGCCGCCGAGATCAGAGCCGGAATCTGAGACAGCTTTCCTTCGTTTTTCAGTTTCCTGAAGATCGCGACCATCATGCGGCGCTGCCTTGCCGTGCGGGAACTGTCAAGTCCGTCTGCAAAAAAACGCATCCGAAGATATCCCATGACCGCATCGCCGTCAAGATGACGCATGCCCAGACCGTAATATCGTTTGGACACAAATGCGCGGAACGGCTGATCCACGTCATAGTCGATGCCGCCGATCGCATCCACGATATCGATGACTGCCTGAAAATCCACGCCGTAGTAGTACGGGATCGAGATCCCGCCGAGCCACTGCTCCGCGGTTCGGCACGTCAGCTTGAAGCCGTCCGCAAGATCGTCCGCTTTTCCGGTCGTGTGGAACTCGCCGCCGAGTCCGACGTTGAAGACGCTGTTCAGTTTATAGAAGCCCGAATACCCGGGAACGGTCGAAAAAGTATCACGCGGAAGCGTGATGAGATCTACCGTGTCCTGATCAAAGTTTACGGCGACCACCATCATGCTGTCGGTATGCGGCATCGTCCCGCTTGTCGTTCCTCCGTTCTCAAAGGCGTCGATCCCCATCAGCATGATATTCAGGATGCCTTTGTTTTCATTGCTTTCCGGACTTGCCGTCGGGGCGTCGATCCCCATCAGCATGATATTCAGGATGCCTTTGTTTTCATTGCTTTCCGGACTTGCCGTCGGTTCTGCCGTGGGCTCCGTCTCCTGCGTTGCCTCCTTTGTCGGCGCAGGCGTCTCCGCAGCAGACTGTGCTTCACCCGGGTTCGGCGTTGTGATCGGAAACGCCGGCGCCAACGGTGTTTTCTCCGGAAGCGGCGTTTCCGCTTCAAATATAAACATCTTTTCTGGCTGTTTCAGGATCTTATTGACATACCGGATCCCAAAGAATGCGGCGACGCCGAGCACAAGAAGAATCACGCCCAGCACGATCAGCAGCGTTTTCTTCGATTTCTTCTTCTTTTTCTCTTTCAATGGTTTCTGTTTTTCCGTTATCTGTTCCATATAAATCTCCGATCATGGTTGTTTGACAAATTGGAAAATCCTATCTGATTATTATACCACCGATCCCCTTAAAGCACAAGACCTGCAGATGTTACCGCATTTTCCGGGATTTCGCTTATTGACTGCGCCTCATCAACCTGATCGGCGGACCGCGTATTCCTCCTTTGCCTCCCGAATGCTTTCGTTTTGATCTGTCGGCTCAAACCGCGGCAGGCTTTGTGTTATCATTTATAACACAAAGCCTCTCCTTCATCGGATCAATTCTCTTTTTCGGACTCGTTTTTTGACATATCTGTTGCAAACCGACGTCATCCCCGCTATAATATGCAAGTACGGAACATGACTTTCCGTCCGGAGGAAACGCATGAAAAAACTGTCCGCGCCGCTTTTGGCGCACATTGTTGAATCACGCCGCAAGGCAATGAAACTCACCCAGCTGCAGCTGTCTCAAATGACAGGCATCCACCGCGCGCTGCTCTCCCGTCTGGAAAGCGAACGGTACACGCCTTCGGTCGACCAGCTGCTCGCCCTTTCCGATGCGCTCGGTTTTTCCGTCGACGAGGTCTTTGAATCGTCCGAAGCGCGCAGCGAAGCTGCAATAAGCCCGTACCGTATCGCAATCGCCGGAGCGGGGTATGTCGGCCTGTCGCTTGCCGTGCTGCTCGCGCAGCACAACGAAGTGACCGTGGTGGACATTGTACCCGAGAAGGTCGAAAAGCTGAACCGGTTTGTCTCGCCGATTCAGGACGAATACATCGAGCAGTATTTTTCCGAGGCACAGGCGGGAACGAGAGAACTGCAATTGACCGCAACGATCGACGGCGCAAACGCGTATCGCGATGCGGACTTCATCATCGTCGCCGCGCCGACCAACTACGATCCCAGGCAGAACTTCTTCGACTGCTCGGCGGTCGAGGAGGTAATCCGGCTGATCCTGGACAGCACCAAAGAGCGCGAAGCAAAGCCCACGGTCGTCATCAAGTCCACTGTTCCGGTCGGCTATACGGAGCATGCGCGCAAGCTGTTCGGGGCGGACAATATCATCTTCAGTCCGGAGTTTCTGCGTGAATCGAAGGCGTTGTACGACAATCTCTATCCCTCCCGCATTATCGTCGGCTGCGATCCGAATACCGAGCAAGCTGCGCGCGCATTCGCGGAGCTCTTACGGCAAGGCGCCATCAAGGACCCGATCGAAACGCTGTTCATGGGATATACGGAAGCTGAGGCGACCAAGCTGTTTGTCAACACCTATCTTGCGCTGCGCGTGTCGTTCTTCAACGAACTCGATACGTACGCCGAGCTCAAGGGTCTTTCCACAGCGGCGATCATCAAAGGGGTCTGTCTCGATCCGCGCGTCGGAGATTACTACAACAACCCGTCGTTCGGCTACGGCGGCTACTGTCTGCCGAAGGACACGAAGCAGCTGCTTGCCAATTATCAGCATGTGCCGCAGAACATGATGACCGCGATCGTCGAGAGCAACCGCACCCGTAAGGACTTTATCGCGGATCGCGTGCTGGAGATTGCAGGCACGTACGGAAACAGCGAATCCTACTCCAAAGCAAAAGAAAGCCGGCAGAAGGAGGTTGTTGTCGGCGTCTATCGCCTCACCATGAAGGCGAACTCCGACAATTTCCGTCAAAGCTCGATCCAGGGCGTCATGAAGCGCATCAAGGCGAAGGGCGCGACGGTCGTGATCTATGAGCCGACGCTCGAAAACGGCAGCACGTTCTTCGGAAGTCTGGTCGTCAACGACCTCAGGAAGTTCAAGAAGATGTGCGGCTGCATCATCGCAAACCGCTACGATCCGGTTCTGGACGATGTGGAAGAAAAGGTTTATACGCGGGACTTGTTCCGCAGAGATTAAGAATCATACATAAGGAGAAACGACATGAAGATTACCGTTGCAGGCGTCGGATACGTGGGACTTTCCCTTGCCGTTCTGCTCGCGCAGAAGCACGAAGTCACCGCCATCACGACCACCGAAAAGAAAGCAGAAAAGCTCAATCAGTTTATCAGCCCGATCCAGGACGACGAGATCGAACGCTTCTTCCGGGAAGCGAGAGCGGGCGAACGCAAGCTGAACCTCTTTACCACCACCGACAAGGCGGCGGCGTACGGCAGCGCGGAGCTTGTCATCATCGCCACCCCGACCAACTACGACGACGAAAACCACTTCTTTGATACGAGCGCGGTCGAGGATGCGATCGAATGGACGCTGAAGGTCAACCCGAACGTGCTGATGGTCATCAAGTCCACGATCCCGGTCGGCTACACAGAATCCGTGCGCAGAAAGTACGGCGTAAACAACATCATCTTCAGCCCGGAGTTTCTGCGTGAATCCAAAGCGCTCTACGATAACCTGCATCCGAGCCGCATCGTCGTCGGCTGCGACGATACGCAAAAGAAAGAAGCGCAATTGTTCGCAGACCTGCTTCTGGAAGGCGCGCGTACCGAAGAAGAACGTGCCGGACAATCGCCGCAGAATATTCCGATCCTGCT
>CADAPG010000056.1 GCA_902789675.1 uncultured Eubacteriales bacterium
GGATAACGCAGGACAATCGTCCGATAAAGATATCGAAAAAGTGATTCTGAAAGGAGATACGAATATGAACATCGAACAAAAGAAAGACGGCAAGGCATTGGTTCTCACGCTTGCGGGTCGCTTGGATACCGTGACCTCGCCGGAGCTCGAGGCGGTGCTGAAGGACGCGCTTGCGGGCGTGGAGGAGCTGACCTTTGATTTTGAGAAGCTTGACTACATCTCTTCGGCGGGACTTCGCGTGCTGCTTTCGGCACAGAAGACCATGAACCGGCAGGGCTCCATGAAGGTGATCCATGCCAATGAGATGATCCGGGAGATCTTCGACGTTACCGGCTTTGCGGACATTCTGACCGTCGAGTGATCCGCGGCAAGAAAAACAGTATAATTAAACGCGATCCGCTTTCGATCGGATCGCACAAAACACACACGACCATCAGTTCATAAAGGAGACCGGAACCATGGCAGAAGAAAAACGATTCACCAGAGCCACATGGCAGATCATGGAGCAGCTTCTGGAGGTGGACAACCTCGACGATGCGCTCTCCGGCAGTCTGGAAATCATTGTCAGGACACTGAACAGCGAAGCCGGCGCGATCTGGCTTCTGGATCCCGGGACGGACCGGCTGACCCCGATGTTTCACATCGGACCGGCGGACATTTCCAACATCACGGTGGAAAACGGGCTCGGCGTCGAAGGCGTCGTCACCAAGACCGGCAAGTCCGTGATCGTGGAGGACGCGGCGAACGATTCGCGCTTCGAGGGCTCCGTGTTCGACGACAACGGGCTTATCACCAAGACGATGATCTGCGTGCCGCTCAACAACCTCCATGACGTGATCGGCTGCGTGCAGATCGTCAACAAAAAGGACGGCAGTTTGTATGATGCGGAGGAGCTGCAGCTGTGCGAGCGCATGGCGTCGCTTGCCGCAATTACGATTGACGAAAAGGGACTGATCGTCGATCTCGGCGAACAGAAGGAGATCCTTGCGACGCTTCGGAACGTCACCAAGGAGTTTCCCTCCGGCGACGGCGTGCTGCGCGTCCTGAAGGGGATCAATCTCGATGTCTACAAGAACGAGTTTGTCGTGGTGCTCGGCGAATCCGGCTGCGGCAAGTCCACGATGATGAACATTGTCGGCGGCATGGACTTTCTGACCGACGGCACATTGACGGTTGAAGGGAAAGACTTCTCGCATCCGTCCGACGCCGAGCTGACGAAGTATCGCCGCGAGTACATCGGATTCATCTTCCAGTCCTATAACCTGATGCCGAACCTGACCGCGCTCGAGAACGTGCAGTTCATTGCGGAGCTTGTGAAGGATCCCATGGACGCGGCGGACGCGATTGCAAAGGTCGGGTTAGCGGAGCGCGCAAACAACTATCCCGGGCAGATGTCCGGCGGTCAGCAGCAGCGCGTGTCCATTGCGCGCGCGATCGTGAAAAAGCCGAAGCTGATCCTTGCCGACGAGCCGACGGCAGCGCTCGACTACACGACGAGCATCGAGGTCCTTTCGGTCGTCGAGGATATCGTGCGCAAGCAGGGCGCGACGGTCATGATGGTCACGCACAACCCCGAAATCGCCAAGATGGCGGACCGCGTGGTTAAGGTGCGCAACGGCAAGATCGCAAGCATTAAGAAGAATCTGCATCCCGTCCACGCTGAAGAGCTTGTGTGGTGACCATCCATGAAAAAGACTCAGATCAAGGACGCACTGCGGAATATCCGGAAACAGAAGGTCTCCTTTCTGTCGATCATCGTGATCGCGCTTTTGGGCGTGACCGCCTTTTTGGGCATCGGATATTCGGCGTCGGCATTGCGGAAAAATGCATCGGCGGCATACAACCGGCAGAACTATCGCGATATCGAGGTCATCTCCATGCGCCTTCTGACCGCGGAGGACCTCGATTGTATCCGCGCGCTTGACGGCGTAAAGGACGTTGAACCGGTCTGGCAGACCGCCGCAAACGTCTTTATCGGCAACGAAAAGCAGGTCATCAACATCATCACCGCAACGGAGCGGATCAATCTTGTATCGACGATCGAGGGGCGCATGCCCAAGGATGCTTCCGAGTGCGCGATCGAGCAAACCGTCGCCGGGGAAGCCGGATGGAAGATCGGCGACGAGATCGAATGGGCGGAAATGACCGATGTCACGGGGGAGTTCTTCCTCGGCGGGGATCCGTTCACGATCGTCGGTATCGTCGCGCATCCCGATCATGCAAGCAAAACCGTGCCGGAAACGCCGTATATGATCGTCAGCGCGGATCGGTTCGATCGGGAGGCGATGGAAAACTGCTGCATGAAGGCGGAGATCGTCATTGAGAAAGCAGCGGACGTCAACCGGTTTTCCGAGGAGTACGACGGGACCGTCGCGGCGGTTATGCAAAAGGTCGAGCAGATCTCCGGGGAACGGATCGCGATCCGGGACGCGCAGATCAAAGAGCAGGCGCTTGCGCTGATCGAACAGGCGGAAACGACGCTTTCGGAAAAAAGAGAGCAGCTGACAACGGGAACCCAGACAAGGGACACCCTGCTCGGCGTCATCGTGCAGGCGGAGCAGATCGTGGGCGGCATAGACGGAATGGACGCCGCAATCGATTCTCTGCGGGAAATGAGACAGAAGATCGAAGAGAAGAGCTCCGATTTGGACGACGCCGAAGCGATGCTTGCGCAGACGGAAACGATGCTTCGGGAACAGCGCGATCAGCTGGACAACATGGAACCCGGCCGCTGGTTCATCTTCGACGGACACGGCAGCGCGAGCTTTGTGCAGCTGATCATCGGCAGCGGGAACCTCAAGAGCCTGGAAATGACCTTTTCGCTGCTGTTCGTGCTGGTCGGCGCGCTTGTGATCTACGCCACGATCAGCAAGATGATCGACGAGCAGCGCACGCTGGTCGGAACGACCAAGGCGCTCGGATTCTTCAACCGGGAGATCTTTGCAAAGTACCTGCTGTTCGGTCTGTCCGCAACGGTTCTCGGCACCCTGTTCGGGGTGCTGCTCGCACGGTTTGTCTTTGAACCGTTCATTCTGAAAGGGTACGGCGCGTACTACACCTATGACACAACGACGCCGACGATGACGGTCGGACCGACGCTGATCGTGCTGCTTGCGGGGATCGTCCTCGCCGTCGGCGCGATCACGCTTGCCTGCTACCGGCTGATCCGCACGCCTGCGATCCGGCTGATGCAGCAGGCGGTCCCCAAGGGCAAAAAGACAAGCGCAAAAGGCGGAAAGCGGCTGTTGTCGCTGTATTCGCGTCTGATCCTACTGAATATGCGCACCGACCTCAAACGCGTGATCGTGACGATTGTCAGCGCGGCGGGCTGCTGCGCGCTGATCGTGATCGGCTTTACGCTGAAGGCGGCGGTGAACGGCGCGGTCAAAAACCAGTATTCCTCCGTCGTGCATTACGACGCGAAGGTGCAGTATGAATACGGCGAGGAGATCGAAGCGGAGCTCATAAGATCCGGCGCGGAATGCGTACCGCTGTACGATGTCTACATCACCTATCGGATCACGGACAATCAGGTGGGCGAACTGCTCTGCGGCGATATCGAAGCCATCGAATCCATGTACCGTTTGAACGATTGGAAAACCGGAGGTCCGATCGCACCGACCGACGAGGGTATTCTGATCCAGCGGCGTCTGGCGGAGATCGACGGTCTCGGCATCGGCAGCGAATTCCAGATCACCGTAGGCGGCGTGAAAACGGCGAAGGTCCGTGTGGCGGGCATCTTCGAAAACTACATCGGCCGCTCCATGGTGATGAGCACCGGGTATTACGCGTCGCTGTTCGGCGCGGCACCGACGCCCAATTCCTATCTGATCCGCCTGAACAACGCGGACGAGGAAGCGCTGCATACGCGGCTCAAAGCGATTTCGGGCTTTACCAAATACACGCCGGCGTCGGCGGACCGGGCAATGTTCGATTCGGCAACCTCGGTCGTCAACAGCATCGTCGTGCTGTTCATCGTCCTGGCGGCGATCATGGCAGGCGTGGTGCTGACAAACCTGACGAACATCTACATCATGCAGAAGAAGCGTGAGCTCGTCGTCATGCGCATCAACGGTTTCACCGTCAAGGAGGTCATCGGCTACTGCACGCGTGAAACGATCCTGACGACGATTGCAGGCATCGTGCTGGGCATTGCGCTCGGCTCCGGGATCGCCTATCGGATCGTGCGTTCGATGGAACAGGCGTTTATCCGGTTCGACCGCGGCGTCAGCCCGCTCGCATGGCTGTACGGCGCGCTGATCACGGTGCTGTTCACGGTCATCATCAATGCGATCGTTCTTCGGAAGGTGAAGCATCTGAAGCTGACGGACGCTGTATAACTCAAAGGAACGGCGTTCGCGGAGGGAAAGCATTTGAAGCGAACACAGATTAAAGACGCATTGCGGAACATCCGAAAACTGCAAATCTCGTTCTGGTCGATCGTCGTGATCGCCGCGCTCGGCGTGACGATCTTTCTCGGCGTCGACTACGCTGCGGCAGCGCTCCGGAAAAACGCAACCGCTTATTATCGGGATACAGGCTTCCGCGACGTCGAGATCGTTTCCACCATGCTGCTTTCCGCAGAGGATATGGACGTTATCAAAAACACGGAGGGCGTGACGGACGTTGAGGGCGTTTATATGACCTCCGTCAAGACGGTGTCAAACAATACCCGCAGGGACGCTTATGTGATTTCCATGACGGAGCGGATCAACATCCCTTCCGTATATGAGGGACGTCTGCCGGAAAACGACGGCGAATGCGCCGTTGAGCGGCGGCTGATGGACCAGATGGGATGGAAGGTCGGCGACACGATCGCGGTCACGAGCGCCGAAGGCGCGACGCCGCAGTATCTCAAAGCCGATTCGTTCGTCATCTGCGGCGCGATCCTGCATCCGGACCATGTCTGCAACAGCGTACCCGAAACGCTCTATATCGTCGTAACGCCCGAGGCGTTCGATGCGGAAGCGTTGAACGGCTGTTTTATGAAAGCGGAGATCCTGTCGGATCGTCCGATCGATATAAATCGCTACGACGCCGAATACCGGACGGCGGCGGTTGCGGTGCGCGAACGGTTGGAAACGGCTGCCGAGATCTGTGCGCCGCGCCGAGAGGCGTCGGCAAAAGCACAGATCGACGAAAACCGCCAAAAGCTCGACGAAGCCGAAGCGAATCTCAAAAAAGGCCGCGCGGAGCTCGACGACGGTCGGAAGCAGCTTGCGGAAGGCGAACGGGACTACGAGGAAGGCAAACGGAAGCTTGAGGACGCACGGAAGCAGCTGGACGATACCAAGGAACAGCTTGCGGAAGCTGAGCAGAAACTGAAGGACGGACGCGCGGAGCTGGATGCAGCAAAGGAGGAGCTCGACGCAGGCAAGGCGCAGCTTGACGAGGCGGAAAAGAAGCTCAATTCGGCAAAGCGGAAGCTCGTTTCCGGCTGGAACACGATCGAGGACGCCAAGACGCAGATCCGTGACAAGCTGCATGCCGGGCTTGACAATATCATCGGCGAGGATTCCTCACAATGGATCCATTGGGCAGCGCCGTCGAAGGCAAACCCGAACAGCTCGCACGTTTCCGCGAGCGATTTTGCGATCACGGATAATCTTACGATCAATCTCGGCGCGTCGCTGTCAAGTAAGATCAACCAGTTTATGCGCTCGGCGCAGATCCCGGACCGCGTGCTGCGCATCGCGTTTGAAAAGCTCGGCGGCGAGGGAGAATACGATCCCGAAGTCGCGCGCAGGCTCCTTGCCGACCGCCTTGCGTCGCTTGCGGGCGAGTATCAGTCACAGTATGACGCGCTCGCCGACGGATGTACCAAGTGGGACAAGGGACACAAGGCCTATCTATCGGGACTTCGACAGTACCGTGAAGGGCTTGCACAGTACGAAGAAGCGCTCAAGCTGTATCAGGATGGCGAAGCGCAGTACGCCGAGGGGCTTGCACAGTATGAGGACGGTCTTTCGCAGTACAACGACGGAGAAACGCAATATGCGCAGGGATTGATCGATCTTGAAAACGGCCGCAGGGCGCTTGACGACGCCCGTAAGAAGCTCGAGGACGGCGAACAACAGTATACGGAAGGGCTCAAACAGTACAACCACGGAAGGGAAGCGCTTGAAATGGCGCAGAAGCGTGTCGAAACGCTCAGCCCGTGTAAGTGGATTGTGACCGACTGCTTCGGAAACGTCGGGTTCGTGCAGGCAGGGACCGCCGCAGACAACCTGAAGAGCATGCAAATGACCTTTGCGCTCCTGTTTGTTCTGGTCGGCGCGCTCGTCATCTACGCGACCGTCAGCAAGATGGTCGACGAACAGCGCAGACAGATCGGAACAACGAAGGCGCTCGGCTTCTTTAACCGTGAGATCTTCGTAAAATACCTGCTGTTCGGGATTACGGCGACACTGCTCGGCTGTGTACTGGGTCTGCTGATCGCGCGGTTCTGGATCCAGAACTTCATCACGAACGGCTATAATCTCTATTTCGATTACAATCTTAAGAAGCCTGCAATGGTCGCGCTTCCGACGGTGATCGTGTTCTTCGCAGGCGTTGCTTTGGCGTTCTTCTCCATCTGGTTTGCGTGCGTGAAGCTGCTGCGCACACCGGCGATCAGGCTGATGCAGCAGTCGGTTCCGAAGGGCAGGAACAAGGCGGCGTCCGGCAGAAAATCCGCGTTGTCGCTCTATTCGCGTCTGATCCTTTTGAATATCCGGACGGATTTCCGCCGCGTGCTCGTCACGGTCGTCAGCGTCGCAGGATGCTGCGCGCTGGTCGTCATCGGCATTACGCTCCGAAACGCGGTCAGCAATTCGCTGGAGCTGCAGCTCAACGAGATCATCCATTACGACGGCATGGTGTCGCTCGATCCCGAAACGAACGCCGATGCGCCGGACAGAGTCGCGCGGATCCTTGCGGACGCGGGCGCAAAGAGCTGTTCCGTTCAGAAGAAGAATGTGACCGTGCACATCAAGGACCTCGATATGCTGGAGCTGTACGTCGGAGATCCTGCGGAAATCGGCGAAATGATTCTGCTTGCCGACGCCGGAACCGGTGAGCCGATTATGCCGACCGATGAAGGCATTCTGGTTTCGAGACGGTTTTCCGAAAACTATCACATCAAGATCGGCGATCCGGTCGAGATCTCTTTGAACGGCACGGAGACGGTGCAAACAACCGTCGCAGGCATCTTCAACACTTATATCGGCAGAGAGACGTATATGAGCGACAACTGCTTCCGGAATCTGTTCGGACGCGATCCGGAAACGAACGCGTTTCTGATCCGGCTTGACGGCGAAAAGCTCGGTCCGCTGCTCGAACAGCTCGGTACAGTCGAGGGGTATGAGAGCTACGAACGTTCCGATTCCTTCAAACCGCTGTTTGAAACGGCAACCGGCGTCATGAACATGGTCGTATTGCTGTTCATCTTCATGGCGGCGGTCATGGCGGGCGTTGTGCTGATGAACCTCACCAATATTTATATCATGCAGAAGCTGCCGGAGCTGACGATCATGCGCATCAACGGCTTTACGGTCCGCGAGGTCATCGGTTACGTTCTGCGCGAAACGATCGTCACGACCGCGGTCGGCATTCTGCTCGGCATCGGGCTCGGCACGGGAATCGGCTACAAGATCGTATGCTCGCTGGAGCAGAGCTTCGTGCAGTTCGACCGCCGTCCGTCGATCGTCGCGTGGATCATCGGTGCATTGATGACGATCGTATTCACGGTCATCGTCAACGCGATCGCGCTGAAAAAGGTCAGAACGCTGAAGCTGACGGACGCCGCATAACCGATCGTCACTGCGATTGCAGTATATGCTGCGATCCTTTTTGTGGAAATCCGGATCGGACCGTGCTATAATTCCAAGGAAAAATATGAACGGAGAATACGGATATGGTTCGTATCAGGCTTTTCACGGCAGAGGACGCGGAGACGATCAAGAAGCGTCAATACCCGGACATGACGGTCGACGAGATTGAACGCATGATCGCGGACTGGAATTCGGGCGTCTTTGAAGGACGGCGTTTTGAGATGCTCGCCGTCACGGAGTACGGGCGGATCACAGGCTGCGCGTCTCTCGCCGAACGCAGCCAAAGCGTCGCGTCGCTCGGAATCGAGATCTTTTCGGAGGAGCAGGGGAAGGGGATCGCATCGAACGCCATGCCGCATCTGCTTGAAGCAGCAAAGCAAGCGGGATATCGCACCGTCCTCGATCAGGTGCGGACGGACAATACGGCAAGCATCCGGCTGCATGAAGCGTTCGGCTTTGAGACCGACGGGTACGCGTACCGGAACAAACGCGACCGGGAAGTCGTTCTGTATCTGAAACTGCTTGTATAAGAGAACAGCGCCGCAAGCTGCGGCGCTGTCTTTCTATGTGTATGATTATCTGCTGTATTGATCGAAGCCGTAATCCTGTTTCAAATACCGATCGAGAAGCGCGTTCCATTCTTCCGTCGATGCAACTCCGTATACGCTGTTAAATTCGATGCCGGTTTCTGTTTGATGAATCACGGTGAATATCTGGCGGCAATACAGAACGTAACGGATATCGCCCGATCCTTCCTTAAAGCAGAGAAGCAGCCCGTGATCTCCTTCAAATAAATCCGGCGGTTCGGGATAAAACACATATTTCAGCTGTGAAAGATCCTTCAAAAGAGACGCTTTCCGATTGTCGTCAACGGTCTCCAGAACGTCGTATTCGAATTCATCCGCTTCTTTTCCGTACTTCAGATGCGTGATCTCAATATAGCGGATCGATTCGATCTGCGCCGCGTGTTCGGTATAATCATAGGTGGACGGGTGTCGTTCGGCTCTGCAGCCTGCGCCGATCATCAGCAACATGAAAACCATAACGGCGGCAAACGAAACCAGTCCGTATCCGCTTACGGCAAGCGCGGCAATGGTTTTTGCCTTAGATTTATAATTGCCGCTCAGCAAACGATACATCGCGATCCCCGCAACAACGATGCAGACGACTGCAACGAAAAGCAGAAACCACAAATGCTCGAGAATACAAGCAGCGATCGCCGCAGCGGAAATGATTCCGTAAACGGAGCAGCATACTATGTTGTGAACGAGCGTACGCGAATGCTTTCGGCTTGCTTGACGCAGTTCACGAAAATCTCCGACGGAGTTGAGCGTGATCCGGTACGCCTCCTCCTCGGAAGCGCCGTTTCGAATTTCTTCGTCATATCGTTCGAGAACGTCAGCAACGATCTCATGACGCTGATATTTCAGCTGATGGGAATAGAACACCGGTCCGAATTTCTTTTTGATCACCTTTTCAAGCTGTATGCGCATAGACAGTAACCTCCGATCAGAACGATTGATTGTCGTTTTCTTAGGGAAGATATGTTTCAAGGAGCCGTTTCCAATCGCTCGGCTTGCAGTAGGAATAGCGGCTCGAAACCAGGATACCGGTCGGCGTACGTTTGACGACGACTGCGACATGTTCGCAGTACAGGGCGTAAAGCAGATCGGACGCTTCCGGATCAAATCGGATCAGAAATCCGCAGTCCCCTGTTTTCAAAGCGCGCGGCGAATTTTCATACCGCCGGTAGGGGAGGCTGCAGAGATCGTTCAACAGCGCCGTCGTCTGATCATTGCCGAATGCTTTGCGCACGTTATAATCGAGCGTGTCGGTTTCTTCCCCGTATGCAATATCGGTGATCTGCACATAGGAAACGGATTCGATCGAAGCGGCTTGTTCCCGATAGTCATAGGCGACGGATTGATTCCGCTCGTTCGTACCCGTGATGACAATCGGCAGCGTAAACGCAAGGATAAAAACCAGATATGCGATGATCGCCCCGCAGATCGCAACCGTGACGATGTACAGACGTTTTGCTTTGGTACGACCGTTCAAAAGATTGTACAGCGCTGCAAAACCGATCGCGGCACAGACAGCAATCGGAACGAAATAGGTCCATAAGCCATACAGCGCGCAAACGATCAGGATTGCCGTTGTTATGAAACCAAATATGCTGAATAGGATTGCATTGCGTCTTTTTACGGCGCCGAGCGTGCGGCGAAGGTCCCTGAAACTGCCGATGGAGGAGAGCGCAATTTGATAAGCATCGTTGGAAGCCGCGCCGTTTCGGATTTCTTCGTCGTAACGATCAAGCGCGTTGGTGATGATTTCCCGAAGCTGTTCCCTGCACCGTTTGGAACCGTAGCAGGGTCCGAATCTGCGAATGATTTCTTTTTCCAGCTGTTCGCGCATCATTCAGTCCTCCGTTTGGAGCAATCGATCTAAAAGGGATCGGGTTTCGCACCAGGCAGAAAGCTGCACGCTGCATTCAATCCTGCCGAGATCGGTCAGATGATAGTACCGACGCCGTGCACCGCCTTCGTTCGGTCCCCAGTAGGAAGAGATATAATCGCTCGATTCAAGGCGGCGAAACGCGGAATACAGCGTCGCTTCCTTGATCTCGAACGCTCCGTTCGTGCGTGTGCGAAGCTCTTTATTGATCTCATAGCCATAGGTATCGCCTTTCATGAGCCTTGCCATGATGATCGTGTCAATATGTCCGCGTATCAGATCGGATGAAATTGCCATGCGTCGTCCTCCGTAATATGGTACATTATAATCTGAGATACCTCGTCTGTCAAGGTATCTGTCCGAAAAGAAAGACGCCGGGTGGGGGCGTCTTGTGTGAATTGCGGCTGTGCCGCATGAATTGTCCGGAGGACATTATCTGTGAATATACATCCTGGTCAGGTCCGGTTCGCCGTCGCCCTGCACCATGCAGAGAAATTCCCAGCCGTAGCGTTCGTAGAAGCCGGTGTGGTCGGTGACAAGATAGACGGGGGAGACGCCGTGCGCGCGCAGATCCTCAACCGCCATGTTGAGCAGCGCGCCTGCGATCCCGCGCTTGCGGTACGCTTCGTCCGTATAGACCGCGCAGACGTTCGGGGCAAGGTCGGGTCTGTCGTGAAAATCGTTTTCGATCACGCCGAGCCCGCCGACGATATTGTCGCCGTCGAGGCAAAGATACCAGCCGTATTCGGTCTCGCCGGAAAGGTACGCGTCCATGCACTCGAGATACGCCTCTTTCGGCACGCCCCATTTCTGATGGAACCATTCGGCGGCGGTCTGTTCGAGCGCCGGATGCTCGCGCAGGGTGATATAAGAAAGATGATCGGTCATAGAAAACTCCTTTCTCGATAAAAAAGGGGTTGCAACCGAAATTGCAACCCATGTGGTGGAGCATAGGAGATTCGAACTCCTGACCTCAACATTGCGAACGTTGCGCGCTACCAACTGTGCTAATGCCCCGCGAACAGAAAACATTATACACGCTTTTCATAAAAAAGCAAGAGGTTTTTCAAAAATTTTTCTTCCGACAGAAAATATATCTTGCTTTTTGGGAACGTTTGTTGTAAGATAACAAAGGTCCACGAAAGTGCCTTGCAGAGATGGCTGAGCTTGGTCTAAGGCGCACGACTGGAAATCGTGTATACCAGGAATGGTATCGAGGGTTCGAATCCCTCTCTCTGCGCCACGAAAACAACCACCCGATATGGGTGGCTGTTTTCGTTTTGGATGAAGGGATTCGACTGACGGTTGAAGAAGCGGAACAGTTGTGGTATCATACGGTTCATGGAACAGAAATCGGTATTCAAAACTGCGGACCTTGCGCATATCGCGCTCGGCGCCGCTCTCATCACAGTCTGCGCATGGATCACGGTGCCGTTTACCGTGCCGTTCACGATGCAGATCTTCGCGGTGTTTCTTTCGCTGATCCTGCTCGGCGGGCGGAACGGCACGATCGCCGTCGTCGTCTATTTGCTGCTCGGCGCGATCGGGATCCCCGTGTTCTCCGGCGGCAAAGGCGGCTTCTCCGTGCTGATCGGACCGACGGGCGGGTACCTTTTCGGCATGCTGCTGATCGGCGCGGTGTACTGGATCGGCACAAAGCTGTTCGGCAAAAAACTGTGGGTCGAGGTCCGGCAAAAAACTGTGGGTCGAGGTCACGCTGCTCATCGTGGGGCTATTACTGTGCTATGCTTTCGGCACGGTCTGGTTTTCGGCGCTGAACGCGGAGAAAGGTTTTTTCGCTTCGCTGCTCGTCTGCGTGGCGCCGTTCCTTCTGCCCGACGCCGCAAAGCTTGCGCTGGCAGTCATACTCGGGCGGAGGCTGCGCAAACGAATCGGTTCTGTGTGATCCGTAAAAACCAAACAACTGCGCCCGCGGGCGCTCTTTTTATAGATTGTTCATTTGCTTTCCGCACGGTTCGGGCGTACAATGAAAACAAGGAGGGAAGCGCTATGCAGATCGTGGTTTTGGACGGATATTGCGTCAATCCGGGCGACGTGGACTGGAGCCCTTTGGACGGATATTGCGTCAATCCGGGCGACGTGGACTGGAGCCCTTTGCGAAAGCTCGGAACGCTTTCGGTATACGACCGGACGCATCCGGATATGATCGCGCAGCGGCTTCGCGGCGCGGAGGCGGTCTTTGTCAACAAAGTGAAGCTGAACCGCGAGATCATCCTGAGCGCGCGGCAATTAAAATTCATCGGCGTGCTTGCGACGGGCTATGACGTCGTCGACACGGCGGCGGCAAGGGAGCGCGGGATCACCGTTGCGAACGTGCCCGCATACAGCACGGAGGCGGTCGCACAGCATGCGATCGCGCTTTTGCTGGCGCTGTGTCAGCATGTGGAATACCATTCCGCAAAGGTGCGGCAGGGCGCGTGGACCGCGCAGCCGGATTTCGCATGGTGGGAGATCGCGCCGACGCTTCTGTCCGGCAAGACGATCGGCATTGTCGGCTGCGGACGCATCGGGTCCCGCGTTGCAAAGATCGCGGACGCTCTGGGCATGCGCGTGCTCGGCACGAACCCGCATGAAAAGCAAGGCTTCTTCGGAATGTTCGTTCCGCTCGACACGCTGCTTGCGGAATCGGACGTCATTTCCCTGCATTGTCCCGCAAAGGCGGACACGGTGGGCATGATTCGGAAGGATACGATCGCGAAGATGAAGGACGGCGCGATCCTGATCAATACGTCGCGCGGGAGCCTGATTTCCGAATCAGACGTCTGCGACGCGCTGAGATCCCATAAGCTTGCGGGCTATGCCGCGGACGTGGTCAGCGAGGAGCCGATCAAGCTCAAGAACCCGCTGATGAGCGCGCCGAACTGCATCATCACGTCGCACTATGCGTGGACGCCGAAGCCGATGCGCCAGAAGATCATCGACGTATCGGCGGAGAATTTAAAATCGTTTGTTTACGGATATCCGGTCAACGTTGTAAACTGAACGGATTTCAATCAATAACGGAGGGGTTAAAAATGACGGTTGAGGAAATCAGAGCGGCGGCGGAACAGCGTGTTGCGCAGATGTCGCCGGAGGAGTACGAACGGTATGCGGCGCAGGCGCGCGCGGATCTTGAACTGACGGAAACGCAATTGCTCTATACGCTGAAGGGAGAGGAACGGAAGCAGTATTTGCGTGCGCAGGAAAGGCTGACCGGAACGGGAAATCGGGATCCGAGAACCATGTCGCTGCGCGAACTGCGGGATCGGTACGGAGATCTTCCGGAGAACACGGTCTACGGCAGGAAGCCGCACGTGATGAAAACGTGGATTATCGTCCTGCTGTTCTTTGTCTGTCTGACGCATTGGATCCCCTTAGCCGTGATCGCTGAGCAGTCGAACAATCCGTGGTACGATATCTTCATGACAATTTCCGTCATTATCCTGCTCTCCGCGCCGGGATTTTTTTTGATGATCGTCATTTCCGCCATCCGGAACAGCACCGTGAAACGCAGGATCCTCACCAACAGCGCGGCGGCAATCGATCATCTTCGGCTTGAAGACGAAACGGTCCGTGTGATTGCAGATCAGATCCGGCAAAAACGCGAAGAAGTTGCGCAGATGCAGGAGATACGGGAAGCGATCGAAACCAGGCAGAAACAGGAAGCCGATTTCGGCAGCCTTACGAACGGAAAGTACACCGCAGAGGATCGGACGAATGCGGAACAGAATTCAGCGAACGACGAATCACAGATGATCAACGGAAAGTATCCGGTGATCCTTCCGGAAAGGAAGCCCGTGTCGGCGTTGACGGAAGCGGATCTGAACCGAAAGCTCGCGGACATCATCGATACGAACGAGGGGTCGCGTGTGCTTGAAACGGAAACGCCGGATTCCGAACGGGAAATGCGGATGCAGATCGAGGAGATCTCCAAAGCGCGGTTCGAAGCGCTCAGCCAAGCGGAGTACGATGCGATCGCGGCGCCGATCCGTCAGCATTACGACACGCTGCGGCAGATCGAAGCGGAATCGTTCGGTTCCGGCGCGGACAGACAGCAGAAGCTGCATCAGTATGAGCTGGTATCGCGGTACGGCGAAGAAATGCTGCGGAATGCGAGATCGGAAACCAAGTATCAGCCGCTTCTGGATAAAACGGGATTCACGGTTTCGGATCTGTTCAACGGCAGGAAAAATCTGCTGAAAGATAAGATCTGCAAATTTGCGGCCTGTTTCGGCTTGTGCGTTCTGCTGCTGCTTTCGATCGGGCTGATGTTCCTGCGGTTCGGTTCGCATTTCGGCGGGTTTGAATCATTTTTGTCGATCGTGACTGTCATCGTCGCCTCCGTTGCCGGGATCGTGTTCTTTGTGCGGCTGCTTAGGAACGTTTCCGACAACGCGAAGCTGAACCGTGCAATCGAAACCTGCAGCAACCCGGAAGACCGGCAAGCGGAGATCGATAACGAGATCCGGCGTATGGTATATGAACGGGAAAAGCAACTCTTTGACAGCCGCCCGTATGTCACGGAACGTCAATAACGCGCAAAACCCGCTTTTCGGTACGCGCTGAACAGCTTGTCGGAAACAACGGAATAAAGGCGATTCTTCATCAAATGCTCCCTTCGGGGAGCTTTTTCTGTCCGTTTTCGGAATTGTCATGTCGAATTCACAATTGCCACTTGCAAAAAATGCAGTTTCGGGGTAAACTATAACCATCTATTCTCGGAGTTGTGTATCATGTTGCTGTGGACCGATTCGACATGGCAGAAGTGCGGCGTCGCAGAATCCGACGGCGTGCTGGTCGCTTTGTCCGGCGGCGCAGACTCCGTGGCATTGCTGCTGGAGCTCAACAGGCTTCAAAGGGAAGGTCTCATCTTACGATTGGAGGCGGCGCATCTGCATCACGGCATTCGCGGCGTGGACGCGGACGACGATGCTGCTTTTGTGCGTGCGCTGTGCGATCGGCTGTGCGTTCCGCTGACGACGGATCGGGCGGATGTGCCGAAGCTTTCCCGGGAGAACGGAACTTCTCTGGAGCTTGCCGCAAGAAATGCGCGGTATGCGTTTTTGGAACGCGTGCGCGCCGAACGGTCGCTCGATTGCATTGCGCTCGGACACCATCGGGATGATCAGGCGGAAACGCTTCTGCTGCATCTTTTGCGCGGAAGCGGCACCGACGGGCTTGCGGGCATGCGTCCGCGGTCCGGACGGTTCATCCGTCCGCTGCTCGGAACGGAGAAGCAGACGATCCTGTCGTACCTTCGTGAACGGGGACAGGACTTCCGCACCGACGCAACGAACTTTGAGACGGACGCCACGCGGAACCGGATCCGGCTGAACGTGATCCCGGTACTGGAAACGATCAATCCGGCGGCAAAGAAAGCGCTTTCGGAGGCGGCGGAGCACGTGGCGGAGGACGCTGCGTTTCTGAACACGCTTGCGGAGCGGGCGGCGAAGGATTGCGGAAACGACCGGGAAAAGCTGCTTGCGCTGCCGAAACCGATCCGCATGCGCGTGCTGCGCGCGATGCTGCCGTACACGGACTTTACGCGGGCGGATCTCGACCGCTTGGACGCGCTGCTTTCGGCGCAGACGGGCAGCCGCGCGACGCTCAAATACGGCGCGGTCGCATGGACCGACGCAAAAACGATCCGGATCGGCATGCCGGAAAGCGAACCGTTCTGCGCTCCGGTTCCGGAAACCGGCAGCGTGAAGCTCCCGAACGGTACTCTGACCGTCGAACGGGTCGCGCGCGCCGCGATTCCCTGCAAAGGCTGCGACGCATACATCGATGCAGATCGTCTGTCCGGCAGCGTGATCGTAAGAAATCCGAAGGCGGGCGACCGGTTCACGCCGCTCGGCATGAAGGGCTCGAAGCTGCTGAGCGATTACCTGACCGACCGCAAGGTTCCCCGGTACGAGCGCACGATGCCGGTCGTGTGCGACGGGATCGGGATCGTCTTTGCAGCGGGATACACCGTGGATGAACGAATGCGCGTAACGGCGGATTCAAACCATATTCTACACTATCATTATGAGGAGGATTGACTATGTGGGGCAAAGCGTTCATGGCGCAGGATATCGAAGAGGTCCTGCTTTCTGAGGAACAGATCAAAAAACGCGTGCAGGAGCTCGGCGATCAGATCTCGAAGGATTACGACGGGCAGGAGATCATCGTGCTTTGCGTGCTGAAGGGCGCGAGCATCTTCTTTGCCGACCTGATCCGCGCGATCACGGTCCACGCGAAGATGGACTTCATGGCGATCAGCAGCTACGGCGACGCGCAGAAGACCAGCGGCATCGTTCGCATCACGAAGGACATGGATCAGAGCATCACGGGCAAGCATGTACTGATCGCGGAGGACATCATGGACAGCGGTCTTACGCTTTCCTACCTGACGCGTCTTCTGCAGGAGCGTCAGCCTGCGTCGATCCGTTCCTGCTGCTTCCTGGACAAACCGGAGCGCCGCGAATGCGAGATCACGCCGGATTACTGCGGCTTCGTGGTCCCGAACAAGTTTGTCGTCGGCTACGGTCTCGACTATAAGCAAAAGTATCGCAACCTGCCCTATGTGGGCGTCTTAAAACCCGAGATCTACAGCTGATCGCGGAAATCACGGGGCGAGGCCCCGAACGGAGGACACTTTGGAATTCAATCCGAACAACAATCAGAATCAGGAGAACCAACCCGGCAAGCAGGGCTTTAACGGACGCCGCGCGGCGACGCTTGCGATCTGGGCGCTGTTTCTTGTACTGCTGATCTTTATGGTCACAAACGGCTGCTCCTCGAAGGAACCGAAGGAGATCAAGTTCGCGGAGTTTGCCGAGATGTATCAGAACGAGCAGATCAAGGCCGTTTACGAGGTCATCGAAGGCGGCACGTTCTACGGGCTCAAGACGGACAGCGAAGCGGACGCGACCAAGCTGCCCGATAAGGCGGATTTCGTTCTGCACATGGACAACGCCGTGTTCCATTCCTATATGGGCACGCTCGTGAGCGAGAAGAAGGGCATCGAAGCCGACCGCGTCACCTCGGTCGATTACGGCTTCGTGATGCAGAGCGCGCTGCCCGAGGGCACGCCGTGGTGGTTCTATCTGCTGCAGTATCTGCCGCTGATCCTCATCATGGGCGCGCAGATGTTCTTCATCTATCGGCAGCAGGGCGGCGGCAAGCAGATGATGAACTTCTCGAAGGCGCGCGCACGGCTCAACGATCCGAACAAGGACAAGGTCACGTTCAAGGACGTCGCCGGTCTTGTGGAGGAGAAGGAGGAGCTCAAGGAGGTCGTCGACTTTTTGCGCGATCACAAGCGCTTCACCGAAAACGGCGCGCGCATTCCGAAGGGCGTTCTGCTCGTCGGACCTCCGGGCACCGGTAAAACCCTGATGGCGAAAGCCGTCGCGGGCGAAGCAGGCGTTCCGTTCTTCAGCATCTCCGGTTCCGACTTCGTCGAGATGTTCGTCGGCGTCGGCGCTTCCCGCGTACGCGATCTGTTTGAGACCGCAAAGCGCAGCGCGCCCGCGATCGTCTTCATCGACGAGATTGACGCTGTCGGACGGCAGCGCGGCGCTGGCCTTGGCGGCGGACACGACGAACGCGAACAGACGTTGAATCAGCTGCTGGTTGAAATGGACGGCTTCTCCGCAAACGAGGGCATCATCGTCATGGCGGCGACGAACCGCGCGGACATCCTCGACCCGGCGCTGCTGCGCCCCGGTCGGTTCGATCGGCGCATCACGGTCGGCTATCCCGACGTGAAGGGACGGGAGGAGATCCTGAAGGTCCACGCGCGCAACAAGCATTTTGCAAAGGACGTCAGCCTGAAGACGCTTGCGCGGCGCACGCCGTACTTTACCGGCGCGGACCTCGAGAACATCCTCAACGAGGCGGCGATCCTCAGTACGCGCGATCACAGAAGAGAGATCACGCAGGCTGACCTTGAAGAGGCGGTCACCCGCGTGCAGATGGGTCCCGAAAAGAAGAGCCGCGTCGTGACGGAGAAGGACCGCGAGAACACCGCGTACCACGAATGCGGACACGCGATCCTTGCGCATGTGCTCGAAAACTGCGACGATCTGCACGAGGTCTCGATCATCTCGCGCGGATGGGCGGCGGGGTACACGATGATGCTGCCGAGGGAGGACATCCACTTTACGCTGCAGTCGCACATGCTCGACGAGATCTGCATGACGATGGGCGGCAGAGTTGCCGAAAAGATCGTCTTTACGGACGTTTCGACCGGCGCGGTGCAGGACCTCAAGCAGGCGACGCAGACCGCGCGCAAGATGGTCGAGGAGTACGGCATGTCTGACGCGGTCGGTCCCGTCTTCCTCGGCGGCGACACCGAGGTCTTTATCGCAAAGGATTGGGGACACTCCAAGAACTATTCCGAAGCGCTTTCCGCCAAGATCGACGCCGAGATACGCCGGATCCTCGAGGGACAGTTTGAACGCGCGGAGAAGATCCTTACCGAAAACCGCGACAAACTGGACGCCTGCGCAAAGCTGCTGCTGAAATACGAACGCGTGACGGGGGAACAGTTCGTTGCCGTATTCAACGGCGCGGACATGGACGAGGTCATGCGCAAGCCTTCGGAGGAAGACGAACCGGATGCGGAAAAGGAATCCGCGCCCGAAAACTCCGAGAATCAGGAAGAGAACGCATAATTATGGAAGAGAACCGCTTTGATCTGCATACGCACAGCATCATCTCCGACGGCACGGTCGCGCCTTCGGAGATCGTGCGCACCGCTGCGCGCAATGGGATCAAGCTGCTCGCGCTGACCGATCACGACAGTATTTTGGGTGTGAACGAAGCGATCGAGGCGAGCAGGGAATGCGGACTTCCGTTCCTTCCCGCCGTGGAGATGGACAACGAATGGCGGCACGAGCTGCATATCATCGGGCTCGACATCGACCCGAACAACCCGATGTTCCTGCGTGCGCTGGAGATCGCGCGCGACCGCCGCGAGCGGCGCAACAAGATCATCTACAGCCGATTGAAGGAAGCGGGATATGACGTGCAGCCGCTCGTCAACCGTCCGGAATCCATGACGACAAAGCTGCATATCGCGCACGCGCTGATCAAAGCGGGCTATGCGAACGACGTGCGCGACGCGTTTCAGAAGTATCTGCGACCCGGCACGGTCGGGTACTATACCGAACCGCGATTCACGCCGCAGCAGGTGATCGAACTGATCCACATTGCGGACGGGCTTCCGATCCTGGCGCATCCGTGCCACATCCGCGACAATCCGCACGGGCTGATCCGCGAGCTCTATGACATGGGGCTGATGGGTATCGAGGCGTATTACCCGAGCTCGTCGCCGCGGCAGACCGAGATGTACGTTTCGATCGCACGGCAGTATCACCTGCTGGTTACCTGCGGAAGCGATTTCCACGGCGCAAACCGTCCCGGCGTTGAGATCGGCTGTGCGTGGCGCAACGTGCCCGCGCTCGAACAGACCTATGAAACGCTGATTCGGCGCATGAATACGTAAAGACATCCCGGCATTGCGCCGGGACTTTTTTGAAACGGAAACATAAAGACACGCTGTTCTTTCGTAAGATGTTGGGTATAACAATAGGGTGTATACGGTTGAGCTGAATGTTGGAGTTGCAAGAAATAATAATACTTCCCACATGTACGATATACGGGATTGGAATAAAAACGGAACCGCCGATCAGTCTAAAACTGATACATCGATGCCCGGCAAAGCTGGCGTATCGATCACAAGCGATTCCCTCAATAACAATATACCATCAACAAAGGATTCTGTCAATAGGTCGACGCAGAATATCTTGATCTCGCTCGTATTCCGAACTGCTTTCTTCCGGGAAAGCAGTTTTTTTCGTTCGGGGGTTGCAAACGGAACGGGAATCGGCTATAATATCTATGTTATAGTCAAATATGGAGGATGTTATGAACGATCGTATCATTCGGCTTCGCGCGGAAATGGAACGCGCGGAACTGGACGCGGTTCTCTTGAAAACCGTAACCGCGATCCGTTACTTTTCCGGCTTCACGAGTGAGGACGCAAGCGTACTCATCACCAAGAACCGCGCAGTGCTTCTGACCGACTTCCGGTACACGATCCAAGCAAAGGCGCAGGCGGGCGACTGCTGCGAGATCATTGAGGTTTCGGGCCTTGCGCACAGAGAGAAGCTCAAGGAGATCGTGGAGACCGAGAACATCAAGCGCATCGGCTTTGAAGAGGATTACGTCAGCTACGAGGGCTATCAGGCGTACGCACAGTTCGGCGCAGAGCTCGTTCCGTTTGCAAAGGAGCTTTCGCTGCTTCGCATCGTTAAGACCGAAGACGAGATCGCGTGTCTCCAGAAAGCGCAGTCCATGGCGGACGAAGCATTCTATGAGCTTCTGAAGGTCGTCAAGCCCGGCATGACCGAACGCCGCGTTGCCGCAGAGCTCGAATACATCTGCGCAAAGCTCGGCAGCGAGGGTCCCTCGTTTGAAACGATCGTCGGTTCCGGTCCGAACGGCGCCATGTGCCACGCGGTCCCGGGCGATAGAAAGCTGCAGGAAGGCGATCTGGTCGTTCTCGATTACGGCTGCATGTACAACGGCTACCATTCCGACATGACGCGCACCTTTGCGGTCGGCAAGGTCGATCCCTTTGCGGAGGAGATCTACAACATCGTGCTCGAGGCGCAGACCCGCGCGCTCGACGCGCTGAAACCGGGCATCACCGGCAAGGAGCTCGACGCGATCGCGCGTGATTACATCACCGAAAAGGGCTACGGCGAGTGCTTCGGACATTCCCTGGGTCACGGCTTCGGGCTTCTGATCCACGAGGAGCCGCGCGCGTCCGTCACCGGCGACACGGTCTTTACCGAGGGCATGACGATCACGGTCGAGCCCGGCATCTACATCGAAGATAAGTTCGGCGTCCGC
>CADAPG010000057.1 GCA_902789675.1 uncultured Eubacteriales bacterium
TCAAAGCTGTACGCATCGGTGACGTCTTTGATCGCCTGCTCCGTCTTTTCGACTTCGTCCTCGCGGACCCAGCCCTCGAGCACAAACGCGCTTGCCGTATAGGTAAGATCGCCGCTTGCCGCAAGCCGGTCTGCGTCGATCGTTTCGGCGTCCAACGCGTTCTGCAGCGTCTCGATCGTTTCGCCCTGCAATTCGAGCTTTTTCTGCGCTTCCGCATATTCCTCATCGATCTCGGCGATCCTGCGGTCCAGCGATTCGATCGCTTCCTGCGGGGTCCCCTGCATCTTCGGAAATACGTAATCCTGCCAGTCGATCGTCTTCAGGAAGTTCTGCACGGCACGCGTGTCGTCCTCCCTGCATGCGAGGATCGCCGGTACCGTCGCGCTCGCGTTTAGGAACTCGGCTTCAAGATACTCCTGCTCCTGCACACGCTGCACATCCTTCGCGGCGCAGAGACCGACGAAATAATGCACGCGATGCGTATTCCTGACGGAATCCATCGGCACGGTCATCGCCGTCCAGGGCTCAAGCGAAGTGCGCACGGAAACCGCCTTCTCCCGTTCCGAAAGGAGGCGGGTCTGCGTATGCAGAAGCTCTTCGATCTCGTCTGTGGTCTCGACCGCCTTCGGGACATATTCCCGGATACCGGAAAGCGTCATTTCACGCTTTTGCGGCGACAGGAAGCCCGCCTTCTTCGCGTACGGCTTGACGGCGCTGATCGATTCGGAAAGCTTTTGAATGCGTGCATTCAAGGCATCCGCTTCGCTGTTCTGCGTCTCTCCGTCGGCAAGCTTAATAATCTCGACCGTTCCGATTTTCTGCAGCGCTTTGAGGATATCCTCCCGATCCGATTTCAGCGCGACCAATGACAGGCGCTTCATCGATACGATCATACCGTTGCTTCAATCCTTTCCATTAAATATGCAACCGCTTCCGGGACGTTTCTTTCTGCTTTTTCGATCAACTTTTCCGTTTCGGCCCGGGCTTTCTGCGTGACCTCCGCCGCGATGGCTTCGCCGTCGATCTGCGCCGACTTCAGCATTTCCGCGGTGTGCGCACGCTCCGATTCGGCTGCTGCGGCGATCGCTTCGTCCGCTTCGGTTCTTGCGTTTGCAACGCATTCCCTCGCCGTACGGTTGGCTTCTTCAAGGATCGCATCGGCACGGGTCTCCGCTTCAGCGATCCGTTCCATGATACTTGTCATACGATTCTCCGATCCGAATGATTATTTGGTGCCGAACAGACGGTCGCCCGCGTCGCCGAGACCCGGAACGATGTATCCGTGCTCGTTCAGCTTTTCATCGATGCATGCAACATAGATGTCGACGTCGTCGTAAACCTTGCGGATGGCTTCGATACCCTCGGGCGCCGCAAGCAGGTTGACGAGGCGAATGCTCTTCGCGCCGCCCTCCTTCAGCACGCGGATGCCCTCGATCGCGGAATTGCCGGTCGCCAGCATCGGATCGACCAGGATCGCGTCGCGCTCCTCGATGTCGTACGGAAGCTTGCAGTAATAGCTGGTCGGCTTCAGCGTGTCAGGATTGCGGTACATGCCGATGTGTCCCATCTTTGCGTTCGGGATCATGTTCATCATGCCGTCCGCCATGCCGAGACCCGCTCTGAGGATCGGGACGATGGCGATCTTTTCGTTTGCCAGCACCTTGAACGTGCTCTTGCAGATGGGCGTTTCGATCTCCGCGTCGACGAGCGGAAGATCGCGCGTGACCTCGTAGCACATCAGCATTGCAAGCTCGCTGACGAGCTCGCGGAATTCCTTGTTGCTCGTGTTCTTGTCACGCAGTCTGGACAGTTTGTGCTGTACAAGAGGATGGTCGATAACGGTTACTTTCATGCTTGCTCCTTCCCCGCCTCATAAGCGGTAATGATTCCGATTCTTCTCGCGTGTCTGCCGCCCTCGAATTCGGTCGACAGCCATACGTCCGTGATTTCCAATGCCAAAGAGAGCGGAATGATCCCCGCTCCCATTGCCAAAACATTTGAATCGTTGTGTCTTCTGGTCATTTCCGCAGATCTGAGATCGCCGCAAAGCGCGCAGCGAATCCCGCGGACCTTGTTTGCCGCGATGGACATACCGATGCCGGTCGTGCAGATGACGATGCCGCGATCGGCTTTACCGTCGCGCACAAGCTCCGCAGCCGCGATCCCGAATTCCGGATAATCGACGCTTTCTGTGCCGAAGCAACCGCAGTCGATCACTTCATGTCCCTGCGAAATAAGATGCTCTTTGACGGCTTCTTTATACGCGTAGCCGCCGTGGTCGGAACCGATAGACAGTTTCATAGATGTGCTTACCCCCGATCATTCCAAATGATTATATCAAAAATCTACCCGTTTGTACAGATACGAATTTCATCTTTTTCGAATCCGTTTACACCGTTTCGCGCGAAAATCCCGCCGCACGAAGCAAACGGTTCATAAAGGCAAGCCCGGTATTTGCCGTGTCGACGCCTTCCGCAAGAATCACGTCGCAGTGCGCGCCGACGTCCCGCAGCAGCGAAAACAGGTTCGTGCAGAGCGTTTCGGGCTCGTCGCGATCGCCCAAAGAATATGCGTTCAGGTTGCGATAGCTTTGCATCGTCTGCTCCGTGCCGAGGATCGCAACGGTCTTTCCTTCGGCTTCGTATGCATAGTACAGCGCGCGAATGCGCTTTGCCGCGGGCTTCGGATCGCCCTCCACCACATGCACCTCGGCGTCCGGCGCGTAATGCTTGTACTTCATGCCGGGCGACGCCGCGACCTCGCTCTCGCCGAGCGGATTCAGAATGCTCGGCGCAAGGCGCACGGGACCGATGACCGCTTCGAGCATCTCCCGCGTGACCGCACCGGGACGCAGGATCGTCGGCTCGCCGACCAGGGACAGGACCGTCGATTCGACGCCGTATCTGCACGGACCGCCGTCCAGGATCAGCGGGATCCGCCCGTCCATATCGGCAAGCACATGCTCCGCCGTCGTCGGGCTCGGTCTGCCGGACCGGTTTGCACTCGGCGCCGCGATCGGCACACCGGATTTCTGGATCAACAGCCTCGCCGTCTTGTCGGACGGCATCCGGATCGCAACGGTCTCGAGCCCCGCGGTCACTTCGTACGGCACCTCGTCCGCCTTCATAAAGATCAGCGTCAGCGGACCCGGCCAGAAGGTGTCCATCAGACTTTTGGCAAGCTTCGGCACATGCGCCCAAAGCTTCGTTACGTCGCTCTTCTTCGCAACGTGCAGGATCAGCGGATTGTCGTTCGGCCGACCCTTTGCTTCGAAGATCCTGTTGACCGCTTCGCCGTCCAGACCGTTTGCGCCGAGCCCGTAAACCGTCTCGGTCGGAAACGCAACAAGCCCGCCGTTCTGGATCAGCTCCGCGCCGAGGGTCGTTCCGGCGTCCTCCATGCGGATCGTCGAGATCACTTCCGTCTTCATGCGTCCGCCTCCCCCGAAAGCTTTGCCGCGCGCTCCGCAAGCGTCAGCGCGTCGATCATCTCGTCCATGTCGCCGTCCAGAAACTGTTCCAGCTTGTACAGCGTGAGTCCGATGCGGTGATCGGTCACGCGGCTCTGCGGAAAGTTATAGGTGCGGATGCGCTCGCTGCGGTCGCCGCTTCCCACCATGCTCTTTTTCTGATCCGCAAGCTTCGCATGCTGCTGCGAGGCAAAATGCTCGTAGAGACGGCTTTTCAACAGGCGCATCGCCTGTTCCTTGTTCTGCAGCTGACTGCGCTCGTTCTGACACGCAACCACGATGCCGGTCGGAATGTGCGTGATGCGGATCGCGGACGACGTCTTGTTGACGTGCTGTCCGCCCGCGCCGCTCGACCGGTAGGTGTCGATCCGAAGATCGGAATCCTTGATCTCGATATGGATATCGTCGACCTCCGGCATGACCGCGACCGTCGCCGCGCTCGTGTGGATGCGCCCCTGCGATTCAGTCTCCGGTACGCGCTGGACCCGGTGCACGCCGCCCTCGAACTTCAGCCGCGCGTATGCGCCGCGCTTTCCCGAAACGGACAGGATGATTTCCTTGACGCCGCCGAGCTCGGTGACGTTCTCGGAGATCGTCTCGGTTTTGAAGCCGTGGCGTTCCGCGTAACGCAGATACATGCGCAGAAGATCCGCGCCGAACAGGGAAGCTTCCTCCCCGCCGGTTCCCGCGCGAATCTCCAGAATCACGCCGCGATCGTCGTTTTCGTCCTTCGGCAAAAGCAGCGTTTTGAGCGCGGTCTCCTGCTCCGCAAGCGACGTTTCGAGCGCGGAAAGCTCCTCCTCCGCAAGCGCTTTCATCTCCGCATCCGGCTGTTCGCTCAAAAGCGAAAGGCAGTCGTCGCGCTCCCGTTCGGTCTGCGTATAGCGATCGAACGCGGCGACGATCTCGGACAGCTCCGCATGCTCGCGCGAAAGCGTCGTAAACGCCTCGCGATCGTCCGTTGCGCCGGGCGCCGCGAGCGCTTCCGTCAGCGCTTCATACCGTTCTTTGCATTTTTTCAGTTTCTCAATCATCGTTCTTTACCTTGATGACGCGCGGACGTCCGCCGTAATCCGGGATACATTCGCTGTGTTCGAACAGCGCCGCAACCGCATCCCCCTGCGTCGCGCCGATCTCCAGAAGCAGCGTGCCGCCCGGCTTCAGATACCGCCGGTATTCGTTTGCGATCCGGCGATAAAAATCCAGTCCGTCCGGACCGCCGTATAGGGCGATCTCGGGTTCAAAGCGCAGGCTTCTGTCCCGCGCGTCCATTTCTTCCTTTGAGAGATACGGCGGGTTCGAGACGATCAGATCGAAGGTCCCCTCCACGCCGTCGAACAGATCGCTCTGAACCGTTGTGACGGCGACGCCGTTTCTGCGGGCGTTGCGCTCCGTCAGTTCCAGCGCGTCCCCGCTGAGATCCGCAGACGTCACGTTTGCATTCCCGCAAACCGCCAGCACAATTCCGATGCATCCGCTGCCGCAGCAGAGGTCCAGCACGTCGCGTTTCTCCTCTTTCAGCAGCTTCAGCGCCGTTTCGACAATCGTTTCCGTGTCCGGACGCGGAATCAGTACGGATTCGTTGACATAAAACGGCAAGCCGTAAAACTCCCATTCCCCGAGCACATACTGCAGCGGTTCGCCGGAAAGCCGTCGTTCGATCAGCGGTTTCAGTGCTATTCTGTCCGTTTCGGACAGTTCCTGATACGGCGAATGGAACCCGCTTGCGCGCAGCAAAAACGACGCCTCCAGCCGGGCATCCTCTCCGGCGACCGGTTCAAGAAGCGCCGCGATCTGCTGTTCCGCTCTGCGAACGATCATTTGTCCGCTTCCTCTGCGGCGTTGTCCTGCGGCACGTCGGGCGCCGGTTCCGGATCGACCGGTTCCTCCGGCTTCGGCTGCGTCGCCTTTTCGTCAAATTCCAAATCGCCTTTCGGCGGATGCAGTGCAAGCTCGAACGAGGCGATCGCGACCTCGAGCATGTCCTCGGTCGGCTCCTTGGTGGTCAGATGCTGCAGCGCAAGTCCCGGCGCGCGCACGATGCGGCAGAACAGGTTCTCGTGCTTTGCCGCCGCCTTCAGCACCTCATAGGAGATCCCCGCGATCGGCAGAATCAGCACGATCCGCGCAAGACGGAACAGGAAGCTGTTCAGCTTGCTTGCGTCGTGCCATACGGTAAAGCCGGGAATCAGCGTGCACAGCGCGGATACGACGGTGGTCACAATGATCGAGACCGCCATCGTCAGGAACAGATAATTCGTGCCGCAGCGCGGATGCAGGCGCGTGCATTTCGCCGCGTTCTCCGGCGTCATCGGAAGCTCGGCTTCATAGCAGGCGATCGTTTTGTGCTCCGCGCCGTGATACATGAATACACGCCTGATATCCTTGATCTTGGATATCCCGTAGATATACAGCAGGAAGATTGCAAGCCGCACAAGTCCCTGTACGACCGCGCTCCATACCGCGCTCATTTTGCCGAAGATCAGCTCCAGAAGAGAGATGATCCCGATCGGCAGCAGGAAGAACAAGCCGATCGCAAGCACGACGGCAAGCACGATCGCGACCCATTTCACGATATCCATCGCGGATTTATTGAAGCGCTTTGCCAGCCATTTCTCGAACTTCGACGGCTCTTCCTCTTCCTCGCCGAGCATCTCCGCCGCGCGGGTGGTGATGTTCATGCCGTCGGAAAGCGCGTTGAAGAACGCGTAAACGCCGCGCACCACCGGCCATGTCGGGAACGAGCCCTTTTTGTATCTGGTTCTTTTGTGATGAAATTCCTTCGCGAGCGTTCCGTCGCCGCGGCGCACGACCAATGCCGTTCCCTTTTCGGAACGCATCATGACGCCTTCGATCACTGCCTGCCCGCCGATATCGGTCCGTTTCATATCTGCCATCCTTTGTTCATTTGGAAAAAGTATACCACAGGTTTAAAGCCGTTGCAACGGCTTCACAAGGATTTCACGATTGATTGTCTGTCACAGCGGGTAAAAGCACGGCGCGGCATTTCTTCAGGTCCACACGTCCGTCCGGCAAAAACGGGATCCCCTCCCGTTCGAGTAGCATCCTGCGCACGGGCGCAAAGTCCCCGCCCGCAATCGAACCGTCCGCCATCACCACGCGATGCCACGGAAGCTGCTCCGGGCAGACGCGCATGGCAAAGCCGACAAACCGCGCGCGGCGCGGATATCCGATTGCCCGCGCGATATCGCCGTAGCTTGCAACCTGTCCGTACGGGATCCGTGCAACGGTCTCATAGACCGATTGAAAGAACGACTTCGCCATATCAGATCTCAAGCGCGGTCCGGAGTTCCGAAGCCGTCCGGAAGACCGGAACGTCGCAGCGGGAAAGCATGTCAAAGGATTGATGCCCGCCCGCAAGCAGCACGCACGGACAGCCGACGGCGCGCGCGACCTCGACGTCGTGATCGGTGTCGCCGATGAAAAGCGCATCGCCCGGATCGATCCCGTTCTGCGCCATATATGCGACCGCGCGGTCGACCTTGGACGTGCCGAGGATATCGACCTGCCCGAGGATCTCGGAAAAGTACTGCGCCGCGCCGAGGCGGTTCGCCTGTTCCAGAAGATCGTCCTGTTGCGTAAGCGAAAGCAGCGTCTGCCGGATCCCCCGTGCCTTTGCCGCCCGCAGCACGTCGGTCACGCCCTCGCGCAAAGGACACATAGCATACCGCCTGCGATAGCGCTTCATAAAGATCTCCGATACCGATTCGTACGATTCCTTTTCAAATGTATATCCCATCATTTCATAGTATCTGCGGATCGGAAAGGAGAAATGTGCAAGATACCATTCCTTCGTGATCTCCCGCATGCCGCGCTCCCGCAGAAGCTCGTTTTCAAGCTCCAGGCATAGCGCGGCGTCGTCGAGGATCGTTCCGTTCCAATCCCAGATCAAAAGCTTCACACCCATGGTTGTTCCTCCGCGATTCTTTCCGATATTTTACCATGAATGCCTGCGTCCCGCAACCGTTCGTTTTTTATGCTTGCGCCGAAGGATGTTTCGGAGTATAATATAATTGAATGAAAATGGTTTATCGGAGGATCATCCATGGCAAATAAATCAACGTCAACCAAAAAAGCGCCTGCAAAGAGCGCGCCGAAGAGTGCAAAAGCGCCCGCAAAGAGCGGTTCTTCGGCTCCCGCAAAAGGCGGCGCCAAAAATGCTTCGAAGGACAAAGCGCCGCAGAAGAAACCGCCGCGCGCCGGGATCGAGATCTTCGGCATCGTACTCCTGGCGCTCGGTGCGCTTTGCGCCGTCTGGCTGTACAGCGGCGCCGACGATGCGCTTGGCAGAATCATTTCCGGGTACCTCTTCGGCATGCACGGCTGCTTTGCGTATGCCGTGCCCGTGCTGTTCGTGATCGTTGGTATCTATCTGATCGTCGGCGGCAGAAAGAAACCTGCCCGCAGCACGCTGCTGACCGGTCTTCTTGCGGTGCTGTTCATTCTCTGCGCGCTGCACATGTGGACCAGTAAAAATCTGACCGATCTGAAGCAATTCGGAACAAGCGGCATGAAGTTTGCCGACTATGTCAAGCAATTCTTCGGACAGTTCCCCGAGGCGTGGCTTGAAGGTGTCAATCACCATATCGGCGGCGGCGTTTTGGGCATGCTTCTGCCGACGCTCCTCTACGTGCTCGGCGGCAAGCTCCTGTGCTGGGTCGTCATCATTGCAGGCTTTCTGATCTCTGTGCTGCTGTGCACCGGTATCTCCATCAAGGCGTACACCGACGCGTTCGGCACCAAGGTGCGCGAAAAGATCGCGGAACACGAACAGTCGCTTACCGAGGATTACGACGACGAATACGAAGCCGAACCTGCGCGCAAACCGTGGAAAAAGGATTTTTCGACAACGATCGACGAAGAACCGCTCCCCGCAAGGAGACGACCCGAGGAGCACAAAAAGCCCAACCGGATCCCGTTTGACGAACTGTTCGACGTGCCGGAGGAAGCGCCCGCGCAGACTGCCCGCAGGCAGCCGAACAAGCCGAATCCTTTCGTCGATCCCGCTCTTCTGCCCAACAACGGACGGCTTGACAAAAAGAGCGACGCGACGCTTTCCGCCGACGAGGAAGACGAGCTTGTCATCCCCGCGACTCCGGCAAAGAAGCCTGCAAAGAAGGCGCCCTCCTTCTCCGATCTGGCGGAGGATCTTGTTCCCGATACGCCGAAGAAGGAGCCTGCAAAGCCTTTGGACAAGTCCGCGAAGAAGCCTGTCGCTCCCGCTGCGTCCGCGCCGAAGGACGCCGATTCCGAAGAGATCCCGCTCGTCGTTCCGCCCGCGCCCGCGGCGCCCGCTTATGAGCCGCCTTCCATCGATTGTCTGAACAAGCCGCGCGAGACCTTTGCAAAGAGCGCCGAAAACCCGACCGCGATCGCGCATCTGCTGGAGGAAACGCTGGCAAGCTTCAACATTTCGGCGAAGGTCATCAACATCTCCGTCGGTCCCGTCGTCACCCGCTACGAGCTGCAGCCCGCGCCGGGCGTACGCGTCAACCGCATTACGACGCTTTCTAACGACATCGCGCTTGCGCTTGCCGCGCCGCGCGTGCGCATCGAAGCGCCGATCCCCGGCAAGGCGGCGGTCGGCATCGAAGTGCCGAACAAGGACGCCGCAACCGTTCTGCTGCGTGACATCATCGACAGTCCGGAGTTTCTCAATGCAAAGTCGCCGGTCACGATGGCGCTCGGCAAGGATATCGCCGGCAAGATCATCGTCGCCGATCTCGGCAAGATGCCGCATATGCTGATCGCGGGCTCCACCGGTTCCGGTAAATCCGTCTGCATCAATGACCTGATCATTTCCATGATCTACAAGTCCTCGCCGCAGGATCTGCAGCTGATCCTCGTCGATCCGAAGATGGTCGAGCTTTCGGTCTTCGGCACGCTTCCCCACCTGCTCATCCCGGTCGTGACCGAGCCCAAGAAGGCGGCAAGCGCTTTGCGGTGGGCGGTCAACGAGATGACCATGCGCTACAAGAAATTCACCGAGGTCGGCGCTCGCGAGCTGACGCGGTACAACTCCCTGATGGACGATCCGAAGAACAGGATTCCGAAGCTCGTCATCATCATCGATGAGCTTGCCGACCTGATGATGGTCGCGCCCGACGACGTCGAGGATTCGATCTGCCGCATCGCGCAGCTCGGCCGCGCGGCGGGCATCCACCTGATCGTCGCAACACAGCGTCCGAGCGCCGACATCATCACCGGTCTCATCAAAGCGAACATCCCCTCGCGGTGCGCGTTTGCCGTCAGTTCCGCGATCGACTCCCGCATCATTCTCGACGCGACCGGCGCCGAAAAGCTTCTCGGCCGCGGCGACATGCTGTTCCATCCGAACGGCGCAGGCAAGCCGACCCGACTCCAGTGCGCCTATGTTTCGGACGAAGAGGTCGAGCGCGTGATGTCCGGCTTCAAGAAGAATGACAACCAGTTCAGCGAAGACGTTCTGAACGAGATCAATGACGAAGCCAAAGGCGGCGCACAGGGCGGCGTCTTCGGCGAAGGCAAACAGGAGGACGATCTTCTGGGCGAAGCGGTCCGCGTCGTGATGGAAAACGGACAGGCGTCCATTTCGATGATCCAGCGCAGGCTGCGCGTCGGCTATGCGCGCGCGGCGCGTCTGGTCGATATGATGGAGCAGAAGAAATACGTCTCTCCGTTCGACGGCAGCAAGCCGCGTCAGGTGCTGATCACACAGGCGGAGTTCAACCGCGTGTTCGGCGGCGGCGCGCCCGCACCGGAGGAGGAGCCCGATCCGATCGAACCGGAAGAAAGCGATTTTGAGGAGGATTTTGACGCATGAACATCGGCGTGATCTCCTTGGGCTGCGCCAAAAATCAGGTTGATACGCAGACGATGCTCGGCTACCTGAAAGCCGCCGGTCACACGTTTACGGGCGAGCCGGACAAGGCGGACGTGCTGATCGTCAACACCTGCGGATTCATCACCGCCGCAAAGGAGGAATCGATCGACGCGATCTTTGAGATGGCGCAGTATAAAGAAGTCGGACGCTGCAGGCTTCTTGTCGTGACCGGCTGTCTTTCCGAGCGCTACCGCAAGGAGCTGACCGAAGAAATGCCGGAGGTCGACCTTTTTCTCGGCGTCCGCGAATACGAAAAGCTGCCCGCGCTGATCGCGGAAAAGCTGGAGCTCCCCTGCTCCCCGATCCTGAAACCGGAACGGCTGCTCGTGACGCCGCCGTATCGCGCGTATCTTCGGATCGGCGACGGCTGCAACAACCGCTGCGCGTACTGCGCGATCCCTCTGATCCGCGGCGATCTCAAAAGCACGCCCGCGAAACGCCTTGTCGACGAAGCGAGAGCGCTTGCCGATATGGGCGTCACGGAGCTCTCGGTCATTGCGCAGGATACCTCCGGCTACGGAAAGGATCTGTACGGCGAACCGCGGCTGATCCCGCTGCTCAGGGAACTGGACCGTATCGACGGACTCCGTTGGGTGCGCCTGCTCTATACCTATCCGGACACGGTGACGCCCGCGCTTCTGGACACGCTCGCCGAGGGCGAAAGGCTCGTGCCGTATCTCGATATGCCGCTGCAGCACTGCAACGATACCATTTTGAAGCGCATGCACCGGCGCGGCAGCAAAGCGCACATTCAAAGCGTGCTCGATCATATCCGCAAGAACTACCCGGATTTCACGCTGCGCACGACCATGATGGTCGGTTTCCCCGGTGAGACCGACGCGCAGTTTAAAGAGCTCATGCAGTTTCTCCGGGACTATCCCTTCGACCGCGTCGGCGCGTTCGCGTTCTCTCCCGAGGAAGGAACCGCGGCGGAAACGATGCCGGATCAGATCCCGGACGACGTGAAGGAAGCGCGCCTTGCCGCGCTGATGGAGCAGCAGCAGGCGATCTCGAAGGAACGGAACGAACGCTGGATCGGGCGCGAGCTTTTGATGCTTGTCGAGGAAACCGGCATGGACGGGACCTACGGCAGAACGATCCGCGAAGCGCCGGACGCCGACGGCACGGTCTGCATCGCGCCGAGCTACCGTCACGAACCCGGGCAATACTTATCCGTCCTTCTCACCGGCGCGGATTCTTACGATATGACGGGAGAATGGGTATGAATACGGCAAACAAGCTGACGCTCCTGCGGATCCTTCTGATCCCGCTGTTCA
>CADAPG010000058.1 GCA_902789675.1 uncultured Eubacteriales bacterium
CCGTCGCCGATCATATCCACGATTGCGTAAAACGCGTCCGCATCGCTCATTTCAAGCACGATCTTTGTAAGCTTCTTGCAGCCTTTCAGATTATAAAACTGCTCTTTCGGAATCGGGCACTTCCCGACGTCCAGCTTCGTCAGCGCGGAGAAGTTCTTGAAATAGCTCAGATCGCTGACCTTTGTGTGATTCAGCCGCAGCTGCGTGAGCTTCTTCAGCTTCGTCAGCGGCTTGACGTTCTTCAGCTTGCTGTTGTGCCCGACATGCAGGAATTTCAGTTTTGAAAGCTTCGACAGCGGCGTGACGTCCGTGATCTTCTTGAGGTCGTAAAGATACAGCGTCTCCAGATTCGTCAGGCTTGAAAGCGGCTTCAGATCCTCGTCCGTAAGCGGATTGCCCGCAAGGTTCAGATAGGTGAGCTTTGTGAGTCCCGAAACCGCTTCAGTATCGTCGATCTTATTGTGCGAAAGGTTCATCCAGCGCAGATTCGTAAGACTCTCCAGCCAGGAAATGTCCGTGATCGCATTGCCGTCGCCCGTGCCGCAGTATGTGAACGCCAGCTTCCGGAGCTTTGTCAGCTGTCCGATCGGCGCGTAATCCTCCAGACTGCAGTATTCCAGCACGAGTTCCTCAAGATCGGGGCACAGCGTGACCAGATCCTGCACCTCCTCTTTGGGGATATGTCTCGGTTTTTTGCTCTTGCCGTTGATGCCGAGGCTCTTGCCGTTGATCTTCTTTTCGCCGCACTTGATCTTCTTCCCGCCGAACATGAAATAGTCCTGCATCTGCGTGGACGCTGTCTTCGGCGCTTCCGTCGGCTCTGTCGTGGGCGCTTCCGTCGGTTCCGGCGTGGGCGTTTCCGTCGGTGAAACGACGATCGGCTCCGGTGTGGACGGCTGCTCCTCCGGATCTTCCGGGTCTTCCGGATCCTCCGGGTTTTCGGGATTTTCCGGATCTTCCGGGTATTCCGGATTTTTCGGGTCCTCCGGATCCTGCGGGGTTTCCGGATTCTGCGGGTTTTCCGGGTTTCCCGGATCCGTATATGTCTGCTGCTGTTCCGTTCCCTGCTGCGCGGGAACCGCGGTCTGCCCGGTCGCCGTTTGCGCCGTCGGAGCGCTCTTCGATCCGCAATGGATGACGTCGAGCTTCTGCAGCACAAACAGGGACAGCACAAGCGCCGTCACAAACAGAACGGCGCAAAGCACCGCGAACAGCCAGAGCGGGATCCCGCCTTTGCCCTTTCGATTTCCTGATCCGGACGTCTGTTCCATAACCCCCTCCTTATGTGACACACTCTGCGGATTATATATACAGTATACCATACCGTTTGACTTTTGCAAGGAATTATCGCAGAAAACCGCACATCTGATCCATAAAAAACGACGGAAGCGCAATGCTTCCGCCGTCGTTTGATTGGATCTGCCGCGTTATGCCTTCGGACCTGCGTTCTTGATCGCCTCGGGCATGTCGGGATACTTCGCCTCGAAGTTCTTCTGGAACATGCCGGCAAGCTTCTTCGCCTGCGCGTCGTAGGCTTCCTTGTCCGCCCAGAGATTTCTGGGATTCATGATCTCTTCGGGCACGTCCGCACCGGGCACGAACGCCGGCACGTCGAGGTTAAACACGTCGTTGTGCGTGAACGGGACGTTCTCCTTCGCATAGGCGTCGTTCAGTGCGGCGGTGATCATCGCGCGGGTGTAGCGCAGCTTCATGCGCGGGTTCTTGGTGCCGTCCGGATTGACCGCGGGACCCGATACCCAACCGGTATTCACGAGATAAACCTTCGTGTTGTACTTTTCGATGCGCTCGCCGAGCATGCCAGCGTAGACCGATGCGCGGAGCGGCATGAACGGCTCGCCGAACAGCGTGGAGAACGTCGGGACCGGCTCGTTGATGCCGATCTCGGTGCCGGCGACCTTGGAGGTGAAGCCGGTGACGAACTGATACATCGCCGCTTCCTTAGAAAGCAGGGAGATGGGCGGGAGCACGCCGAACGAGTCGCAGGTCAGGAAGATGACGACCTTCGGGATGCCGCCGATGCCGGGGATCGCGGCGTTCGGAATGTACTCGACCGGATAGCCCACGCGGCTGTTGATCGCAAGGCTCGGATCGGAGTAGTCCGGCTGGCGCTTGTCGTTCACGACGACGTTCTCGACCAGCGAACCGAAGCGGATCGCGCGGTAGATCTCCGGCTGTTCCTCTTCGACGAGGTCGATGCACTTTGCGTAGCAGCCGCCTTCGATGTTGAAAATGCCCTCTTCGTCCCAGCCGTGCTCGTCGTCGCCGATCAGCATGCGATTCGGGTCGGCGGACAGTGTCGTCTTGCCGGTGCCACTTAGGCCGAAGAAGACCGCGGTCTCTTTCGTTTCGGGATCCATGTTCGCCGAGCAGTGCATCGGCAGCGTGCCTTCGAGCGGCAGCACGAAGTTCATGGTGGAGAAGACGGACTTCTTGATCTCGCCCGCATACTGGCTTCCCGCGACGATGATCATGTGCGCTTCATAGTCGATCATGATCGCCGCTTCGGAGCGCGTGCCGTCGATCTCGGGGCTGCACTTGAAGCCCGGGCAAGCAATCAGCGTGTAATCCGGCTCGCCGAAATTCTCCAATTCCTCCTCGGTCGGACGGACGAGCAGGTCACGGATGAACAGCGCCTCGCTTGCGAGCTCGCAGATCACGCGGAATTTCTTCGCGTATTTCTTGTCCGCGCCGGCAAAGCCGTCGAACACGAACACGTCGCGTCCCTGCAGGTATGCGACCATCTTGGACTTGATGGCGTTGAACTTCTCGCGCTTCACGGGCACGTTGACCTTGCCCCACGCGATCAGGTCGTGCACGCCCTCGGAATCGACGATGAACTTGTCCTGCGCGCTTCTGCCGGTGTACTTGCCGGTCTTGACAAGCAGCGCGCCGTTGTCCATGATGACGCCTTCCTTGCGCTCCAGCGCGTGCTCATAGAGCTCCGGAACCGTCAGGTTGCGGTAGACCGCTTTGGGATGGATGATGCCGAGAGATTCGAGATTCATATCGTTTTCTCCTTTTCAAAATAATCTTTGGAAAGCGGCGTGTTCCCATACCGCCCCATCTTAGTTTCAGTATACTCCCTCCCGCGCCCGATTGCAAGCAGAAAACACGCGCCGCAAGGCGCAATTCATGCCCGCAAGGCAATTCATCCGCGAAAACGTTCCGCTTTTCAACGCATCCAGCTCATCCGCCTCGTTCCTCGGCACCTTCCCCTCAAGGGGAAGGCTTTTGGTTCGCACGCGCCGCAAGGCAATTCATTCCGCTTATCGTCCGAAGAACAGCTTTGCATACCAAAGGAGAACCGTGAGCAGCACGGACAGCGCCGGAATGCCGACGGCGTTCAGAATCACCGTCAGCGCGCTTCTGTTTTCGATCTGTTTTTTGAGCTTTCCCCGGACCTTTTCGGCATACTCCTTTCGGTTCCGGATCCGGTTGCCCCGGTAGAGCGTAAATCTGCGGGAAAAAAGCGCCGGAAGCCATGAAAGAAGCGCGCAGATCGTCGACGCCCGGACGGCAAACAGCGTCCATTCCGCCTTGAGCCATAGATTCGCAATCACCGCCGATACAAGCAGAACGGAAGAAACGAGAAATACCCAGAACTGCGTATAGTCCCCGATGGGCACGTCCTTGCGAATGTCCAGGAACAGCAGTTTTTTCATGCTCTTGTACCGTTCCGGAAAGTGAAAAAGCTTCTTTGCGCTTCTCCTTCCGTGGACGAATTCGATATCGTCATGAAAGCGCACGTCGAATGCAACATAACACAGCGGAAGCATCAGCAGATACGCGATCAGCACGCCGACGGACGCCAGAATATTGCGAACGATCATAGAATTTCTCCTTTCGTTAAACAGTCGGATTGCGGTTGAGTCCGTTCCGGAAGAGCAGGATGCGCAATACCGCGAGAACGATCCATTTGCTGCCGCATACGGCGACCCAGACCCAAAGGAGCGGCAGCCTTTTTGACGCGGCTGCGAACAGCAGAAACGCATCTGATAGCAGTGCGACGACCGTATATCCAAGATACAGCTTTCGGATCCTCTGCGCCGTCTCCGGCTTCTTGCACTCCGCCGCAACGGAGGCAAGCGTGAGCCTGTCCCAAAGCGACAGTTCCCGCAGACGTTCCGTTCTTTTCTTCTTTCGGGCATACTTTCCGCAGCCGCCGAACCGCAGCGCAAGCAGCACTCGGCGAAAGCTGTACAGAATCAGCCCGTCGAGCAGCAGGACCGAAAGCATGAGCAAAGCCTGTTTCAAGTCTGATACCGACCCTTCCGTATTCTGTGACCCGATAAAGAAACGAAACGGCCGTTTCCCAATCCGGGACATGCCGTTTCGTTATCTGACCTTTTTGAGAGCGTCAGACGTCCTGACGCAGCGCGATCGGCAGGAGAAAACTGCCGCTGAGAAAGCTCACGGCTCCGACGATTCCGACAAGGATGATGACAAGTCCCTCTCCGTTATAGGACGGTTTCCATTGGTGAATGTTGCCTTTCCAGGTACCTTCCTCGGGAAGTCCGTCATGTACGGATTTGATAACGAACACCAGCGCAATGACCGCAACCAGCATCAGTATGATCGCAGCGATCAATTTTGTGTGTTTCATAATCGTGATACCCCCTTTTTGCGATACCATCTTATCAAAAAGAATGGTATCTGTAAACCTGTTCCCTTCGGAAATAGCGTGCCTTATTTTGTGAAAAACGCGGAATTACAGCCGAATCCGCACATCACTCCTGATACAGCTCGTGCTTCAGGCATTCTTTCATATAAAGGATGCAGTATTCCTCGAAGTTCTCCTCGCTTTCGCCGCCGGAAAGCAGCATGCGCAGCACCTGATACGGGATCACGATGTTGCCGGTCGTATCCTTTTTGCTGTTCCGCGCCGCCATGTGGATGATCATCCCGCGGGTGTCCTCCGCCTCGAACGCATCGAGATAATGCTTTCGCGCCTGCGCGCGGTAGCGCTTGCACGCCTTGTTGTGCAGGATGCGCAGCAGCGTCGCAATGGCGAACGTTATGGGCAGAAATCCCGCGAGCGAGATCCACGCGGGAATGCGGGTCAGAAATCCGTAAAAGTCAGGCCATTGCCCGACGACCTCCACCATCATAAAGTAGATGCAGGCATAGATAAACACGGGGATCAGCGAGAGAAACGTCGAAGCAAAGCTCAGGTGCGTGTCCTTCAGAACGAAGCAGAACACAACGATCGCAAGGATCGGGCACAGTCCGTGCAGGAAGAAGCGCGAGCCGGTGAAGATCAGCACAAAGCCCTTGACCGGCGAAAGGATGAGGAGCGAAACGAGGAACGTCAGCGTAAGCGCGGTCGCCGATACGAACAGCAGCTGCACGAGCCAGTCCGGCAGACGGAAATACCCGTTGCGCAGTCCGTCGACCGTATACGGCAGCGTCAGGAACATCGCAATGCCCATAAAGATATTGGAATTGACGGTGAACATGCAGAACGTCTGAATGCCCATGTGGTCGAAATTCTCATCATGCAGCGTCGTGAGGTTCATGACCACGCCGACGCACACGCAGATCACGACCGCCGCCGAAAACAGCAGCGTCAAAAGGCATTTCCTGCGATTGATCTTCTGGATGCCGTTCATAGCGCTTTCCCCCTTGCGTTCTGTCTATATAGTAAAGAATCCGCGGCGCGCTGTCAAGCGGATCGTGCGTTTGCACGCCGTTCGCGCTGCCGCGGCGTCCTGCATGCGGCGGAGACGCCATAATATCACAGAATGTTTACTGGTAAATGCGGAAGCGCTATGTTATAATGGTATCATGAAGAGGTTTTGGTGTCTTTTTCTGATCGCGATCCTGCTGCTTGCCTGCGGGACGGAACCGGACGCGCCGATCGTCGAGATCGATCCCGCGACGGATACCGCCGCGCCTGCACGGACTGCGATCCCGGAAACGCCGGAACCGACACCGGAGCCGACCGAAACGCCGACGCCGGAGCCGACGCCCTCGCCCACGCCGACGCCGGAACCCACGCTTTCGCCCGAGGATCGGCTCTATGCCTACATCGACGGGATGACGGTCGAGGAAAAGATCGGGCAGCTCTGCATGTTCGGCTTTTCCGGCACGAAGGAGATCAGCGCGGAGTTCAAAAAGATCCTGCAGACGTATCACATCGGGAATGTGATCCTCTATGGACAGAATATGTCCCGGACGAACAGCGACGGCGGCTTCGGTCAGTGCAGAAGGCTCTGCGAAAGTGTGCGGAACGCGAATCTCAGCGAGATCCCGCTTTTGATCAGCACCGACGTGGAGGGCGGCAACGTCACGCGGTTCCACTGGAGCAAATCACTTCTGAGCGCGCAGTCGCTCGGCAAAAAAGGCGATACGGACCGCGCGTTCGACCAGTTCCGCTATATTGCGGAGGGGCTGACCGGCGCGGGCATCAACGTGGACCTTGCGCCGTGTCTGGACATTGCGAAGGACCCGGGCGCGACCTTCCTCGGAAAGCGGATCATCTCGTCCGACGCGGACGTCGCGGCGCGGATCGGCGTCGCCTGCATCGAAGGGCTGCACGACGGCGGCTGTCTGTCCATCGTCAAGCATTTCCCGGGGCACGGCGCGACGGCAGCCGACTCGCATGAGTCGACGCCGGTCGTGCAGAAATCGCTCGATTCGCTGCGGCTCTATGAGCTTTTGCCGTTTGCGGCGGCGATCAACGCGGCGGACGGCGTGATGGCAGCGCACATTTCGTATCCGAAGATCGACGACGAACACATCGCGAGCCAGTCCGAGGTGTTTCTGACGGAGATCCTGCGGGAGGAGCTCGGCTTTCAGGGCTTCATCATGAGCGACGATTTCCGCATGGCGGGGCTTCGGAAGCAGACCTCGCTTTCCGACGGCGCGGTGCAGTTCATCCTTGCGGGCGGGGACCTGATCCTGTGCGGCGCGAACCATACCTATCAAAAGCAGATCCTCGACGGCCTTTATGCGGCGGTCGAAAACGGCACGATCGATGAGCGGCGGCTCAACGAAAGCGTCTATCGGATCCTTTCGGCAAAGATGCGGGTCACCGGCTGGGACCCGTTTGAATATGAGGATTGAGGAGCATTACCATGGCAAAGATCGGATTTGACAACGACAAGTATATCTCCATGCAGTCGAAGAAGATCCTGGAGCGCATCGCATCGTTCGGGGACAAGCTGTATCTGGAGTTCGGCGGCAAGCTGTTCGACGATTATCACGCGGCGCGCGTGCTGCCGGGCTTCGAGCCGGACAGCAAGATCCGCATGCTGGAACAGCTTCGGGACAGCGCCGAGATCATCATTGCGATCCATGCGGGCGACATCGAACACAACAAGGTCAGAAACGACCTCGATATCGCCTATGACCGCGAGGTTTTGCGGCTTACCGACGCGTTCCGCAAGAAGGGGCTTCTGGTGTCCGGCGTGGTCATTACGCGGTATTCGAGCCAGCCCGCGGTCGACGCGTTCGCGGAAAAGCTCGAACGGCTCGGCGTCAAGGTCTATTTCCACTATCCGATCGCAGGCTATCCGCAGAACCCCGGTCTGATCCTGAGCCCCGACGGCTTCGGCAAAAATCAATTTGTGGAGACGACGCGTCCCCTTGTGGTCGTCACTGCGCCGGGTCCGGGCAGCGGCAAGCTTGCCGTGTGCCTTTCGCAGGTCTATCAGGAGTACACGCGCGGCGTGCGCGCGGGCTACGCGAAGTTCGAGACGTTCCCGATCTGGAACCTGCCCGTTTCGCATCCGGTCAACCTCGCCTATGAAGCGGCGACGACCGACCTCGACGACGTGAACCTCATCGACCCGTTCCACCTCGAGGCGTACGGCAAGACGACGACGAACTACAACCGCGACGTCGAATCCTTCCCGGTGCTGAACGCCATGTTCGAGCACATCTACGGCACCTCTCCCTATCATTCACCGACGGACATGGGCGTCAACATGGTCGGCTTCTGCATCACCGACGACGCTGCGGTGCGCAAAGCTGCCTGTCAGGAGATCATCCGCCGCTATTACAGCGCAGCGTGCGCGTTCAAGCGCGGTCTTATCGACCGCGATCAGATCGACAAGGCGGAATTCCTGATGACTCGCGCGGGCGTCACGATCGCGGACCGTCCGGTGGTCGCGGCGGCGCTTGCGCGCGACAAGGAGACCGGCGGCGCGGCAATGGCGATCGAGCTGCCCGACGGACAGATGGTCACCGGCAGAAACGGCACGATGATGGGCGCCGCTGCGGGCGCGCTGATGAACGCTCTGAAGGCGCTTGCGGGCATCCAGCCGGACATCGACCTCATCGCGCCGATCGTTCTCGAGCCGATCCGCAAGCTCAAAACGGACCATTTCGGCAGCGAAAATCCGCGGCTGCACAGCGACGAGCTTCTGTACGCGCTTTCTATCTGCGCCACGATGAACCCGACCGCCGATCGCGCCATGAAGGCGCTGGGAAGACTTAAGGGGCTCGAAGCGCATTCGACCGTGATGCTGTCCCGCGTCGATCTCGAGGTCTATCGCCGCCTCGGCGTCAACCTGACCTGCGAGCCGCAGCGCAAGACCAACCGGCTCTTCGACAAAAACTGAACTATGAAACGATTTCTTCCGCTGTTATTTGTGATCCTGATGCTTCTGACCGGCTGCAGCGGTTCGAAAACCGATGAGGCGATCGCCGTTGCCGACCCGGCGTCTGCTTCGGATGCCGCGCTGCACGAAGAAGCGATCATTCTGGTCACCGCGGAACCGACGATCGAACCCACGCCGACGCCCACACCGACGCCCACGCCCGAACCGACGGCAACGCCGGAGCCGACGCCCACGCCGGAACCGACGCCGACGCCGCTGCCCTTTGTCGCGTTGGCGCTTCCGAAAGACGTACGCGCACGGAACGGTTTTACCCTGTCCGAACTGCCCGGCGTCGTACGGCGCAACGCGGACGGCGCATTCTTTGCCTACGGTACCGTCGGCAGTTCCGAGCCGCAATTCTATCCCTGCGACAAAACCGGCGCGGTCGCGCTCGGAGAAGCGCCCGCCGAGATCGTCTGCATCGTTCCCGCCTATACGCCGAAAGACGCCCCTTCGAAGGACGGCGAAAAGCTGCTGGTCGTGTACCTCGGCTCGCAATGCGTCGTTGCGTACGATGGCAAGGACGGCGATTGGGAACAGCTGCGCGTGATGATCTGCTCGACCGGCAGAAAAAATCACGAAACGCCGGTCGGCAATTACAAGATCTACGATTCCTATGAGTATAAAGAGCTCGGCATGAACGACACGCACTGCTTCGGCTTCTGGGCGTGCCGGTTCAGGACGCATCATCTGTTCCATTCCGTGCCGATCAGCTTCGACGCCGGACGCAATCTGGAAAAGGGACATCGCATGTGCAACATGAAAAAATATGAAAAGCTCGGTTCGGTCGCGTCGGACGGCTGCGTGCGCCTGACCGTTGCGGACGCAAAGTGGATCTACGATCTCTATAACAAAGGCGAAACGAAGGTCGCGGTACGCGTCGTAAAGGACAAGGGACCGACGCCCGAAAAGCCGCCCGCCATCATCTGGCAAGCGCCGTACACCGACAAAAAAGGCTTCGGCTGGGATCCGACCGATCCTGATCCGAACAACCCGTATCATGCGCTGTACGCGCCGACCGAAGCGCCTTCCGCAAACCCGTAACAGGTCTATGGCAAAACCTCCTTCCGGATCGTCGGCGGAACCGTAATCCACGCATCTGAAATATGAAAAAGGGTGTTCGGTTTTTCCGAACACCCTCTTTATATCGTTTTATTCTTTCCGCTTTCCGACGGGCCAGTCTCCGTGAACCGACTGAATGGTAAGGATGACTCCGGAAATGAACGCTGCCGCTCCCGCAATGCCGGTGAAAATGATGACAAGTCCCTGTCCCGGGAACGCGGGCTTCCACTGATGGATGTTTCCTTTCCATTGTCCGTCTGCGGGAAGACCGTTGTGCACGGCGGAAATGACATAGATCAATGCGGCGATAAAGATGAGCAGCAAAACCACGCCTGCAATCAGTTTCTTTTTGGAAACATACTCCGGTATCAAAGGCGGCGAATACCGATACGGTGCTTTCACATCTTCCGTTCTGTAAACTCGAATTTTCCATCCCATGGTTTTACCCCCCTTTTCTGTTTTCATTATACCACCCAAAGCCGCAGGTACAACCGCACACGGTCGGAGATAAAGCCGCGTATTGCCGAAAACAGTCCGAATTACGCCGCAAAACGCCGTTACGGCTCCGGGGTCGGCTCGGGGGTCGGCTGCGCGTCGAGGATCAGCACGATCCGCCCCATGACCTCGGTGATCTCGCCGAGCCGCTCGGTCACCGTCAGCCCGAACGAGGAGGTTTCCTCGTCAACGACGCGGTCGACGCGGCACAGAATGAAATTCCCGTTCTCCTCGATGAGCGCAAGATAGCCGTCCCGCTGCGAAAAATCGGACAGGACGTTTTCGTTCGTCGCAAGATTGAACCAACCGACCTTGGTGTAATTATCCTCGTTCGCGCCGTAATGATACGTGTACAGCAGATCCGGCTCGTCGTCATAATCCAGATCGGTCACATAGTAGTCGAGCAGACCCTTTCCGTCCTCGCCCTCGCCGAGGCGGTAATACTGCCCGTCCCGTACAAGATAGGAACAGCCCAGCACGACGCTGCGGATGATCCGGAAGCCCTCCGTGCCCTCCTTCGTCATATCGAGCCAGTTCTCGGCAAGCTTCAGATCCTCGGAATACTCTTCGAGATGTCCTTCCGTAAGCCCCAGAAGCTCCAGCGGCGGCGCCTCGTCCATCTTCGTGTTGAAAACCCGGTGTCCCGGCACGGGTGTCGGTTCCGGCGTCGGCGTCGCCTGCGATATGCCCGGTCCGGAACGGCAGGTGCGCATCGTGCGCAGCGTGAGATACGCCGCGCCGCCGATCAGCGCAACCGCGATCACGATGCAGATGACGACAAACGCGCCCTTTCCGAGCAGTTTTTTCCAGTTTGCGTTGTTTTGCTGTTCCATCAGTTCTCCTCCAAAGCAAGTATTGCCCCGTTGAGACCGTCCAAAAGCCTTGCAAGGTGGATCCCGTCGATCAGGCGGTGATTGACCTGCACGGTATAGGAAAGGATCTTTCTGCCCTGCTCATTTTCCGAAAACCGTCCCCACATGATGCGGGGCGTGCTGTCCGTATTGTCGAGCGGAAACTCCTGCGTGACATGCGTATAATCGAACCACGGCGTCGAAGAAATGTAAACGTCGTGCCCTGCCGCATCCGCCTCGGCGGTCGGGATCGGCGAACGATTCCGCTGTTCCGCCGCCTTCATCCGCGCCGCAAAGGATACGGGATCCTCGCCGTCGATCCACGGGATCCCGCAGATGCCGAACAGCTCGTCGTCCCACGGATAGGTATAGGACGGATCGCGGCGGTCGAGCAGATAGACCTCGTCGCCGCGCAGCTCATACCGGAACGCCTCGACGCCGTTCAGCGCCCGCATCGTGCACCAGATCATTGCCGCATAGAACGGGATCCCGTGCCGCTTCGCATACGCCGGTCACATCCACGCGCCACGTCAGACTGTAGAACGGCACCTCGAGCCGCGCAAACAGCCGATCATGCCCGTTTCTCGGCCAGTTTTCCCGTTCGATCCGTTTTTCCATGCTCAGAACACCCGCCGTGCGAACACGAACGCTTCTTTCCAGTATTTGCTTGTGATCTTGTTTACGATGACCTTGCCCTCGCCGGAGGACGGATAGATCATCTGTCCGTCGCCCAGATAGATCCCGACGCAGTTGACGCTCTCATTGCCCGGCGTCATGAAGAAGCACAGATCGCCCGGCGCAAGCTCGCCGATCGAATCCACGCGTTCCCAGCTGTCGTTCT
>CADAPG010000059.1 GCA_902789675.1 uncultured Eubacteriales bacterium
GACCGATCTTTTAGGCGCAAAGTACGGCTATCGCGAGGTCAAAGGCGAAGCGCTCGAGCCCGCGGACGAATGGCTGCAGGCGAGCGCGCTGATCGAAAGAATCATGTTCGGCAAGCGGGAAGAAAACATCGGGGACGGCACGCTTTTACACCTTGTCCGCGCGCTGCCGTGCGAGATCGACGGCAAGCCCGCGACGCTCGAACCGGGCGTATACCTGCATCTGCGGGAATGGCACGAATCCATGGACCGGATCGTGTTTTTGACCGAGGACGACCGCCGGATCACGGTGTATCTTGACGGCACAGCGCCCTACACGGTCGGCGGCATCCCGCTTGCGGACTATTTCGACAACGCACCAAAAGGATAAGGGGGCGCGTCTATCTCCCCTGCACGCCATGCAAACCGTAGGGGAAGATCGTATCTTCCCGTTCCGCTGCTGCAGCGGGCGGATGATATCCGCCCCTACGGTCCGTTGGTGAAAAGCGCGCGCTCCCTTGCCTTCTCCTCCGAGGAGAAGGTGGCGAAGCGTCAGCGAGCCGGATGAGGGGTTCAAATCCGAGATTCTCCGGCAGGAGAATCTTCCTGAACGTTCCCACAGGGATTTATATCGCATACCCGTAGGGGAAGATCGTATCTTCCCGTTCCGCTGTTGCGGCGGGCGGATGATATCCGCCCCTACGGTTCGTTGGCAAGAATGTCGCGCACCCAAAAGCCCGCGGAGAGCGTGCAACGGCACCGCCGTAACGAAGCGAAGCGGAGTGGAGTTCCGCTTGCGGCGGATGAGGCGGACACGCGGAAAAGCGGAACGCTTTTCGCGGATGAATTGATGCTTGCGGCGCATACGGGGCATGGAACGGATCTCTTTTGCGGGGGTCCGTTTTTGCCGGTCAGAAAACCGCATATTTATGAAAAAAATTACTTTGCTTTTACATAAGAATGTATTATACTGTATGTAAACGTTCCGTACGTGCGGTTTGTTTCGCGCGCGGAAAAGTTTATCAAGGAACAAGGGGGTATTTTCACAGCATGAAAACCAGAAGACTCACAAAGAAAGAGATGTGGATCTTCGCGGTCGGTCAGCTCGGCTGGTCGATCCTCGGCGGTCTCATCAACGCATGGCTGGTCACGTTCTATCTGCCGACGTCGGGCGACGTTGCAAAGGGCGCGCCGTTCTTCCTGCCGACGGGCGCGATCTTCATCGGCCTGACCATCCTCGGCATCATTTCGTTTGTCTGCCGTATCTTCGACGCCGTCACCGACCCGCTGATCGCGTCCATGTCCGACCGCAGCAAGAACCCGAACGGCCGCCGCATCCCGTTCATGCGCCGCGCGGCGATCCCGTTCGCCGTGATCGCGGTGCTCGTGTTCTGCGCGCCGGTCGAAACGATCAGCGCAATCAACATCGTTTGGGTCCTCGGCTTCCTCATTCTGTTCTATCTCTTTATGACGATGTACTGCACGCCTTATAACGCGCTGATCTCCGAGTTCGGAAAGACGCAGGAAGACCGCATGTACATCTCCACGGCGATTTCGGCGACGTTCTTCGTCGGAACGCTCTTAAGCTACATCCCGTTTGTGCTCGCTCCGATGCTTCGCAGCGCGATCGGCGCAAGCTTCCCGTGGAGCTACCGCATCTGCTTCATCGTGCTGGCGATCCTTGCGCTCGTCTGCATGCTGATCCCGACCTTCAAGCTCAAGGAGCGCGAGTTCGTCGACGTGCAGCCGACGACCGAAAAGAGCAACACAGTCAAGAGCTTGATCAAGACCTTCAAGAACAAGGAGTTTTTGAAGTTCTCCGGCTCCGACATCGCATACTTCATCGCGCTGACGCTGTTCCAGACAGGTCTCCCGTTCTTCGTCAAGGTCTCCATGAAGCTGGACGAATCCTGGGCGATGTACTTCCTCGGCGGCATGACCGTGCTTTCCGCCTGCTTCTATCCGATCGTTTCGAAGCTTGTTGCGAAGTTCGGCAAGAAAAAGCTCGTCATCACCGGTTTTGTCGGCCTTGCGCTTGCATATACTGTCACCGCGCTGATCGGCGTGATCCCGGGCTTCGAAGGTATGCTGCCGGGCATCCTGATCGTCGTGATCTCCGCGTTCCCGATGGCGCTGCTCGGCATCATCCCGCAGTCGATCATTGCGGACGTTGCGGAGGAGGATGCGATCCTTACCGGCGAGAAGCGTGAGGGCATGTTCTTTGCGGCGCGTACCTTCGCCATGAAGATGGGCCAGTCCGTCGCGGCGCTCGTGTTCACCTCTCTCGCGATCCTGCTGCCGATGCGCGATATGAACATCAAAATCATCGGCAACACGGAAGTCAAGGTATATCAGGAAGGCGTGGAGCAGAAGCTGGATGAGAGCGAAAAGCCGTATACCGTTGTTGTGGAGCCTGAGGAAGCGCAAGCAGCCGTAGTCGTTGAGATGAAGCCGGAAAGCGAAGAACGACTCTATGCAAAGGGCACGGAAATCGGCAGCTATGAGCAGGTCATGTACGAAGAGGACTTCGATATCAAGGTCCCGGAGGGCAAGACCTATAACGTCATTCCGCAGGGCGGCAGAACGATCATTGCAAAGGATCAGGCGGCGGCGGATGAACTGAAAGCGAAGCAACAGGGCACCAGCGACCTGACGGCGTCCCGCTTCGGTCTCCGCATTGTGGCGATCGTCGCAATCGTGTTCTGTCTGCTCGGCGCCGTGATCCTTGCGTTCTATAAGGAAAAGAAGGTCATGGGCGTTATCGAAGAAGCGCACAAGAAGGAAAACCTTCCCGAATAACGAGGTCTGCCATGGATAAAACAAGCGTCATTTTCGGCAATCCGATCGACGAAAAGACCGTCAAAAAGGGTTCGGCGACGACACGAACAAGCAGTATCATCTGGGACTTCAGCCGATCGACGAGATCAAGGAGATCAAGATCCAAAACCTTGTCCTCGCCGACAAGCCCTTAGAGCTTCCGGAAAACGCCGTCATCGTCGGCAACATCCGCATGGGATTTGGGCACTACCGCATTGCGATGGCGATCGCGTCCTGCGCGCAGGCGCTCGGGCGCACGCCGGTGTGGATGGACCTTGCGTCGTTCGACGCGACCGGGTCCAAAATGATCCGGCACCAGAACGATCTCTATTCGACCGGCTCCAAGCTGTCGCAGAAGATCGGTCTGTTCAACAAGCTCGTGTGGGAGCCGCTGAACAGCGAAGGCTTCAAGAAGATCACCTATAACGCCGCGGATCAGAAAAACTCTGAGCTTTTGGCGCCGCTTTACGCGGATCTTCCGAAGGACGTTCCGTACATCGGCACGCACGTGTGGCCCAGCCAGGGCGCGGTGCACGCGGGGCTCACGCACGTCGTCAACGCGATCCCGGACAACTGGCCGATGGGTCTGCATCTGGCGGAGGGTTCGATCCACGCGGTGCAGACGCCGTTCGCCTATCTCGGCTACAAGAAGCTGAACGGCTTTGCCAAGACGCCCTTAAAGCCCATGCCGGACGCGGATCTTAAGATGGTCGGGCACTACATCGACCATGAGCTCGTCGAAAATGTCGAGCACGACTGCGAAAAGCGCGTGGAGCGTCTCGACACCGGCGCGCCGATCCGCTTCCTGATGACGGTCGGCGGCGCGGGCGCGGGCGGCGACCTGTACCTTGCGATGCTCCGGCACTTGATGCCGTACATCAAGGAAAAGAAGGCGGAGCTCTGGATCAACTTCGGCGACCATCTCGCCATGTGGGAGACGTTCAAGAAGCAGATGCCGGAGCTGGAGAAGGAATGCAAGATGCATTTCAACGACTATCAGGGCTTGTGCGACTGGGCGGACACGCTGGACGGTCCGTCGAGAGGCGGCGTGACCGTGTTCTGCCACAGCAACATCTTCGAGGCGGTGTATTCCACGAACCTGTTGATGCGCAAGTGCGACGTGCTGATCACGAAGCCCTCCGAGCTCGCGTTCTATCCGGTGCCGAAGCTCATGATGCGGCACATCGGCGGTCACGAGGTCTACGGCGCGATCTATGCGCGCGAGATGGGCGACTCCACCTTTGAGTGCGAAACGCCCGCGGCGCTGTGCGACATGATCGACACGCTGATCAACGACAAGGCGATCCTGCGTCAGCTCAACAAGCGTATCGTAGAGCTCAAGAACTTCGGCGTCTACAACGGCGGCTACGAGGTCGTGAAGCTCGCGATCGAGGGAAGGAAATAAGCATTCGTCAATCAAAAAGGCGCCGCGTTTTGCGGCGCTTTTGCTATTTGATTTGATCGGTTCGGCAAAGGATATAATCGGTTGAAACACCGTAATAATCAGCAAGCTTAACAAGATGTCGGATCGGCAGCTCACTTGCACCGCGTTCATAGCGCGCGTACATCGTTTGCGACGTGCCGAGCATCTCCGCAATCTCCGTCTGCGTTTTATCGTGATCCTCTCTTAAATCGCGTATGCGCTTTCTATAATCCATTCTTTTAGGGTTCCCACTATTTTCTTCAGCATACACCAGTAAAGATATTTACTATTGACATTAGTAAATATATTTACTAAAATGAAAAGATAAGTGAAATCCTTTTCTTGCGGTCGAATTATAAACTAAAAGCGGGAGGTATGAAATGAAAACTGTAAAACGAATGATTGCTTTGGTGCTGATTCTGTTGATGATGGTGTCTATCGCATCAATGTTTATGGGATGCAGCAGTTCGAACGTTACGCCCAGCGGCAAAGTTGCCAAATGCGGATGGTGTAACGGAACAGGCAGTTGGGCATACTATGATTCAAAGGGAGATCTTCATTACGGGAAGTGCTCTCATTGCGGCGGAACCGGAAGATCCCCGTATTAACAGCAAAAGCGCCGCATCCGCGGCGCTTTTGTTTTGTAATCATACGCGTTATTCCGGGCGAAACGAAAAACTGAGGATTCTTCGTGTTCGGTTCAGAATGACGCAGGGGATAAAGCAGCGGGCTGCTTCAAAAGCCGTCAGATGGGAAGGCTTCTCACCCAGTCCTTGAGCTCGCGCTCGGAGACCTTCGGCGGGAAGACCCGGCCCGGCAGGATCGTTGCCTTGGAAAGCTCGCCCATGCGCGCAGGCGCCTTGCCGAGACCCGAGCCGCCGGAGGTGGCGAACGGAATGACCGTCTTGCCCGCAAAGTCGTACGCCTCGAGGAACGTATCGATGATCGAGGGCTTGCGGTACCACCAGATCGGGAAACCGACGAAGATGACGTCGTAGTCCTTGACCGGCGCGTCGTGGTTCTGAAGCGGCGGCCGCGACGTCTCGTCGCGCATTTCGACCGTGCTCCTTGCGCTTTTGTCCATCCAGTTCAGGTCGTCGTTCGTATACGGCGTTTCGGGCGCGATCTCATAGAGCTCCGCGCCGACGCCCCTTGCAAGACGCGCCGCAACGGAAGCCGTCACGCCGCTTGCGCTGAAAAATGCAACCAGTGATTTCATCATAATGCAGTACCTCCTTTACACCCCCGGATATATTCCGGCGCGCGCATTGACAGGACGGGAAAAAGAATCTATAATGATGTCGAATTGAATAGACGCAGTCGGTGCCGCTGCTTTTGGCAGCGGGTAAAAGGGAAACAGGTGCAATGCCTGTGCGAACTCGTCACCGTATGCGGGTCGGCGCTGTCACGCATCAGCAGTCACTGAGAAATCGGGAAGGCGACAGCGTCATATGCCGCAAGCCGGGAAACCTGCCGTCTGCGGGTACGGGAAAAGTAATTTTCCGGATCACGAGGGATTGATCGTACCGTAGCTCCGTTATCGGGGCACACTTTGTACGCAGTCTCTTTGCCGCACGGTAAAGAGCTTTTTTCGTGCCGTTGATTTTGCTGGTGGAAACATCACATACATCAGGAGGACGAGTGCGTCCGGAAAAATCAATAGGAGGATACAGACATGAAAAAGACAGTAGCTTTGCTTCTTGCGATCGCAATGTTTGCTGCAATGGCGGCGGCTTGCAACGGCAAGCCGGAAACCGTCGTTCCCGACGAGGAACCGACTGCCGCGCCTGCGGAGACGGAAGCGACCGAAGCGCCCGCGGAGCCGGTCGATACTGCAGCGGCGGACAAGGAAGCGGCGGACAAGGTCGCGGCGATGATCGACGCGATCTATGTGCAGGAGCGCAACGAGAACACCGACGAGCAGTGCGCAGCGGCGAAAGCTGCGTGGGATGCGCTGACCGACGCGCAGAAGGAGCTCGTTGAAGGCGAGAACGCCGATCCCGATTACTTCGGCAGAGACACCGGCGACGCGTCGAAGGACGATCCGAGAAATGCGGATGAGATCGGCGAAAAGGAACTGCTGGTCGTAAGCTTCGGCACGTCGTTCAACGACAGCCGCGCCGAGGACATCGGCGGCATCGAAGCGGCACTCGAAAAAGCGTTTCCCGATTGGTCGGTGCGCAGAGCGTTTACCGCGCAGATCATCATCAATCATGTGCAGGCGCGCGACGGCGAGAAGATCGACAACGTGGAGCAGGCATTGGAACGTGCAGTCGCTAACGGCGTTAAGATCCTTGTGATCCAGCCGACGCATCTGATGCACGGCGCGGAATACGATGAGCTTTGCGCGGCGGTCGAAGCGTACGCGGACAAGTTCGATTCCGTGAAGATCGCGGAGCCGCTTCTGGGCGAAGTCGGCAAAGAGGAGACGGAAGTCAACACCGACAAGGAGCGGGTTGCAAAGGCAGTCGTTGCGGATGCGGTGATGAGCGAAGGCTATGAGACGCTTGAAGCGGCAGAAGCAGACGGCGTTGCGTTCGTGTTCATGGGACACGGCACCTCGCACAAGGCGAAGGTCACCTATTCCCAGATGCAGACCATGATGAACGAACTGGGCTACAAAAACGTGTTTATCGGCACCGTCGAAGGCGAGCCGGAGTCCACGTCCTGCGAAAACGTCATCAACGCGGTGCACGAGGCGGGCTATACCAAGGTCGTGCTGCAGCCGCTGATGGTCGTTGCGGGCGATCACGCAAACAACGATATGGCGGATATGGAGGATCCGGAATCCTGGTTCTCCCGGTTTGATGCAAGCGGATACTTTGATGCCATCACGGCCTGTATCTCCGGTCTCGGCAGAATCGAAGCGATCCAGGAGATCTATGTGGAGCATGCAAATGAAGTTTTGCAGATGTTTGACCCGGATCATGCTGCTGCGGCAGAGGTTGCGGCGCTGATCGACGCGATCTATGTGCAGGAGCGCAACGAGAACACCGACGCGCAGTGCGCGGCGGCGAAGGCGGCGTGGGATGCGCTGACCGATGAACAGAAGGAACTGGTTGAGGGTGAGGAAGCCGATCCCGATTATTTCGGCAGAGACACCGGCGACGCGTCGAAGGACGATCCGAGAAACGCGGACGAGATCGGCGAGAACGAGCTGCTGGTCGTAAGCTTCGGCACCTCGTTCAACGACAGCCGTGCAGAGGACATCGGCGGCATCGAAGCGGCGCTTCAGGCAGCTTATCCGGATTGGTCGGTTCGCAGAGCGTTCACCGCGCAGATCATCATCAACCACGTGCAGGCGCGCGACGGCGAGTTCATCGACAACATGGATCAGGCGCTCGAACGCGCAGTCGCAAACGGTGTCAAGAACCTCGTGGTCCAGCCCACGCACCTCATGCAGGGCGCGGAATACGACGAGCTTTGCGCTGCGGTCGAAGCATACAGGGACAAGTTCGAATCCGTGAAGATCGCGCTGCCGCTGCTCGGCACCGTCGGCAAGGACGCGGCGGAAGTCAATGCGGACAAGGAAACCGTTGCAAAGGCGGTCGTTGCGGAAGCGGTGAAGACCGCGGGCTATGAAACGCTCGAGGACGCGGAAGCGGACGGCGTTGCGTTCGTGCTCATGGGACACGGCACCTCGCACAATGCGAAGGTCACCTACACGCAGATGCAGAACATGATGAACAGCCTCGGCTACAAGAACGTGTTCATCGGCACGGTCGAGGGCGAGCCGGAGGAGACCGCATGCGAAGCGGTCATCGAAGCGGTCCATGCGGCAGGCTATGACAAGGTCATCCTGCGCCCGCTGATGGTCGTTGCAGGCGATCACGCGAACAACGACATGGCGGATCCGGACGATCCCGAATCCTGGCTTCGTCAGTTCAAGGACGCGGGTCTGTTCTTCACCGTTGACGTGCAGATCGCGGGTCTCGGCCGCATCGAAGCGATCCAGAAGCTCTATGTCGAGCACGCCGGCGAAGTTATCAGCGCCGAATAATACCGAAAAGGAAAGGAACCTATGAAACGTATCATTGCTTTGACCGTTACGGTCCTGCTGCTTGCGGCGATCTGCCTTGCCTGCAGCAAGAAACCCGAACCCTCGCCCGCGCCTTTGCCCGAGCTGTCTGAAACCGAAGCGCCGACCGCGGAGCCGGAAAAACCGGCGGAACCCGAGGCGACCGAAGAACCCGCGCCCGCATCGAAGATCGATCTTCCGGACGGCGTGTATCTTGCGGAGTTCAAGACCGACAGCTCGATGTTCCACGTCAACGAGGCGAACAAGGGAATGGGCGTGCTGACCGTCAAGGACGGCGTCGCCGTAATCCACATCAGCCTGGTCGGAAAGTCCATCCTGAACCTGTATCCGGGTCTTGCGGAGGACGCGCAGAAGGACGGCGCGGTGCTTCTGGACCCCACGACGGATACCGTGACCTATGAGGACGGCATGACCGAGGAGGTCTACGGCTTCGACGTGCCCGTTCCGGTGATCGGCGAGGAGTTCGATCTTGCGCTGATCGGCAAGAAGGGCAAGTGGTACGATCATAAGGTCGTCGTTCTGAACCCCGTTCCGCAAAACTGACGCTTGCGGATCGGATCAAAGAATAGTACAATAGGATAAAAGAACAGGCGGCACGGCGGATCCGCACGGAATGCCGCGCCGCCGTTTGTTTTCGGAGGAAGATGTATGAAAAAGAGAATCATCGTTCTGCTGCTTGCGGCGCTGATGCTGCTTGCGGCGACCGGCTGCGCAAAGCAGGCGCTGCCGAAGGCGGGGACCTATACGATCGGCGTGACGCTGACCGGCGGCACCGGCAAGGCAAAGATCCAGTCGCCCGCGGAGCTGACCGTGTTTCAGGACGGCACGGCGACCCTGATCGTGATCTGGAGCAGCGATAAATACGATTACATGCTTGTCGACGGCGAACGGTACGAGCCGGCGATCAGGGACGGACATTCGATCTTTGCGATCCCCGTCAAGAGCATTCAGGCGCCGCTCTCCGTGATCGCGGATACCACGGCGATGAGCACGCCGCACGAGGTCGAATACACGATCACGTTCGACGCGGCGTCGCTTGCGCCTGCATCATGAACCGCGGCAGGATCATCCGAATCAGCGCACTGATACTGTGCGCTGCTTTTTGCGTTCTGAGCGCTGCCTGCGGCGGCGCAAACGCGGCGGAGACCCGCCCGGCGGGACCGGAATGGGACACGCTGCGGACGGTTTCCGAAACGTCGGTGCGGTATGCGACGGAGTTTTCGATCACACAGCTGTCGGATGGCTACGAAATGATCGAGATCCCCGCGACGGGAAAGCTGCTGCTTGTGCCGGAGGGAAAGGGGAAACCCTTGAACCTCCCCGACGATGTTGCCGTGCTGTACCGTCCGGTCGACCGGATCTACCTTGCGGCGACCAGCGCGATGGACTTTTTCCGGGCGCTGGACGGCGTTTCCGCCGTGCGGCTGTCCGGCGCCAAGGCGGACGGCTGGACGATCGATGAAGCGCGCGAGGCGATGGAGCGCGGCGAGATGCTGTTTGCGGGCAAGTACAGCGCGCCGGATTTTGAGCTGATCCTTTCGGAGCGCTGCGATCTTGCGATCGAATCGACGATGATCTACCATTCGCCCGCGATCAGCGAAAAGCTCGAAGATTACGGGATCCCGGTGCTGATCGAGCGGTCGAGCTACGAGCAGGATCCTTTGGGGCGCATGGAGTGGATCAAGGTGTACGGCGCGATCCTCGGCAAAGAGGAGACCGCGGAAGCGCTGTTCGACGCGGAGGTTTCGGAGATCGAAACGATCGGCGACATGGAGAAGAGCGGCAAGACCGTCGCGTTCTTCTACGTCACCGGCGCAGGCGCGGTGAACGTCCGCAAGAGCGAGGATTACGTCGTGAAGATGATCGAGACCGCGGGCGGCACGTACGCGTTCTCCGGACTGGACAGCGGCAGCGCGCTCTCGACGGTCAACATGACGATGGAAAGTTTTTATACCGGCGCGAAGGACGCGGACGTGCTGATCTACAACAGCACGATCGACGGCGAGATCTATACGCTTTCCGAGCTCATCGACAAAAGCCCGCTGTTTCGGGAATTCAAGGCGGTGAAGACCGGCGACGTCTGGTGCACGGGCAAGAATCTGTTTCAGGAGCCGATGGGGATCGGAAAGCTCATCGGCGATTTCTACCGGGTGCTGTCGGGCGAAGGGACCGACGAACTCGTTTATCTGCATAAGCTCAACTGACGGAGGCGGATCGCGGTGCAAAACGGCAACACCGAACGGAATACGGAAAATCAGCGGTACGGACGGCTGGCGCTCGGCTTCGTCCTGCTTTCCGTCGCGCTGATCGGACTGGTGTTTTTGAACATCGTGGCGGGCAGCACGTCGCTTTCGATCCGCGAGGTCTTCGACGGGCTTACAAACGCGCAGAGCCCGCATCGCGTGATCGTCATGGACGTGCGCATGGTGCGCATCCTTCCGGCGATCCTTCTGGGCGGCGCGCTGGCGCTGTCCGGCTTCCTGCTGCAGACCTTCTTCGCAAACCCGATCGCGGGTCCGTTCATCCTCGGGATCTCGTCCGGCGCGAAGCTCGTGCTTTCGGTCACGATGATCGGATTTTTAAGCCGCGGGATCGCCGTCGGCTCGGTCACGCTGATCGTCGCTTCGTTCGTCGGCGCCATGCTCTCGATGGGCTTCGTGCTTGCGATCTCCTATAAGGTCAAGCGCATGTCGATGCTGATCATCTGCGGCGTCATGATCGGCTATATCTGCTCGGCGATCACGGAGTTCGTGATCCGGTTTGCCGACGATTCGAACATCGTCAAGCTCCACGACTGGGCGATGGGCAGCTTTGCAAGCATCAAGTGGGACAACGTGATCGTCATCGCGGCGGTCGTGCTGCCCGCGCTCGTCGTCACGTTTCTCATGAGCAAGCCGATCGGCGCGTATCAGCTCGGCGAGGTCTATGCGCAGAACATGGGCGTGAACATCCGAGCGTTCCGGATCGCGCTGATCCTGCTCTCCGGCGTTCTTTCCGCGTGCGTGACCGCGTTCGCGGGTCCGATCAGCTTCGTCGGCGTCGCCGTGCCGCATCTGATGCGAAGGCTGTTCAAAACCGCAAAGCCGATCGTGATGATCCCGGCGTGCTTTCTGGGCGGCGCGGTGTTCTGCCTGCTATGCGATCTCATTGCGCGGACGGCGTTCGCACCGAACGAGCTTTCCATCAGCTCGGTGACCGCCGTGTTCGGCGCGCCGATCGTCATCCTTGTCATGCTCAGAAGGCAGAAGGAGGGCGAACGATGAACGGTACGTACTATATTTCCGCAGAACAGATGACCGTCGGCTACGACGGCAAGCCGCTGATCGAGAACATCGACATCGGCGTCCGGCGCGGCGAGATTCTGACGCTGATCGGTCCGAACGGCTCCGGCAAGTCCACGATCCTGAAAAGCATGATCAAGCAGCTCCGGCTGATCGCGGGCACGGTCGTGCTCGACGGGCGCGACATGGCGGGCTTACGGGAGCGCGACATTGCGAAAAAGCTTGCGATCGTGATGACCGAGCGGATCAAGGCGGAGCTTCTGACCTGTTGGGACATTGCCGCAACCGGGCGCTATCCGTATACCGGCAGGCTCGGTCTCCTTTCAAAGGAGGATCGTGAGATCGTCGACGCCGCGCTCGAAACGGTCCATGCGACGGACTTTGCCGACCGACCGTTTTCCGCGATCTCGGACGGACAGCGCCAGCGCATCCTGCTTGCCCGTGCGATCGCGCAGCAGCCGGAGATCATCGTGCTCGACGAGCCGACCTCGTTCCTCGACGTGAAGCACAAGCTGGAACTATTGGACATCCTGAAGCGCATGGTGCGGGAAAACAACGTCGCGGTCATCGTGTCCCTGCACGAGCTCGACCTTGCCGAGAAGATCTCGGACCGCGTGGTCTGCGTGGCGAACAACCGCATCGACCGCTGCGACACGCCGGAAAACATCTTTACGGACGAATATATCGCCGCGCTGTACGGGATCGAACGCGGCAGCTTCAACGCGCTGTTCGGAAGCGTGGAGCTTCCCGCCGTTTCGGGCGAGCCGCAGGTCTTTGTGATCGGCGGCGGAGGCAGCGGCGTTCCCGTGTATCGCGCGCTGCAGCGGGCGGGGATCCCGTTTGCGGCGGGCATCCTGCCCGAGAGCGATCTCGACTATCCGACGGCGAAGGCGCTTGCGGCGGAGCTCTATGGAATCCCGGCGTTTGCGGCGGCTGCGGAGACGGAGAACGTCAGAAACCGCATGACGGAGATCGGCAGGGTCCTTTCGACCGTCCCCGCGTTCGGCGAGACCAACGCGGTAAACAAGGAATTATACGACGCGGCAAAGGCGGCGGGCATTCTCGTCGACGCCGACGCGCTTCTCGGGGAGGGCGAAGCATGACGCTTTGGCAGCTGACACTGTTATCCGTTCTGCTCGGCTTTCTGATCGACTGCGCGATCGGAGACCCTGCGTGGCTTTTGCATCCGGTGGTGCTGATCGGCAAGCTGATCTCCCTTTCCGAAAAGGGACTGCGGCGCGTCTTTCCGAAGACCGACCGCGGCGCATTCCAAGCGGGGCTTACCATGGCGATCCTGGTACCGATCCTGTCCGCGGGCGTAAGCTTCGGAATCCTGTTCGGACTGTATCTGCTGTCCCCGTGGGCGTATTTTGCCATGAGCTCGATCATGTGCTGGCAGTGCTTTGCGGCAAGGTGCCTTGCAAAGGAGGCGCAAAAGGTCGTGAAGGCGCTCGAAACGGACGGGCTCGAAGCCGGTCGGAAACAGGTCTCCATGCTCGTGGGACGCGACACGGACGAGCTCTCGGAGGAACAGGTTCTGAAGGCGACGGTCGAGACCGTGGCGGAGAATGCGTCGGACGGCGTGATCGCGCCGATGCTCTTTATGCTTCTGTTCGGCGCGGTCGGCGGGTTCTTCTATAAGGCGATCAACACGATGGATTCGATGGTCGGCTATAAGAACGACCGCTATCTGTATTTCGGACGCGCCGCGGCAAAGCTGGACGACGCGGCAAACTTTATTCCGGCGAGGCTTTCCGCGCTTGCCATGATCGCCGCCGCGCCGGCTTTCCGGCTCGACGGCAGGAACGCGTTTCGTATTTGGAAACGCGATCGCAGAAAGCACGCGAGCCCGAACTCCGCGCAGACCGAATCGGTCGCGGCGGGCGCGCTGCACATTGAGCTTGCGGGACCGGCAAGCTATTTCGGCAAACGCGTCGAAAAGCCCACGCTCGGCGACGATGACCGCCCGATCGAACGCGCAGACGTGCGGCGCACGTCCGGGCTCATGTACGGCGCGAGCATTTTGGTGCTGCTCCTGTTCGAAGCGATCCTGCTGCCGCTTGCATTTTTCGGAGGGCTCGGTCTATGATTTTAGGAAAGTACGTCCACGGCGGCGACGTCTATCGGAACCGCGTCACGCTCGATTTTTCCGCGAACGTGAACCCGTTCGGCACGCCGGAGCCCGTCAAGGCGGCGATCCGCGCCGCGGCGGAGGATGTTTCGCGCTATCCGGATCCGTACTGTACCGCGCTGCGGGAGAAGCTTGCGGCGCGGCACGGCGTTTTGCCGGAGGAGATCCTGTGCGGCAACGGCGCCGCGGAACTGATCTTTTCGTTTGTGCAGGCGATCCGTCCGAAGCGCGCGCTGCTGCCCGTGCCGTCGTTTGCGGAGTACGAGACCGCGCTCTGCGCAAACGGCGTCGAGCCGGTATTTTATCCGCTTCGGCGGGAGAACGGCTTTGCGCCGACCGGGGATCTGCTCGGCGCGATCACGGAGGAGACGGACGTTCTGCTGCTCTGTTCGCCGAACAATCCGACGGGACGCAGCGTCGGCAAAGAATTGCTTCTGAAGATCCTCGACCGC
>CADAPG010000060.1 GCA_902789675.1 uncultured Eubacteriales bacterium
GGGCGGCGCGTTCAACCCGCGGCTCGTCTTCGGCTCGCATTCCGATCAGGACCACGTTTACAACACGCCGCGCGCGTGGTACATGGGACGGTATCTTGCGCCCTCGCAGTACCGCTGGGACGGTCCGGACGCCGATTTCACACCCGAAAGCGACGACATCCCGTGGAGCTTTGTGCCGGATCGCAAGATCGCGGTCGAGGAGGTCAAGGAGCTTTTGTCCTCGAACTACAAGGGCACGCCGTTCGATCCGTATCTGAACCGCGACACCGGCGTGCGCGGCAAGTACCGCTCGATCGGCATCAACCGCACCGGCGTCACGTCCGTTTGTCAGATCCGTCCGGATGCGCCGGACTGCTGCAAAGGGCTTGAATGGATCTGCTTCGGCTCCACGACCTTCGACGCACTGCTGCCGGTCTATCCGAACGTGAAGAAGATGCCGAGCTACCTCAGTGACGTCACGCTCGACGCTTCGACGGAGAATTTCTACTGGGGCAGCCGCATGATCGGCGCGCTCGCGGATCACAGCTATAACCAGTGCGTGCAGATCGTCACGCGCTACCAGAACGCGGTGATGACCGAGGGACGGAAGCTCGTGCTCGAATACGACAAAAGGAATGGCAAGGGAGCAGACCGACAAGGCATTGACCGCGGTGCTGCATGAATCCAGCGCCACCATGAAGAACGGCTACAACCGCGCGGACAACTGAGTATTTCAGCAACACAGGGAGATAACAACACAGGAGAACCGTCCCCTTGTGTTCGTGTTCTTATTCATAGTTTGAGGAGATAATCACCGTTATGGATGCGAGACTTGAGTACTGCGACAATTACATTGAGTTTAATGATTTCAGACATTATGTTGAGGAAGAGATTAACGGGAATCCATATAATTGCAAGTTCAATATTAAAGTATCTTCAGGTATGTTTTCAGGTTTTGCCGATCTTTGTGAATGTAACTATAAAGAGTTAAAACAATTCATTTCTCGATTGGATAGCCTGCTGCGATTCGAGACGAGCGAAGCTACATTTATTGAAATAGGCTACGGAAGTAAAATCCATTTCCGTGGTGACAATAAGGGGCATATCGTCGTTGCCGGAGATATATATGGTGATGCATGTTCGCAACGTTTGTTTTTTAAGTTTATGACGGATCAAACAGCATATCCGCCTTTTATTAATTCATTGAAGAAATTATAAAACTGCGTTGTAGGCGGACGGTACTTTTTGTACACTGCTGTCTCCGGAACACACAGGATAACAACAGAGGATCGGTTTTCTGATAATGTTGGCGGTTGATTCCGGTAAAGAACACAAAAAGGACTGCGAAGAGCAGTCCTTTTTTGTGTCAATAGCGCCGTCTTGCGCAGCGGCAGGAGGGTGCGCTGCGGCCGGTTTTGATCGCCTGCATGATCTCGAGGCACTCGCCGAAGCGCTGGTAGTGCACGATCTCGCGCTCGCGCAAAAAGTACAGCGGCTCGATGATCTGGCTGTTCGATGTCATGTTCATCAGGTGCTCGTAGGTCGCCCGCGCTTTCTGTTCCGCCGCCATGTCCTCGGATAGATCCGCGATCGGGTCGCCGGTGCAGGCGATATAGGCGGAGGTGAAGGGCACGCCGTTCGGGTCGGCGGGGAAGACGCCGGTGCCGTGCATCGTATAGTAGCCGTCCAGTCCCGCGGCGGAGAGCTCCTCAAGGCTTGCGCCCTGCATGCACTGTGTGATCATCGTCGCGATCATCTCCCAGTGCGCGATCTCCTCCGTGCCGATGTCGGTCAGCGTCGCGCGGATGCGGTCGTCGGGCATCGAGTAGCGCTGCGTGAGATATCGGAGCCCCGCGCCGAGCTCGGAGTCCGGACCGCCGTACTGCGCCATCAGAAGCTTTGCCATACGGGGATCGGGCTTGGTGATGCGGACGGGGTATTCGAGTCGTTTTTCATAGATCCACATAAGCGTACCTCCTCAATTCTGCCACGGCCACTTCTGGTAGACCCAGCTTCCGGCGTCGTGCGTGCTGTTGCCGAAGTTCTCGAGCGGGCCGAAGCGCTCGGTGTATTCCGCGCAGAGACGCTTCAGCGTTTCCGCGTAGCTGTTGAAATCGTTCGTTGCGTCGAGGTCCTCGGGGTGGGTGTCGAGATAGAGCTGCAGCTCGACGCAGGCGAAGCGGACTTCGCCGATCTTCGTAAGAAGGGCCTGTTCCGTACAGTCAGTCATAATCATACCTCCCGGTTCCTGCAGGTGGGATATTCGGAGACGAGCTCCGGGAAAAGCGTGCCGCGGGCGAGCGCTTCGCAGGGGCAGAAGCCCGCGCGGTACGTCTGATTCGGGAAATAAACGGTCGCAAGCGCACAGCCGCCGCCGGACATGCCGCAGGAATTGACCGAAGAGACGGTCCCCGCGGCAATGACGTTATCGACCGCGGTGGGATCGACGGCGGGCATGCGGTCCGTAAAACAGCATCCGCCGTTTGCATAGGGTTGTTGCATCGCATCTTCCTCCTTGGTTCTTTACTGCCATGGTATGAAATCCGTCAAAAAAGCGTGCTTCTATTTCGCCGCGCTCCTGCATAATCTGTTCAAACGAAACGGAGGTCGGCGGTCAGAATGTCGATGGAGCTTCAAACGACAGAAAGGAGCAGGGGAGCGCGTATGCTGTTTTCGGAACTGAAATGCAGGGAGGTTATCAACGTGTGCACGGGGGAGCGGTACGGGAACGTCTGCGATCTGGTATTCGATCCGTGCGCGGGTGAAATACAGGCGATCGTCGTGCCCGGCGGCACACGCTTTTTCGGATTGCTGAAGGGCAGGGAGGGGATGCCGATCCCGTTCTCGAAGATCAAAAAGCTCGGCGAGGACGTGATCCTGGTCGAGCTGCCGTAAAAGCATGAACAATCCGTAAATTCGGTTTCGGAACAGACCGGTTTCCGCTCCGGTGTGCTATACTATTCTTAAGTATGGCATCAAAGGAGGACAAGCCTATGAAGTGCCGGTTTTGCGGAGGGACGGACAGCAAGGTCATCGACTCGCGCCCGAACGAGGACGGCAGCGCGATCCGTCGGCGCAGGGAGTGCATCGGCTGCGGACGCAGATTTACGACGTGGGAGCGCATCGAGGAGAACCCGGTCATGGTCGTGAAGCGCGACGGGCGGCGCGAGCCGTTCGAGCGCGAAAAGGTCGCGGTCGGCATCCGCAAGGCATGCGAGAAGCGCCCGATCCCCGCGGACGTGCAGAACCGTCTGGTCGACGAGATCTGCCGCGAGATCAACAATTCCCTCGAGTCCGAGGTCACGACCCAGGCGATCGGCGAGCTGGTCATGAAGAAGCTCCGCGACGTGGACGAGGTCGCGTACGTGCGCTTCGCGTCGGTCTACCGCGAGTTCAAGGATTCGCAGACCTTCCTGCAGGAACTGCAGCGGCTTCTGAACGAGAAATGACGCGCGAAGAATTCCTCACGATCTACCGTTCCATCGTACCCGCATACGGGTATCGGGAGAACAAAGGCGTCGGTATCTTTACGATCCCGGCGTTTTCGGCGTACCCGGGCATCGACCACGGCTTTTCGGCGCGGACCGGCGGTGTCTCGACCGGCTGCTTCTCCTCGCTGAACCTCAGCTTCACGCGGCCCGAGCAGCGCGAGAACGTCATGGAAAACTACCGCATCTTCTGCGACGCGGCGGGCATCCCTTTAGACAGCATGGTCATGGACACGTACGAGCACGGCACGACGGTGCTCTGCGTGAACCGGTTCGACTGCCGCAGGGGCTACGACCGTCCTTCGCTGCCGTACTGCGACGGGCTTGTGACCGACGATCCGGAGGTCACGCTGATCACCGGGCATGCGGACTGCATGGCGTTCTATTTCTACGATCCCGTGAAACGGGGCGTCGGGCTTTGCCACGCGGGCTGGCGCGGCGCGCTGGACCGCATCGGCGCGGAGGTCATCAGAACGATGGAGACCGCGATCGGTTCCGACCCGAAGGACATCGTCTGCGGCGTGGGACCCTCGATCTGCCCGAAGTGCTTCGAGGTCGGCGACGACGTTGCGGAGAGCTTCGTAATCGCGTTCCCGCAGTGTGATCTGCTCGGTGAAAATGCGAAAGGCAAGGCGACGGTCGATCTCTGGCAGGTGGCGACGGCGCAGTTTCTGGAGTGCGGGATCCTGCCGGAGCACATCCATCTGATGGGCGTCTGCACGTTCGAGGATGAGCGGCTGTACTCGCACCGGCGCGACAAGGGAAAGACCGGCGGCATGGCGGCGTTCCTGCGGCTGCTGCCGGAAAACGGAAATTGTCAAGACGGTTGACAAGCGCCGATAAAAAGTGTAGAATTCATAAGATTTCATTCGAAATATGAGGAGACGGAAATGAGCAAACAGTATGGCAAAAAGAAACTGACCCGGAACATTCTGATCGGCGTGCTGATCGTACTGGTGATCGCGATCGCGATCTTCCTTGCCGTTGCGCTGCAGAAGGATGCGGCAGGCATGAACTGCTTCCAGCGCAAGGCGACCGCGGCGAGTGCGGACGGCGTCAAGATCAGCATGAGCGAGTACAGAGTGACGTACGATATGATCCTTTCGAACTATCAGAATCAGACGTCATCCTTTACGGACGAGCAGATCCGCAGCCTGCAGGAGAGCGCGGCAAATCAGGCGCTGCTGCAGAAGGTCTATGCAAAGGAAGCGAAAGCGCTCGGCATCACGCTGACCGACGAGCAGAAGGCTGCTGCGAAAAAGAACGCGCAGGATCAGATCGATTCGATCATGAAGTATTTCACGGACAGCCTCGTTCAGAACGGCACTTATTCGAAGTCCGCCGTGGAGAAGCAGATCGCGTCCTACTATCAGCAGCTCGGCATGAGCGAAGGCGAATACCGCACGTTCCTGAGGGAAAGCGCGGAAGGGAGCTACTATATCGAAGCGATCCGGAATTACTATGACGAAAACGATCTGCATGTCGACGAGAACGTTCTGATCGACTACTACCGCAAGACCGTCGAGGAAACCATGTACACCGAGAAAGAGGACGGCAGCAAGCACGCCACCTATATGGACGGACAGTACTGGTACTACATGATGCTCTATCAGATGGGCTATTCCGAACCGATGATGTACATCCCGGAAGGCTTTATCTACATCGATTATATCAAGCTGCAGAAGGGAAGCAAGGAAGAGATCGAGGAGATCGTCAACCAGGTCAATGCGGGCGAGATGGACTTTGATCAGCTCAGAAAGTCCGACGACAATGTGGACTCTTACCGCGACATGCTTGAAGGACCGTATCCCATCGGAGAGAACGATCATGCGCAGATGTTCTCCTCGCAGGAAGCATACGAAGCGGCTGCGGCGCTTGCGATCGGCGAGATCGGTTCGTTTATCGAGGAACCGGTGACGGCAGAGGACGGGACCGTGACGGTGACCGGCTATCTGTTCCGCCGCGCGGAAGGCAATATGTGCATGGACGGCGATTCCGGCGTGATCAAGATCGACTACTATCCGGGCGTCCGCGCATCGATGGAGACCCAGTACCGCGTTGATCAGTGGCTCGCCGACATCCGGTATGAGGACGCTATGTATGCGTACAAGGGGGCGCGCAAATGAAGCAGCGCACGATCCGGATCATCTGTTGGATCATGGCGGGACTGATGCTGTTCGGCGTGCTCGCTATGGTCATCGGCATAGTTGGATAAAGAATCAAAGCGTCTTCTCCGGAAGGCGCTTTTTTGATGCGGCGTATGCTTGCAGCGACCGGTAAAATATGGTATAATCGCATGAAACATGGGTAAATGCCGCTTTGCGGTCCGAATGAAATGTCTGACGGTACGGAGGGGGAACGATCATGAGAAAAATCATTGCAGCGATTCTGGCGGCGCTTATGCTGCTTGCAGCGCTTCCGGCTGCCGCCGCGGCGGAAGCGGATTATACGCTCATGATCCCGGGCGGCAGGATCGACGACGCGATCGCCGAGATCGACGGCTACCGTTTTCTGCGGACCGATGTGTACCTGAACGGCGTGACCGACGGCAAGCTGCTGACGGCGCTCGTGTTCGATCTGACCTTCGATCCGACGCTGATCGAATACGCCATGAGCTCGCAGGATCTCGGCGAATACTATCTTCTCGCAACGAACGCAGCCGGAGAGACCGTTTCGCAGCGTTCGATCCTGATCAACGACCGCGACGCGAAGCAGGGAGCGCTGCGCTTTGTGTTCGCGTCCGACTACGGCTGCCGGATCGAGGCGGAAAAGCCGCTCATCTCGCTGTACTTCTTCTTTGTCGGCAATATTGCGGAGAATACGGAGATCGAATTTGCGATCGGCGACGAGATCGAAGCGGAGTCCGTCGCGATGACCGATCAGAACGGGAACGGACGGTACAGGAGCCGTACCGTCGGCGTCAGCACAAACGTGTATACCGTAACGGAGAACATCGCCGGCATCCCGGTCGAGCCGGCGGTCGAGATCGACCCGCGCGACGTGGAATTCAAGGGCGCGACCCCGTACGTCGTTTATGACGGCGCGGAAAAGACGCCGCGCGTCATCGTGACCGACAGCGAGACGGGGGAACCGATCGACCCGAAGTATTATTCGGTTTCGTATGCGGACAACATCGCTGCGGGCACGGCGTCCGTCGAGATCCGCATGCGGCGCGGATACACGGGTTCCGCGAGCACATGGTTCAAGATCTATCTGCCTCCGACGACGGGCACGGCCGTTGAGAACATCGACGAGGGCATTCTCATCAGCTGGGAGCCGGTCGAAGGCGCGACGGGGTACGTGATCTATCGCCGCGCATGGAACCTGATCAGCAGCGGATGGACGACGTTCGAGCGCTGGTTCAATACGACCGAAACGAGCTGGGTCGACGGATCCGACGCAAATCACAGGGTCTATGCGGGAACGCGCTATCAGTACGGCGTCAAGGCGTATCCGAAGGATCCGATGAACAATTACGACCTCGGCTTCGTCGGACCTCTGAAGACGACCGTCCGCATTACGACGCGTACGCTGGAATCCGTCACGGCAGGCAGCAGAAAGCTCATCGTCAAGTGGAGCGCGTCCAAGGTGTTCACGGGCTATCAGCTGCAGTATTGGCGCGAAAACTATTATGATACCACGCTGAAGGAAGTGACGATCGACGACTGGCAGACGAACGAATGGACGATCAAATCCCTGAACCGTGGGTGGACGTACTGCGTCCGCGTGCGCTCGTACCATGAATTCGAAGGCATGACGTACTACGGGCAGTGGTCCGAGACGCAGAGCTGCAAGGTCAAATAAACGCTTTTTCGAGGAGACGGACGGCTTTTTTCACGTCCGTCTTTTCCGTTCCGGATGCGTTTTAAGGACGGTAAAAAACGGATGTGTATCAACGGTATATTTTTTTGTCAGAACGCTTGCAAAAGCAAAAAGAGTATGGTATGATATAGCAGAAAATATGACGATACTGTGAACAAAACTGCGATCAGCTGTTGTCATACGCGGATATTTGCCGCGGCGCGTAGAAACGATCGGAATTCCGATCAGACCGTCCGCGCAATTCCGTACCATTTAGCAGGAGGAAAGAACCTATGAAGAAACTGTTGGCATTGCTCCTTTCCCTGATGATGGTTCTCGTGCTGGTTCCGGCAACGGTTGCCGAGGGCGAAGACTTCACGCTTGTCATCAAGGGCGGCAACGTGGACGAAAACCTCAGCATGCACGGCGGCAAGAATCTGCTTGCGGTCGACGTTGCGCTGAACAGCGCCGTCGAGGACACGCTTCTCACCGTGACGTTCGATCTGACCTATGATCCGGAGCAGATCACCTTTGCGGATTACGAGAAGGATGACGCGTTCGACATGCAGACCATCAACGACGAGACGGCGGGCACGCTCTGCATCACGTCCATCAGCACGGTCGGTATTCCGGCAGCGGAGGAGCAGAAGGTTACAACGCTGTATTTTGAGCTTGCGGAGAATCTCGAAGCGGGCACCGAGATCGCATTCGAACTCGGCGAGGACGCTGTTGCCGAGACCTTTACGGACGACGCATCGAAAGTCACCCCGCACGGCATCGCGGCGGATTTCGCTCCGTTCGTGGTGACCTCCGGCGAGGTCTTCAACGGCGTTGTGAAGTTCAACGAAGGCGAAGTCGAATACAGGGGTCAGACCCCGTACGTGATCTGGGACAGCGCAAAGGGCGTCTTCGAGCCGGCGTTCACCGTGTATGAAGAGGACGGCGAGACCGTCATTCCGGCGGAGAACTACGACTTCGAGTACAAAGAGAACAAGGCGCCCGGCACCGGCTATCTGTTCGTCTATTTCAAGGGCGCATACACCGGCACCGCACAGCTCTTCTTCAAGATCTATCTGCCCGCAACGAGCAAGACGTGGGTCGAGAACGTTGCAGACGGCATCAGAGTTTCCTGGATGCCGGTCGACGGTGCGGCTGGCTACGTCATCTATCGCCGCGCATGGAGCTCCACGACCAACGGCTGGACCGCGTTCGCGCGCTGGGACAACACGACCGAAACGACCTGGCTCGACGGTCATGACGAGTCCCACAAGGTCTATGCAGGCACGCGTTATCAGTACGGCATCAAGGCGTACTTCGCACGCCGCACGGATCCGGTTTCCGGCGAGCAGATCGGCGGCAACATCAACGACAATTCCGGCAACTTCAACCTCGGTGAAGTCGGACAGCTCAAGACCACCGTCCGCATCACGACCCGCAAACTGGTTCAGGTCCGCTCGGGCAACAAGGAACTGACGGTCAAGTGGGAAGCTTCCAAGAACTTCACCGGCTATCAGATCCAGTATGCGACCAACGAAGCGTTCACCGAGAACGCCGTGGCGATCAAGATCGAAGATCCGGCAACGTATTGGACGACGCTCAAGGATCTGGAAGCGGCCACCGTTTACTATGTCCGCATCCGTTCCTACCACATCTTCGAGAACATGACGTATTTCGGCGAATGGTCGAATGTGATCAGCCAGACGACCAACTGATCAAAGATCTCTCAAAGCCCCGCATTGCGCGGGGCTTTTTCATATCCGATTGACGAATGCGTTCGGATGCAGTACAATCAAAGATAAGAACAAACGAGGGAGAATGGTATGGTTGCTTTCGGAATTGTCGGTTCACTGCTGTTTCTTTTGATGCTCGCCGTGCTCGAGCTGAACAAAAACACGCTGCTCGGCTTTGTGCTGCTGCTCCTGGTCACGGTCGGCTTTGTGCTGCTGTTCATCAAGGTGCTGCACGGCGGCAAATGGTACTGGAAGCTGCTCGGGTGGATCGGCTGGATCGGCGCGTTCATTGCGATCCTGCTTCTGACCTGGCCGCCGATGAAGCGCGTGCCCGCGTACGCGGGGAAGACGCCGACGTATACCGGGACCGTTTCGCTGGAGAAGGGCGACGTCCGCGGTGTGCTGATCGACGAGGGCAGGGTCGAGCTCTATGCGGGCATTCCGTACGCCAAACCGCCGGTGGGCGAGCTTCGCTGGCGCGAGCCGCAGGATCCGGACGCGTGGGAAGGCGTGCTCGACGCGGACCACTTTGCGCCGATGTGCATGCAGCCCACGGAGCTGCCGATCGTCGGCAGCCTCAAGCAGGTCATCGGCTTCCATGATTACAGGATCTCGCTTTCCGACAACTACCGCCCCGCCGTCAGCGAGGACGGACTCTATGTCAATGTCTGGAAGCCCGCGGGCAAGGTCGAGAACCTTCCCGTGCTCGTCTTTATCCACGGCGGCACGCTGCAGACCGGTCAGCCGTGGTACGGCGATTACGCGGGCACCGGCCTTGCGCGCGAAGGCGCGGTCGTGGTCAATCTCGGATACCGGCTCGGCGTGTTCGGCTATCTCGCAGACGAGGGCTTACGTGCGGAGTCGGAACACGGCACGACCGGCAATTACGGGCTTCTGGATCAGATCAAGGCGCTCGAATGGGTGCGCACAAACGTCGCGGCGTTCGGCGGCGATCCTCTGAACGTCACGCTGGCGGGCGAGTCCGCGGGCTCGGCAAGCGTCAGCGCGATCTGCACCTCGCCGCTTGCAAAAGGGCTGTTTCAAAGGGTCCTGCTCGAAAGCTCGACCGTCGCCTCGATCGAACCGCCGCACTCCTTCCGCTCGTATGACGACGCGATCGCGTCCGGAAAAGAACTCAAGGCGCGGTACAGCGTGAACACGCCTGCCGAACTGCGCGCGCTTTCCGCCGGGACGATCGTCAACGAGGCGTACACGCAGCACTTTATGACGGTCGACGGCTATGCGCTGACCGAAACGCCGTACGAATCCTACAAAAAGGGCGTGCACAACGAACAGGCGATCCTGCACGGCTATAACGCCGAGGAGAGCGGACCGTTCCTGATCCTCGGCAACGCGAACCTGAAGAACTACGAGGAGCGCGTCCGCGCGTATTTCAAAGAATATGCGGACGACGTGCTGAAGATCTACAGCCCGAAGACCGACGACGAGGCGAAGGATATGTGGGCGCAGATCTACGGCGCGATCTTCTTCAACTATCCGCATTACTGCCTGAACCGCCTTGCCGCGGAGAACGGCATTCCGGTCTGGGAGTATTATTTCAGCAAGCATAACGGCAGGCTCGGCGCGTGGCACAGCGGCGAAATGATCTATGTGTACGGCAATCTGCCGCAGGATTCCCGCCTGTTCGACGCCGCGGATCATAAGCTCAGCGAGACGATGCGCGGCTTTGTTCTGAACTTTATGAGGACCGGCGATCCGAACGGCGAGGGGCTTCCCGCGTGGGAAAGCAATACGGATTCCGCAAGGATGATGGAGTTCGGAACGAGCACCGGCATGATCGACGAAAAGTATCTCGCGCTGTACGAGGTTATGGACCGCATGGCGGGATGGGAGCGGTAAGCGGAACCGCGCCGCGGACAAAAAATATTTTTGAGAATCGCAAAAATTCCTGTTGACAAACGACAGATGAGACGCTATAATATCATCTGTTCGCGGGAATAGCTCATTTGGTAGAGCGCAGCCTTGCCAAGGCTGAGGTGGCGGGTTCGAGCCCCGTTTCCCGCTCCACCATATGCCTCCTTAGCTCAGCTGGCTAGAGCACCTGACTCTTAATCAGGGTGTCCAGGGTTCGAATCCCTGAGGGGGTACCATGAAAAAAGCACTTGCATCGGCAAGTGCTTTTTTCAACGAAATTTGCCCTGATGGGCAAGTGAAATAGCATAGCTGTGAAGTAGCTTCGCTGTGAAATATTCGCAAAGCGAACGTGGGCAAATTTCATTTCACATCCGGCTTGCCGGATCATTCACAATCCGCGTCAGCGAGATTATTTCACATAGAGCGAGGCGAGATATTTCACTTTCACTTGTTTCCGAGGAGCAATTCTGCTATAATCAAATAATCTCGTTGCAGCAATCAACACCGCAAAAGGAAATCAGGAGAACAATAGAGATGACGGAGCATTTTATGACGCACATCCGCCCGGCGCGGGCAGAGGACCTTTTGAGGATCGCGGAGATCGAGATCTTCAATTACCGGCTGAACTTTTATCCGATCTTCCGGAGCGACGCGTATTATTTCGGTGAAAAGACCGTTTCGAACCTGACGACGTTTTATGCAAATGAACCCGGCGTGATCGAAAACACCGTCGTGTATGACGACGGCGTCGTCAAGGGCTTCGTTCGTGTGAACGGCGACCTGATCGAAAAGCTCTTCGTCGAACCGGTGCTGCAGAACCGAGGGATCGGCGACGCGCTGTTCCGATACGCCGCGGAAACGCTCGGCGGCAGGCGCCTTTGGGTGCTCGAGAAGAACCCGCGCGCGATCCGCTTCTATGAGCGGCACGGGTTTCATCTGACGGAACAGAAGAAGCGCGTGGACGA
>CADAPG010000061.1 GCA_902789675.1 uncultured Eubacteriales bacterium
GCGAAGTGCAGGTGCGCGGGCAGCGCGCATTCCGAGATCGCGCTTGTGCCGACGGTTCCGACGACGTCGCCCGCGTTCAGCCGGTCGCCGACCTTCACGCGCACGTTCTCGCCGAGGTTGCCGTAGACCGTGGTGCGGTCGTTCGCATGCTGTACCACGACGGTATAGCCCAGCGCGTCGTCCTTATAGACGCGTTCGACCGTGCCGGCAAAGACGCACTTGACCGGCGTGCCCGCGTCGGCTTTGATGTCCACGGCGGCGTGCGTGGTCCACTGGTCGAGCGTCACCGAATACAGGAGCTTATCGACCGCGAAGCCGAACACGATCTCGCCGTCCACAGGCGGCGCGGCTTTGCTCGGCGCGCCGGCAGGTTTTGCGGTCGGCACGGGCGTCGGGATCTCCGTCGGCAGCGGGATCACCGTGGGGACCGGCGTTGCGACGGCGGCGGGGCGCACGGTCGGCGCGTGAAAGATCCCGGAAAGGCGTTCGTCCTCCGACTGACCGACGATCACGATCTTGCCGGTATCCTCCTCCTGCTCCCCGTTTGCCTCGGTCTCCGGCGTCTTGTCGAGAGCGAGCAGCAGGATCGCGCCGCCGATCACGATAAGGCAGACGACCAGCGCAATGTAAAATCCGTTGTTCCTGAGAAACAGGCGAAGCCGTTCCATGCGATCGTTTTTCATTTCTTCCATTTTTATCACCTCGGCTGTAGTATGGACACGGGTGAAAAAATGTATACCGTTCGGATTGCGGGATTTTTTCAAATGTGATATGATCGACACATGATACTGCGAACGTTAAAATATGCATGCATGCAGGCATGCTACTGGTTCGGCGCGTGCCTGGTATATTCGTATACGGAGCGGCTGCTGCTTTCGTACGGATTCAAAACCGGCACGATCGGCGCGATCCTTGCCGCGGCGTACCTGTCCGCCATGCTCCTGCAGCCCGCGCTTGCCGCCGCCGCGGACCGGGAACGCCGTGTGACGCTGCGCACGGCGATCGTCGTATGCACGCTGCTTGCCGCCGGGTTTGCGGTCTGCGCGCTGTTTATGACGCGTTCGCTCGTCGTATTTGCGGTGCTGCTCGGCGCGCTTTCGAGCGTGACGCTGACGGTACAGCCGCTCGTCAATGCGGTCGGGTTTCATTACATCAACCGCGGCATAGAGCTGGATTACTCCTTTGCGCGCGGCGCGGCAAGCATCGCCTATGCGCTGGCGTCACTGCTGTTCGGCGTACTGGCAAACCGGCGCACGGAGGCGATGCTCTGGGTGTTCATCGCCGTGCAGGCGGGGCTGTTTCTGATCGCGCTGTTCTTTGCGCCGCACCGGAGCGGCATCCGCGTGCGGGAAACGGGCGGAGACTTTTTCGGGCTGTTCCGGCGATATCCGGCGTTTGTGCTGTTCTGCATCGGGAATCTCGTTTTAGTGGTGCCGCATATGGTGCTGAACGCCTATCTTGCGAGCATCACAAAGGTCACCGGCGGAGACATGAGCGTGATGATCGCGATCGCCGCGATCGTGGAGTTTCCCGCGATGATGGCGTATTCACATATCCGCAAACGGATCCCGGATCGCGTGCTGCTCGTTGCGAGCGCGTCGGTGTATCTTCTGAAGACGGGACTTTTGCTGCTTGCGGCGTATCTGCCGCTCGGCGCGTGGGCGGCGTACGTTTCGTCCGCGCTGCAGATGCTGTGCTACGCGATCTTCGTGCCCGCGGCGTCCTACTACGCGAACGACGTCGTTTCGGAGGCGGACCGCGTCAAGGGACAGATGCTGCTGACCGAGGCGGGACTTGCGGCGGGCGTGATCAGCATGCTGCTCGGCGGGATCTCGCTTGAAAAGCTCGGCGTCGGACCGACGCTCGTTGTGTGCGAAGCGCTGGTCGCGGCGGGCGTGCTGATCGTCTGGCTGGGGCTCAAAAAGGGAAAGCAAAAAACAGAAGAATAAAGAAACAGCGCTGTCCGAAAGGTGGACAGAAGAAGCGTTTTGTCGAGATGGTTTTTCATACTTGAATGAGAAGACTTCTCAATTCAACCGGTTCATGCAATAAAAGGTGCGGTCTGCAATTCAAACATTGCGGATCGCACCTTTTCAACGCTCACTCAAATTTATCCAACACGACGGAACCGTCCCTTTGTGTTCCCCTTTGTGTTCCAATGGTGTTTTAATATTAGCATCACAATACTGATGATACTTAATTCAACACCGTATTCAAGTATGAGGTACTGTATTATATTGCCTAGTTTTAGCAATATAGGAATGTGCACAAAATAAACTATAGTAATAAGAATTACATATACTATTGAGCACATCTCCTTTCTCCTTTCCAGGATCCAAGACAGTAACGCCATAATTATCATACTTCCGCCAAGAGAGAAGCATAACCGCTTGGAATAGGCGTTTGGTTGTAAAGCCCCGCTTATAAAATAGTTTAGTCCAATGTAAAAATACATTGCTCCTATCCATAATATACGCATATGTAATCGCTTATCGCGCGGGATTTCTTGGCTTGCCATACATCATCACTCGTCTTTCGTTTTCACGCTAACCGTCTTGACACCCTCCCCTCCTCTGACACCAGACTCGTCACCTAGAGTATCAATGTAAATACGTTCATTTTCCCAGTCAATTCTGATATCCACAAGGATTCCTGCAGCGTCAAGAATATTTTCTAGTGTAGAATAATCCACAAAAATCTCTGCGTCCAACCAGTTCACATTGCTTGGTCCATCCTGTTCAGAAAGAAGCACTATGGGCGCTGATTGCTGTTGTGTTTTCAATGATAGGATATGGTTTTCAATATCATAATGGAATACTTTATCATGAATCTTGATATTTCTAAAAACGCTTTGAATAGAGTCAGCATCCTCTCCTCCCATCTGCTCACACTTTAGAACGCCAATTACGGGCAGACGAATACTATCTTCATCAAAATAAACATCCGGAAGACCCGAATCCTTATCATTCACAAAAAGCTTAGATGACCCGTAATATCCTGCAGTACAGCTAACCAAAAGAAATGCCAAACACATAAAAATCAATATCCTTTTCATAAGAAAACCGCCTCCTTTTATGACTAACCTGTTCCCTTCATCGCCTTCGCTTGCCTTTTTCCTGCACTTGCAGGCTGTTTATCATGGGCGGCGATGAACTTTCAAATAATCTTCAAACTCACCTATTTGGGTCTTGACTTTTAATAGTTAGTCTCGTCACCGTCAAGATGGTTATCCTAAAATATCTGTCAAGAGTCACCTTGAATGCTTTTTGCCGTGCGGTATTCTTTGCCGGAAAAGCTCCTGATGCGCCTCCCACGGTCCGTCAGCGCTGTTGTATTTTGGGATCACGGTTCGGGCAGATAGAACAGCGGGTTATAGGGGATGCCGTCGATGAGCAGTTCATAATGCAGGATCGATTCCGTTTCGCCCTCGACCTGCGGCAGCTGCGCGATCGTTTCGCCCTTCGTGACGTGCCGTTCGAGAACAAGATCGAAGATGTTCGGAGCGGCGCCGCAGGAGAGACGGGAGACGAAGCCGTCCTCGTGCCGGATCTCGATAACGTAGCCGTAGCCGGGACGTTCCCCGAGGAAGATGACCGTGCCGGATTCCGGCGCAAGAATGCGCGTTCCGGGCGCGGCGGAAAAATCGACGCCGTAGCGCATTTCGCCGGTCTGCATGCCGAAGCAGCCGACGAGCGTTCCGCGGATCGGACTCACGAACGACAGCGCCGCGGAGTTCGGTCCGCGCTTGCCCTCGTTCGGGATCGGTTCGCCTTCGGGCGCGTCGGGCGACAGGCTGTACGTGCCGGTCAGGACCGACCGACCGATGCCGGTCTGCACGGGCGTGTTGAGCGTTTCCGTTTCGGAGATCGCAAGGCCGTCCTTATAGAGCGTTTCGGTGAAAACGAGCGTGCGCGCGTCGACGCCGTAACGCCGGAACATCCGCGTGCCCTCCGGCAGCAGGGCAGTGTTTTCGTTCGTTTCGACCGGCGTTTCGGAGCGGACGTTGACACGTTCAACGGTGCGGCGCACGGGGATCAGGGAACGGTTTTTGCGCAGCTTGTTCAGAGCGACGTCAAATTCGATGTATTCCACGGAGCCGTCCGCCGGGACGGTGGCAAGCTCGGCGTCGATCGAAGCCGTCAGCAGAAAAGCGTTTGCGTCGAGGTTTTCGTTTGCGCACTCCTCCAGATACAGATAGACGAGCTGTTCGGCGACCTCGCGGCTGTCGAGCGCAAACAGGGGCGTGCCGTTGACCAGCAGATTGACAGCGCTTCGCGGATAAACTGGACGGGGCGTCACGACGGCCTGCGTCGGCTGCGGAACGGGCGTGCGCATACGCACGGATTCCTCCTCGGCTTTCGGCGTGGGCGTGATGACGGTGCGCGGCTCGGAAACGGAAAGCCTCGGTTTGCTGTCCGAAAAGAACAGCGGAAGCAGAACGGCGACCGCCGCAAGCACGAGCAGAAAGCTCCCGAGCAGGATCCAACGCTTTTGATTTTCCTTCATGCGTTTCACCTCACGGCGGCGGGAAACCGCGCTCCTTTCCCTGTTTTGTTGCAGTATACCACAATGCGGAGAAAAAAGAAAACGATTCCGTAAAGATTTTTACGGTTTTACAATAAATTCACGGCTCTAAATACTTTTATTTAGCGACAGGATATGATATGATATAAGCGTGTAAATATAGGGAGAGGGAGTGATCCCGAAAACCCGGTAACGAGGTGAATACTATGTCGCATTTAACGGATGAGGAACTCTATTATTTTAATGAAGGTACCACCAAAACCGCATACCGTTCATTGGGCTGTCATAAAGTCGAAAACGACGGCAGGACGGTCTGGCGCTTTGCGGTATGGGCGCCGAACGCAAGAAGCGTCGGCGTCGCAGGCGACTGGAACGGATGGAACCCGAATGCGGACCAGATGTATCCCGTCGGCTCGACCGGCGTCTGGGAGATCCTGATCGGCATCGCTTACGAGGGGCAGCTCTATAAGTACGCGGTACAGGGACCGGACGGAAACGTTTCGATGAAGGCGGACCCGTACGCGCAGCGCTGCGAGGTCGGCGGAACGGCTTCGATGGTCTGGGAAGCGGGCGAATTCCCGTGGACGGACGAGGCGTACATCGAGCGCTGCTCGAAGCGTCATACCGAGCCGATGAACATCTACGAGGTGCATCTCGGTTCGTGGCGCAAGGGGCTCGGCTATCGCGAGCTTGCGACGGAGCTGGTCGACTACGCGGCGGACATGGGCTATACGCACATCGAGTGCATGCCGCTGATGGCGTATCCGTTCAATCCGAGCTGGGGCTATCAGGTCACCGGTTACTATGCGCCGACGACGCGTTACGGCACGCCGGACGATTTCCGGTACTTCGTCAACCGCGCGCACGAAAAAGGTCTCGGCGTGATCATGGACTGGGTTCCGGCGCACTTCACGCGCGACAGCTACGGGCTTGCGTACTTTGACGGCACGCCGACCTATGAGCATCCCGACTGGCGCCGTTCCGACATGAAGCAGTGGGGCACGCTGCTGTTCGACTACGGCCGTACGCAGGTGCAGAGCTTCCTCGTTTCCAATGCGTGCTATTGGCTCAAGGAGTTCCACATCGACGGTCTTCGCGTCGATGCGGTGAGCTGCATGCTTTACCTCGATTACGGTCGCAACGACGGCGAGTGGCTGCCGAACCAGTACGGCGGTAAGGAGAATCTCGACGCGGTCAACCTGTTCCACAAGATCGCAGCCGCCGTCAAGGAGATCCCGGGCAACAAGATCATGATCGCCGAGGAGAGCACGGCGTTCCCGTGCGTGACGAACAAGCACAACGACAGCCTCGGTTTCGATTACAAGTGGAACATGGGCTGGATGAACGACATGCTGCGCTATATGCAGATGGATTCGCTCTATCGGAAATGGCATCACGACAAGCTGACGTTCTCGCTCATGTACGCATTCTCCGAGCATTACATCCTCGCCTTCTCGCACGACGAGGTCGTGCACGGAAAGCTTTCCATGCTGAACAAGATGCCGGGCGACTATTGGCAGAAGTTTGCGCAGCTCCGTCTGCTGTACGCCTATCAGATGTCGCATCCGGGCAAGAAGCTGACGTTCATGGGCATGGAGTTCGGTCAGTTCATCGAGTGGCGCTTCGACGAATCGCTCGACTGGATGCTGCTCGAATATCCGAAGCATGCGGAGATGCAGTGCTTCGTGCGCGAAATGAACAAGTTCTATCGCCGCACGCCTGCGCTCTATCAGCGCGACGACGATTGGAACGGCTTCGACTGGATCGCGGTGGACGACGCCGTGCATTCGATCGCTGCGTTCGTAAGAAAGGACGCGGACGGCAATCCGATCCTGTGCGTGTTCAACTTCACGCCGGTCCCGTGGGACGATTATTGCCTCGGCAGCGAAGCGGCGGGCACCTACACCGAGATCTTCTCGACCGACGCGCCGTACTTCGGCGGCGGCGGGATGTCGTTCAACGAGCCGGTGAAGACGGTCGAGGAGCCGTTCAATAAGTTCCGTCACCGCCTACAGGTCAAGCTGCCCGCATACGGCGCCGTATTCTTCAAGTTTACACCTGCGAAAACCAACACCCCGAAAGGAGAGAACTGATGAAAAAGAAAATCGTCTGTATGCTGCTTGCCGGCGGTCAGGGCAGCCGTCTCGGCATACTGACCTCCAACATGGCGAAGCCGGCGGTCCCCTTCGGCGGAAAGTACCGGATCATCGACTTTCCGCTTTCTAACTGCGTCAACTCCGATATCGACACGGTCGGCGTTCTGACACAGTACCGTCCGCTTGCACTGAACGCCTACCTCGGCACCGGTCAGCACTGGGATCTCGACCGGTCGAACGGCGGCGTGTTCGTGCTTCCTCCGTACATGACGGAGAAGAGCGGACGCTGGTACAGCGGCACGGCAAATGCGATCTGGCAGAACCGGGAATTCATCGATCAGTACGACCCGGATTATGTGCTGATCCTTTCGGGCGATCATATCTATAAGATGGACTATACGAAGATGCTGAAGTATCACGTCGCGCATGAAGCCGCGGCGACGATTGCGGTTCTGAAGGTCCCGATGGAGGAGGCGCACCGCTTCGGCATCATGAACACCGACGCGGAAGGCAACATCGTCTCGTTCGAGGAAAAACCGAAGAATCCGAAGAGCAACAACGCTTCGATGGGCATCTACATCTTCAACTGGAAGCTTCTGCGCGACTATATGGAGCGCGACGACAACGATCCTTCCAGCGAAAACGACTTCGGCAAGAACATCATCCCGAGCATGCTGAACGCAGGCGAAAAGATGGTCGCCTATCCGTTCGAGGGATACTGGAAGGACGTCGGAACGATCCAGAGCCTCTGGGAGGCGAACATGGATCTTCTGGGCAAGGAACCGATCCTGGATCTCAACGATCCCGCATGGCGCATCTACACGCGCAACCCGGTCATGCCGCCGCATTATACCGATGCGAACGCGAGCATTACGAACAGTCTTGTGACCGAGGGCTGCGTGGTGCGCGGAACGGTGCAGAACACCGTTCTGTTCTGCGGCGCAAAGGTGGGAGCCGAGGCGCAGGTCCTCGATTCCGTCATCTTCCCGAACGCGGTGATCGGCAATAACTGCAGTGTGAAGAAAGCGATCATCGGTGAGAACGCGGTCATCGGCGACAATGTGCAGATCGGCGTTCCGCTCAGAGAGGGCGAGACGGTCGACAACCGGCTCACCGGCGATATCGCACTGATCGGGATCGACGTGAAGGTCCCGGCGGGAACGGTCATCCCGAGCGGCGCGGTCGTTACCGCGGAAACGCTCGACCACTTTATCAACGGAGGTGCGGAAGCATGAATCAGGAGGCATTCGGTCTGATCTTTACCGGGGAAGCCAATCCCTATATGCGCGATCTCGTCATCTCGCGCGCGGTCGCGGCGGTCCCGTTCGGCGGGCGCTATCGCTGCATCGACTTTCCGCTTTCCAATCTCGTGAACTCCGGCATCCGCAACATCGGTCTGATCACGCAGAGGAACTACCATTCGCTGATGGACCATCTCGGCACCGGCAAGGAATGGGACCTGAACCGCAAGCGCGACGGTCTGTTTTTCCTCCCGCCGTTTTCCACCAAGGACAACACGGGCGTTTACCGCGGCGACATCGACGCGTTCCATTCCGTCATGCAGTATGTGCGCCGTTCCAACCAGAAATATCTGATCCTGTGCGGCAGCCATATCCTGTTCAACACCACGTTCGACGCGCTGATCAAACAGCACCGGGAGAGCGGCGCAGACATCACCTTCATGTACAACGAGGATCCGCGCTTCTTCCCCGAAGAGCAGAACCGCGATCTCCGGCTGCTGTTCGAGGACGACGGCGTCACGGTCAAGGAGCTGGAGTGGAATCCGCATCATCCGCGTTCCAATTTCCGCTCCTGCGAAGCGACCATCATGGACAAGGACCTCTTCGACGATCTGGTCGAGGAAGCCTATTCGCGCGGAAACATCGATTTCGTCCGCGAGGTGCTGCTGCCGCTTGCGCGGGACAAGAAGTTCAAGGTCATGGGCTGGCGGTACGACGGCTATGTGGCGCGGATCGACTCGATCAACACCTACTTCATGCACAGCATGGAGCTTCTGAACGCGGCCGCCGCAAAGGATCTCTATAACATGCGGCATCCGATCTATACAAAGGTCAAGGACGAATTCGCCGCAAAGTACGGCGAGAACGCAAGCGTGCATAACGTCATGATGGCGGACGGCTGCGTGATCGACGGTACGGTCGAGAATTCGATCGTGTTCCGCGGCGTCATGGTGGAAGCCGGCGCGGTCGTGAGAAACTCGATCCTGATGCAGGGCGTGACCGTGCGCGCAGGCGCAATGCTCGACCACGTCATTCTCGACAAGAACGTTGTCGTCAACGCGGGAAGACAGCTTACGGGCTATGAGGGCATACCGCTCGTCTTCCGCAAGAACCTGACCGTGTGAGCACATCGAAAGGAGAATCATCATGAAAATTCTGTTTGCGGCAAGCGAGTGCTTCCCGTACATCAAGACCGGCGGACTTGCCGACGTCGTCGGCTCGCTTCCGAAGGAGCTTGTGCGGCAGGGCGCCGAGGTTGCGGTCATGCTGCCGAAGTATACGCAGATCGGCGATTACTACATCCTGAAGATGCAGCACATCTGTCATTTCAATCTGCAGCTCGGAAGCTATTCCGTGTTCTGCGGCATCGACATGCTCGAGCAGGACGGCGTCAGGTTCTACTTCGTCGACAATCTTGCGATGTTCGGGGGAGAGAAGATCTACACCGGCGACGAGCAGGAGGGCTTCCGTTTTGCGTTCTTCTGCCGCGCCGTGCTCGAATCCTTCAAGCACATGAACTACTATCCGGACGTGATCCACTGCAACGACTGGCAGACCGGTCTCATTCCGGTGCTTCTGAACGACCAGTACCGCACGCTCGACGGCTATCGTGACGTGCATACCGTGTTCACGATCCACAACCTCAAGTTCCAGGGCATTTTCGATTGGCACCGTATCAACAGCGTGCTGGGGCTCAACGAGGGATATTTCTCTCCGAACAACCTCGAGTTCTACGGACTGCTCTCGTTCATGAAGGCGGGGCTCGTGTTCGCAAACCGCATCACGACGGTCAGCCCGACCTATGCCGAGGAGATCCGCACCGGATACTACGGCGAACGCCTCGACGGACTTCTGCGCGCAAGGCAGAATGTATTGTACGGAATCCTGAACGGAATAGACGGAATATCGTTTGATCCGAGCACAGATATGCATATTCCCGTTCATTTTAACGCAGCGGATCCGTCCGGCAAGAAGCTTGATAAGGCAGCGCTGCAGGAAGAACTGGGCTTGCAGAAGCGCGACGTGCCGCTGATTGCAATGGTCACGCGACTGACCGCGCAGAAGGGTCTGGACCTCGTCACGTGCGTTCTGAACGATATCATGCGCATGGACGTGCAGATGGCGATCGTCGGTACGGGCGACAAGTATTTCGAGGATGCGTTCCGCGATGCGCAGAATCGCTTCCCCGGGCGGTTCGTGTGCTGCCTCCGTCACGACGAGCAGATCGCGCGGCGTGTATATGCCGCGAGCGATATCTATCTGATGCCGTCTCAGTTTGAGCCGTGCGGCCTTTCTCAGATGATCGCGATGCGCTACGGTTCGATCCCGCTCGTGCGCGAAACAGGCGGTCTGCGCGACAGCGTCCTGCCGTATAACTGGTACACGGACGACGGAAACGGCTTCAGCTTCCACGACTATAACGCGCACGATATGCTGCACGTCCTCGAGCACGCCGTCGGCTACTGGTACGATGACCGCGCCATGTGGTCGCGGCTGATGAAGCGCGCAATGAAGACGGATTTCTCCTGGGCAGTCTCCGCGCGCAAGTATATGGAGCTGTATCGCAACCTGCTCGGACTTCCGGATGAGGAGCCGAAGCCCGTCCGCAGACGCGCGATTCGCACCGCAAAGCCTGCGACGGACAAGCCCGCAGCGAAGAAACCGACGCCCGCCGTCAAGAAAGCGCCGACAAAAGCGAAGAAATCCGAATAACGTCATTTTAATCCACGGAGCCGCAGAGATGCGGCTCCTTCTTTGTTTCACGTGAAACATCGGTGCAGGCGTGCATAAAAATGTTTCCCGTGAAACATGTAAAATCGACAGAACGGTATTGCAAAATACAGAACGCTACGTTATAATAGTGCGGTAAAGGAGCAGGTATGGGCAAGATCATTTCTATTACAAATCAAAAAGGCGGCGTCGGAAAAACGACGACCGCGATCAATCTCAGCGCATGCGTTGCGCAGAAGGGCAAACGCGTTCTGCTGATCGACCTCGATCCGCAGGGAAACAGTACAAGCGGATTGGGTGTGACCAAGAAGAAGGACTTTCCGTGCAGCTATGACGTGCTGATCGACGAAGTCGCAGCGGCAGACGCGATCCGACCGACAATGATCGAAAAGCTCGACGTGATGCCGTCGCGGATCGAGTTGGCGGGCGCGGAGGTCGAGCTCGTGTCGATGATGGCGCGCGAAATGCGCCTGAAGCAGGCTTTGGAGCCGATCAAGGATCGGTACGATTTCATCTTCATCGACTGTCCGCCGTCGCTCGGGCTGCTGACGCTGAACGCGCTGACCGCCGCTTCGGATTCGCTGCTGGTACCGATCCAGTGCGAATACTATGCGCTCGAAGGCTTGTCACAGCTGATGAACACGGTGCGTCTGGTTCGCAGGAACCTGAACGGCAGGCTCGATATCCAGGGCGTTGTGCTGACGATGTTCTCATCGCGTCTCAATCTGTGCGTACAGGTCGTCGAGGAGGTGCGGAAGTATTTCCGCGAGAAGGTATACAACACGATCATTCCGCGTTCGGTCCGCATGAGCGAAGCGCCGAGCCACGGTTTGCCGATCACGCTTTACGATTCGCGCAACATCGGCGCAAAGGCGTATACCAATCTGGCAATCTGGCAGAGGAATTTATCAAACGGGAGGCACAAAATGGCAGTGAAGAATAAAGGGCTCGGGCGCGGGCTGGACGCGCTTCTGGACGAGATCGAAGCGCCGGAACAGGAGACGCAGGGTAAGATCGAAGTCAATCTGTATGATATCGACACGAATCCGAATCAGCCGCGCAAGACGTTCGATCCGGAAAAGCTTGCGGAGCTTGCGTCGTCGATCAAGCGGCACGGCGTCGTGCAGCCGATCCTTGTCAAGAAGAACGGCGCGTTATGGAGATCTCGCTCGTCGAAAACATTCAGCGCGAGAATCTGAACCCGATCGAAGAAGCGGCGGCGATCCGTCTTCTCATGCAGCAGCATGACCTGACGCAGGAGGAAGTATCCGAACGCGTGGGCAAGAGCCGTCCGGCGATCGCAAATTCGCTGCGTCTTTTAACGCTTGCGAAGTCCGTGCAGAAGCTGATCAAGGACGGACGTCTTTCGGCGGGGCATGGCAAGATGCTGGCGGGCGTCGGCGATCCGCGGATCCAGATGGACATGGCGGAAAAATGCGTCGAGGGCGATTGGTCGGTGCGCCGTCTTGAGGACGAGCTGCGATTTGCCGAAATGCCGAAGCGAAAGAAGAAGGAAAAGCCGGAGCCGACGCCGGAATTCCGCAACGCCATGCATCGTATGCGCGCGGAGCTCGGCACCAAGGTGTCCGTACAGGGCAGCGAGGACAAGGGCAAGCTGATCATCCATTATTACTCGCGCGAGGATCTCGATCGCATCTATCGCACCATTGTCGGGAACGAATAACCGACCATATATAAACGAAAGAACGGGTAACCGACCATATATAAACGAAAGAACGGGTAACCGTTCTTTTTGTTTTGCTTTTCTTTAGAGATATGCTGAAAAAGCGGCTCGGAATTCGTCTCAGACAGATACACCACAGGAGACGATCGGTCCGCAAAAATTCCGGGTCAGGCATGTAAACGAAGCGCCAAAACGCCGAAAATCAAGAGTTAATAATATACCATATAATATATTTTTGCTAACAGCGGGTGAAATCACAATATCTTGTGGTTTGCGTGGAAAACCGCACATATTTACAAAATATTCTTTAAAATTCACTTGCAATCCTTTACATTTTCCTTTATAATACGTAAGGATATTATCATACCCATGCTATAGGTACAGATATGCAGTCCCGGGAAAACCCGGGAGAAATCTCTTATAGTATTCAGCAGTCATGAAAACAGTACGGAGGAAAAGTGACATGTCTACACTGAACAAGATCCTTTTCAGCAGACGTACCCTTGCGATCATTGTAGCGATCGTGATGGTGCTTCAGCTGCTGCCTGTGGCAGCGGTTGCTGAAACCGTAGCGGACAATGTCGGCGCAGGCGATGCGGTTGTGATCAATCGCGGCGGCGAAGACGAGTCCGGCGACGAGCCTGCTCCCGGCGGGTTGATCGGCGATCCGGAGATTCCGACGAATCCCTCGGAACCGGAGAATCCGGCAGAGCCGACGAATCCGGCGGAACCGGAAAACCCGGCGGAACCGGAAAACCCGGCGGAACCGGAGAATCCGGAAAACCCGGAGAACCCGGCAGATCCGGAGAATCCGGAAAACCCCGAGAACCCGGAAAATCCGGAAAACCCCGAGAACCCGGAAAATCCGGAAAACCCGGAGGATCCCGAGCAGCCGGAAAACCCGGAGGACCTCGAGCAGCCTGAGGATGCGGTCGAAATGCCGGCACAGGCGTTCCGCGCAAGCACCGACAGCGTGATCATCAGCGCGTCCGTCGACGAAGGCGTATTCCCGAAGGGAACGACGATGCATCTTTCCGCGATCTCCAAGGACAGAGCGAAGCAGCTTGCAAGTCGCGCGTCCGGCAAAGAGGTCGTCGATGCAGCCGCGGTCGATATCATTTTCCGCGATGCGGACGGCAACAAGATCCAGCCGAACGGACAGGTCAAGGTTCGTCTGGCAACAAGAGATAAACTGAAAGGCGACGTATTCAAGATCTACCACCAGATCGGCGACAGCAACTTCCAGTTGATGGGTTCTGCAACGCCGAAGGGCGGCAGCTTCCGTTCGTCGTCTTTCTCTGCGTTCATCATCTGCAGCTTCGCACAGGATGAACCCACTGAGCCGGAGAATCCCGAGAACCCCGAGAATCCCGAGAATCCCGAGAATCCCGAGAACCCGGAGAATCCCGAGAACCCGGAGAATCCCGAGAACCCCGAGAACCCGGAGAATCCCGAGAATCCCGAAAATCCGGAGAACCCCGGAATCGTGATTTCGTTCCCGGTCGTATTCGTGGATGCGGAAGATAAGATCGTAGCTCGCTTCGAGATCAACGAAGGCGAACCGATCGGCACGCTGCCCGAAGCGCCCGAAGTGGAAGGCAGAGCGTTCATCGGCTGGTATGCCGAGGACGGCGCGCGCGTCACCGAGGAAACGATCGTCAAGGGCGCGATGCGTATCACCGCAAAATACGAAGGCGACTACATTCCGAACGTCGAAATGCCCGCGCAGAGCTTCAACGGCACGGCGAGCAACGGCGTGACGGTCAACGCAACCGCTCCGGAAGGCGTCTTCCCGGCAGGCACGAAGATGGTGCTCACCGCTGTCAGCGACGAAACCGCGCTGTCCCTTGCAAAGCAGGCGTCGAACACCGGCCGCATCGTTGTTGACGCAGTCGCGGTCGACATCAGCTTCTACGACGTCGACGGCAATAAGATCGAGCCGAGCAACGCAGGCAAGGTCCGCGTCAGCATCAACACCGGCCGTGTCCTCCAGGGTGAATACTTCTCCATCTATCACGAGAACGCGAACGGCACGATGTCCCTGATGGGCGCTGCATCGCCGAACGGCGGCAGCTTCTCCTCCTCCTCCTTCTCCGTCTACATTGTCGACGCGGAGGTAGATCCGATCCTGACCGTGCACTTCAAGAACAGCACGGATGGCGAGGACATCGCGACGATGTACGTCAAGGATCGCGACACCGACGAGGAAATCGTTAAGATCGTTTATGATCCCGGTGTAGGCAATGCGCCTGCAAACTCCGTGTTCCGCGGCTGGACGACCGATCCGAATTATGTTCCGTATGATGAAAACAATCAGATCATCATGGGTATGAACATCAGCGAGGTTCGTGGTGACGTCAGAACCAGAGTGCATGCGCTTTCCGGTGAGAACGGCGAAGTCACGTACTACGCGATGCTGTTCTATTCCTATTATGTCAATTATCTCGATGTGGACGGCGTCTCCCTCGGAACGCACGAAGTCTCGATCCGTACCGATGCGGGAACGAATGTGGCAGATTACACCGTCAACATGGTTTACACGTCGCCGGACACCACCCATAACTTCGAGGGCTGGATTCTGCAGGAAGGCGAAAGCAACATCGTCGGCGAAGCGCAGGAAATCTATCAAAACGAAACTCCTATTCAGATCACGGGCGATATCGTCTTTGGCGTCAACCTGCCGGCAGGTCACTGGCTCGTGTTCCACGAGGGCAAGGGCGCAACCTACAAAGCGCCGCAGTTCATCAAGAGTCAAGGCACACCTGAACAGACGCAAACGCAGGATCCGGGCGTCATGGAACGTCAGGGTTATACCTTCGACGCATGGTATGAAGCGTCTCAGGTGACCATCGCAACGGACGGTACCTGGACGGTCAACGAAGGCGCAACGGCATATGTCTTTGGCGGAACCATCACGGACGACGTTCACCTGTACGCAAACTGGATCCCGAACGAGAACGCGGTCTATACCGTGCTGATCTGGAAGCAGAATCTTGCGCGCGACGGCTACGACTTCGTCGAGGCGGTCACGGTGGAGAACGCGACGGTCGGCGCAACGCCGGACGTTACCCATGCCGGTACCGGAAGAGACGCATATGCGATTGTCAACGGCACTTCCTATACGGCGGCGGCGTATCCGGAGCTGAAGGGCTTTGCCTACGATCACGACGATCTCGGAACAAAGACGGTCTCCATCACCGGCGATACGGTCGTCAACGTTTACTACAACCGTAACCAGTATACGCTGACGTTTACTACATATACCTATTCCAGAGTCAACAATCCCAACAATAACGATACTGCGCTGTACGGTTATGTTGAGGGACTCGGTTACATCAAATTGACCAGACACAACTTTGGGATTTGGGATGGAGGTACTCAGTGGGGCTTCCAGTATAACGGCACGTGGTATAGGTACAATCAATATGGTAACGGTTACTATTACCATCGCAACGCAAACACCATAACGGTCACAGATTACTACGAAGCAAGCATTATCTCGCACTTTGTGCAGGGCGGCGACCTGTACGGCGTTACATGGGAGCCGTTGAACGGTTCGTACTTCAGTACATATCCGAATGATCCGAGCAGATATTACGTACTGACGGTCATTGAGATCATGCCGTGGGAAGATGTAAGCTTCGAAGGCGTAGAGATTTCATCGCAAAACCAGAACCTCAACTTCTATGTGGAAGTGGCGGAAGGTGAAGCGTACGACACGACGTATAACGGAATCAATTTCAAGAAGTATTCCTCTACTTATTCGCAGTATAACTTCATAACCTATGAAGAGGACTTCATCGCGCTGATTGGGTATGATCGTTATGCGGCACATATAAACGGTACCTGTCATCAAGATGATAGTACTTTTGGATATTCACAAGGTGATACAGTCAATATTTGGTGGACGGCAGCCGAGTTTGAGTCAAACAACAGAACGCCGTTCTTCCATGGTACGGCAGACCTCTACTATCTGCGTTCCAAGTACGACATCATCTTCCTGGACGGCGCCTGCTATGACGGCAACAATGTAATCGACACCGACGAAACGCCCGCGCATAATGCGCTTCCGGGCAGCGCAAGCGTCGGCAAGCAGATCGCGTACTTGGAGGCTGTCTCCGAATTCAACTACGATCCGTTCAATCCGAGCGGATACACCGGCTTCAAACCCACCAAGGAGGGCTACACCTTCGCGGGCTGGTACATCGACGAAGCGTGCACCACGTCGTATGAATTCGAAACCATGCCGGTCGACGGCGTCACGGTCTATGCTAAGTGGAACCGCACGCAGATCCGTGTGTTCATGCATCCGAACGTACCGACGTCGGATACGACGCTGTACTGGGGTTCCGACGATCAGGTCATGTGCTTCCGTATCAACTACGGAGGCACGGTCAGCGCGCCGACCGGCACGCGTGAAGGGTATGAGTTCGTCGGCTGGTTCCTCGACTCGAATTTCACAAAGCCCTTCAATGCGTCCAGCTACGTTCTGAACGATACCAACGTCCGGACGCCGTACGATTATGTGAACACCCCCACCGAGCCGGACAGCATCTACGGCGTCGGCTATACGGTCTGCAAGGACGCGAACCGTTTCTGGGTCAATAAGCGCCTTGACGTTTACGGTCAGTGGAGAAAGGTGCTCGAAGGCGCGGAAGGTATCGGCGTCAAGTATGTCAATCCGGACGGTGTCGAGTACGCCGATGTGCAGGACAGCCACATCTATGTCGACCAGGCGTTTGTTACCGCGAAGCCCGCTCCTTCCGAGATCCCGGAGGGCATGCAGTTCTCGCACTGGGTCGTGCTGAAGTGGAACGGTACCAATAAGGTAGAAAACCCCGAAGGATCCTGGGCAGAAACGAGCCAGATCGTCTTTGCGGGATCGACGTTCACGATCAACGCGGACGATGCGCAGATCACGCGTGTTTCGACGGAACCGCTTGAAATGCACTATCTGATCGAGCTCAAAGCGGTCTTTACCGAATTGGAGCAGCCGACCAACACGTTCATCTGGTGGTACGGCAACGGCAACGGTCAGGAATACGTCCGCAGAGACGGTAGACCGCTGGATGAATCGCTGCCCGGACCGTACGGCCCGTACGAAACGATCAAGATCAACGAGGCGGTCGATATCCCGGTACTCGGCACCGGCACATATGACGTGCATTCGCGTACCGGCTACGATTTCAAGGGCTGGGACAAGAACAACTCCGCGCTTTGGACCGAAGGCAGAGTTCTGTTCCTGACCTGGAACGGCACTGGTTATAATGAAGGTTCGCAGGTCGCGGCGGATGAAAAGCAGTTGAATGCGAACGGCGGCTACGACTACCTGTACGCAATCTGGGAGCCGTATCATTACACCGTGATCTTTGATAAGAACGCGGACGATGCGACCGGCACGATGAACAATCAGGAGTTCGTCTACGATGTGGCGCAGGCCCTGAATCAGAACGGGTTCACGCGCACGGGCTATAAGTTCCTCGGTTGGAGCACCGACCCGAACGCAACGACGGCGACCTATACGGATCAGGAGGAAGTCAGCAATCTGACCGCAGAAAAGAACGGTGAGGTTACGCTTTACGCGGTCTGGCAGGAGCTGCTTGTACAGTTCGACCTGAACTATGCAGATGCGCCCGCGGAGGATAAGCCCGCGGATCAGCGTCCGAATGATGCAGGTAAGATCACAAAACCGACGCCCGATCCGATCCGCAAGCCCATCGACTGGCAGGCGTATCTGTGGCAGTTTGTCGGTTGGTATACCGAGCCGGAAGGCGGAGTCGAGTGGAACTTCGAAACCGACGAAGTGACCGAACCGATGACGCTCTATGCGCACTGGGTCGAGATCGAATACTGGGTCATCAACTTCACGACCGGCGAAACGAAGAAGCTGACGCAGACGAAGGATGATCCGCTGGAATTCAGCACGAGCGTCAATTACAGCGAAGGTGATCACATCAAGGTCGTCAGCAAGGTCAACGGCGAGATCACTTCGACCTACGGCACCAATAACGGTTACTTCGGACCGCAAGGCTGGGGCGACAAGATCGTCACCGCCGATGAAGACGGTCAGGCAACGCTGTATTTCCGTCCGTATTATGTAAACGAATGGGATTACCATTATATCTATATCGAAGCGGCGCAGCAGATCTTCCTCGAGACGAATCTCGACGGAACGGATCATAAGGACGCTGCGCGTGCGGCGGTAACGCTCACGGCTTCCGGCAGAACGCTGGTTCCGACGACGGAAGGCAACGTCACATACTTCAACGCGTCTGTTGATAACGTAGTGACCGTCAATGTCGCCGCGATCGACGGCTATAAGGTGATCGTTTCGAGAAATCCGATCACGCAGTCGTTCCCGCATCATACGGATGATCCCGAAAACTATCCGACGATCACGCTGGCAAACGGCGGTTCCTTCACGATGAAGAACACCGACGCAAAGCTGTATGTCGAGTTCGAGCCGATCCAGTACGTCGTGCACTTTGACAAGAACGCGGAAGACGCGACCGGCACGATGGACAATCAGGAGTTCATCTACGATGTGGAACAGAGCCTGAAGCCGAATGAGTTCGAGTATGAAGGACATACGTTCCTCGGTTGGGCGACCGAAGCGGGCAGCACGACTGTGGCGTATGCGGACGAAGCGGACTTCACCAACAAGTTCACCGTCGACACGGAGACCACTCTTTATGCGGTGTGGTCGGTCAACAGCTACCCGGTCGTGGTCGAACATTATCTCCTCGGTCAGGAGACGCCGTTTGCAACGGATGAGAGTCAGGCCGAGTTTGGTACGGAGTTCACAGCAACGGCAAAACTGCTCTATCAAGAGAAGGTTTTGACGGTCAATAACTATGATCCCACGCAGACGATCACGGTCAAGACCGAAGGCAACATCATCAAAATCTACTACACTCTGCCGCTGACGATCACGGCAGAGACGGACAGCAAGGAATATGACGGAACGACGCTGACCGGCTCCTATACGCTGACCGGCGCGCTTGCTTCCGACGAGGCGGCAATCCGCAATGCGATCGGCGATCCGCTGACCATCGGTCCGGACGTCGACAGTCAGACCTATCAGGCTGACGCGAACGCGGCGGGAATTCCTTCCTATTATGTTGTTACCACTGTCCCCGGCACCTTGACGATCAATCCGAACACGGACGAAGTGACCGTAACGATCACCGGTAACCACGACAGCAAGGTGTACAACGCGGCAGAGCAGTCCGTGACGGGTTACACCACTGACGTCGGCGAGAAGACGATCACGGTCACGACTACGACATGGGCCTGACGGAAGCAGACTTCACGGTGACGTCCGAGAACTACAGCAACATCAAGGTCGTCGTCGTAGACGGTTACCTCGACATCACGCCGATCACGGATGAATACGTGATCACCGTTACGGGCTTCAACGACAAGAAGGTCTACAACGGTACCGAATGGAGCGTCAACGGCTACGAGTACAGCGAGTACGACAGCACGATCACGATCACGGCCGAACCGGGTCAGACCGGTGAGAAGGCAACGGCAAAGGGCACGCTCGTTGGTGTTTACACCATGGCGATGACGGAAGCTGACTTCGCGGCAACGTCCCCGAACTTCACGAACATTAAGTTCAACGTCATTCCGGGCACGCTGACGATCACCGACGGTACGGAACCCGGCGACGATCCGATCCCGGACGATATGGTAGTCTCCAAGACGGTCGGCGATGCGAAGTACGCGCTCGGCACGGAGATCACGTTTGAGATCACCGCGACCAATATCTATAATGAAGCAAGAACGATCACCTTTACGGAGATCGAAGGCGTCACGCTTGCGCAGAGTGTGTTTGAGAACGTACCTGCGGGCGAGACGGTAACGACCACGGCGACCTACACGGTCACCGAAGCGGATGTCCTTGCGGGCACCTTCACCAACACGGTTACGGCGAAAGTCGGCGAGCTGGAGAAGGAGGCAAGCGCAACCGCGAACATTGGAGATCCGAACGGTCACATCACGATCACGAAGGAGACGACCTCGACTCCGGCAAACGGCGAAGCGTACGTGCTGGGCGAGAAGATCACCTACAAGATCACGGTAACGAACGACGGCAACCTGACGATCACGAACATCGAGGTCACCGACGCACTGACCGGCGAGCGGACATCCTCAACGGCGAAGTTGTGAACGTCGCAACCGCAACGGGCGACAGCCCCGATCCGGAGAATCCTGACGTACCGGTCGAGCCGGGCGAGGATCCGGAACCGACGGAAGATCCGAAGGGCCATATCACGATCACGAAGGAGACGACTTCGACTCCGGCAAACGGCGAAGCGTACGTGCTGGGCGAGACGATCACCTACAAGATCACGGTAACGAACGACGGCAACCTGACGATCACGAACATCGTCGTGAAGGATGAACTGACGAGCGACGAATGGACGATCGCGAGCCTCGCACCGGGTGCAAGCGAAGAATTCACCGCAGAATACACGGTCACCGAAGCGGA
>CADAPG010000062.1 GCA_902789675.1 uncultured Eubacteriales bacterium
GTCCGCGGCGGGTTCCTCCTGCGCGGCTTTCTTTTTGCGAACCGCGAGCAGGAACACCAGAAGCAGGGCGAGGTAGGCGACGAGCAGACCCAGCGTGATCCACGTCTTGACAAGCGACTGCGGCGCAAGTCCGACGAGCACCAGCATCGGCGCGCCGAACACGATCGCGAACGCGCTGCCGGTCAGCAGATTGTTCGCGGCGGGCGTCTTAAAGTTCGGATCGATCTCGCGCAGCAGCATGACGCCGGAGCTGATCGTGCCGGTCATCATGCCGTACATGGATACGAACGCTTCCTCGGCGTAGTTCGGATAGATCTTTTTGGAAAGCCACCGGAGCCACACGAAGGTCACGGCGCCGCCGGCGACCGCCATCAGCGCGAACGGGACCCAAAGCCCCGAAAGATCTTCGATGTTGATGCTTGCAATGCCGCAGACGATCATCAGGTCAAACGCAAGTCCCGAGATGCGGCTCAAAAGATAATTGTTCTGGTACTGGCGCGTCATCGCCTTCGTCTTGCGGAAGACGCCCAAAACCTTGCGGGTGAGCATCGCCATCAGCGTGCCGATGATGAAGTTGAATCCCCACAGCAGCGGCGAAACGGTCTTTGCAACGCCCGGCGCAAGTCCGGTGATCAGCGAATCGATGCCCCAGCTCACCAGGAAGGTGATGAGGTACACCAGCAGCACCAGCGCAAACTGCACCGAGAACTTGTCGAGCGATTCCGCGATCGGGATCTCGTTTTCGTCCTGAAAGTCCCCGACCGTCACGACCGAGCCGGAAAGCTCCTCGTGCGCGGCGCGTTCGCGCTTTTTGCGGCGCGCAAGCACGTTGATGTAGATCACGCCGACGATGCACGCGCAGAGATAGCCCGCGGCGGCGATCGCCAGACCGAACGAGCGTCCGCCGTTGAGCCCGAGGGCTTCAAACGAATTGCCGATGTTGTTCGCCTGTCCGGGACCCTGTCCGTAGCCCATCGGCAGCAGGATGCCGCTTGCCGCGAACACCGGCGAATCTGCGCGGAAGAAAAGATAGTAGAGGAGCAGCGAGATCACAAGCCCGGCAAGCCCCTGCACAAGGTACGTGGACACGATCAGCGCGCCGCTCTTCGGCGCGGTCAGCGCGCCTTTGGCACTTTCGTCCTTTTTCGTGACGCGCAGCGACAGCGCGATGAAGCCGATCGCAATGCCGTGGTAGGTCATCATCTCGAGGATCGTCGTGTCGAACGGATTGTACGGAAGCTGTTCGAGCGTTTCCGCCTTGAAGATGAAGAGCCCCGCGGTGCGCAGGATCAGAAACAGAAACCCCGCGAGCACCGCCGTCGGCATCAGCGAGCGTTTGAAGAACGGCACCTTGCGGCGCAGCACGTTTGCCAGCAGCAGAAAAGCGGCGATGAGCCCTGCCTGAATGATCAGGCTCCAGAGCGAGGTGTTGGATGCGGTGTAATTCATGATTCGGTTCCTTTCAGGATGTGATACAGAAGCATATATTTGCGGGTGTTGAGCGAGGGGCGTCCGCTGACCTGATAGTGCGCGTCGCGCGTCGAGAAGACGAGCAGGTTCCGCCGCACCAGCTCCATGTCGGAGATGTCGGACAGCGCAAAGGCGCGGTCTCCGACCGAGAAGCCGTCGCGCGTCATGCGCATCGGACCGGCGCAGAGCTGCTTTTTGCGGTGCGCGTCGTCGTTTTTCCACAGGACCGCGTCCGCGTCCGCAAACGAGAAGTCGGGATCGGCGGCATGCGCTTTGAGCCATGCAAGCGCGAGCGCGTCCCATTCGGGAAGCGTCGACACCGGCAGATCGATCAGCCGGTACTGTTCGTCGAGCCTTCCCGAAAGACCGCAGCTGCAGCGGATCGCGTCGCCGCGCGTTTCGATTGTGCCGACCCGTTTGCAGGCGGGGCAGAGGAAGAACGCGCTTTCGAGATATTCGGCGCGGCATTTGCTTTTGTAAACCGCGTGCAGCTGTTCCTGCCGCGCATAGGCGTTTTCGTCGAGATCCGCGACGATCGCCGCGTTGACCTCGGAAACGGACATCGATTTGAGCGCTTCGGGCGCATACGTGTTTACGATATGTCCGCGGAACGATCCGCGGCGGATCCCGCGTCCCCAGCGGGGCAGGGTGAAATAGCCGCCCTCGAACCGGTAGGTCACCAGCGTCACGCCCGCGGTCTTCGCAAGGCGTCCGATCGTAGGCAGCATCGGCGAGTTGGTTCCGTCGAAGGAGCAGGTCCCCTCCGGGAACACGCACACGTTCTGCCCGTTTTTGAGACAGGTGAGCATCTCCTTGACGGCGGCGACCGCGGAATCGCCCTTGCGGCGCACGATCGGGTCGAATACGAACCGCAGAAGCTTTGAGGGCAGCCCTTTCTGCATCAGATGCTCGCTTGCGACAAAGTACATCTGCTGTTTGAACGACTGCGGCAGCAGCGCCGGATCCGCCGCCGTAACATGGTTTGCCACCACCAGAAACGGCTCCGGGACGGCTGCCGGGCGATCGATCCGAAATCCGTAGATTCGCCGGACCAGCGGACCGAGCACGACCCGGATTACGGTCATGCAGCTTTGATGGAATCGATGCCGTTTGACTCTTCTGTCCATACTGAAATCTCCCCGAACGCGCGAATGCGGCATGTTCCGCACTCCCGCGATTAAAAATAGTATACACTTTTTTCGAGGCAAAGGCAATATCCGCGCAAACAAAAAAGCTCCCGCGGGGGGAGCTTTCCATGCTGAACTTTTAACCAAGCTTTGCCGAAAGATCTCTTAACGCGTCGGTCAGGGCTTCCTCGAAGGTCGGGTGCGGACGCATTGCTTTGAGAAGGTCCTCGGGCGTCAGACCGTTTGCGATCGCAAGCCCGAGCTCGCCGATCATGTCGCTGACGTTCACGCCCATCATCTGCACGCCGAGGATCTTTCTCGTCTCCGCGTGCGCGAGCACCTTCATAAAGCCGCGGTCGCCGTTCACGATCACGGTTCTGCCGTTAGAGAACATCGTGACCTTGCCGGCCTTCACGGGGATCTCCGCGTCCTTCGCTTCCTGCTCGGTCATGCCGACGGAGGCGATCTCCGGGCGCGTGTAGACGCAGCTCGGCACGATCGAAAGGTCCGCGCCGTTCGCCTTGCCCGCGATCTCGTTGACCGCATAGAGTCCCTGCGCCGTCGCAACGTGCGCAAGCTGGATCTTCGCCGAAACGTCGCCGATCGCGTAGACGCCGGGCATCGAGGTCTCGAACTTCTCGTTGACCTTGATGCGTCTGCCTTCCATTTCAAGCGCAACGCCTTCGCCGAACAGCCCGTCGGTATACGGACGTCTGCCGATCGCGCAGAGCACGACCTCGGCTTCGGCGCTTGCGGGCGCGCCCTTGGACTCAAAGTTGACCGAAAGTCCGGTCCCGGTCTTGGTGACCGACTTGACCATGGCGCCCGTGAAGATCTTCACGCCGCGCTTTTTCATGATCATGGAAAGGTTCTGCCCGAGCTCCTTATCGAGGAGCGGCAGCAGCCGGTCGAGCCCTTCGACCACGGTCACCTCGACGCCGAGATCGTTGAAGAACGTCGCAAACTCCATGCCGATGACGCCGCCGCCGATGATGACGATCGACTTGAACGGCGTAACGCCGTTGAGAAGCTCGTCCGAGGTCAGAACGCCGTCAAGGTCCAGACCCGGGATCGGGGGACGCGCGGGCACGGAGCCCGTCGCAAGGAGAATGTTCTCCGCGGTATAGGTCGCGTCGCCGACGGTCACCGTGTGTTCCGCTTTGAGCGTGCCGAGACCCTTGATCACGGCGACCTTCGCGCTCTTCAGAAGCCCTTCCACGCCGCCGCGCAGCTTTTCCACGACCTGCTGCTTATAGGCGTAGACCGCATTGAGGTCGATCGCGGGTTCGCAGGAAACGCCGAGCGCCGCGCCGTTTTTCGCTTCCTCATAGACGCCGGATGCGTGCAGCAGCGCTTTCGTCGGGATGCAGCCGCGGTTCAGGCAGGTGCCGCCGACAAAGTCCTTTTCGATGAGCGCGGTTTTGAGACCGAGCTTTGCGGCATGCAGCGCCGCTTCGTATCCGCCGGGGCCGCCGCCCACGACGATCAGATCAAAATCGTACATATTAAATCTCCTGTTCCGTCAGCATTTGAATGAGATCCCGCGCGTGCGGGAGGGGTTCGATGCGCGCTTTGAGCGCGGTAAGGGAAAAGGGACAGCCTATGAGCGCTTCCCGGAGCGTCGGCGCGGTTTCCGGGTCCATGTCGTCGGTGTAGACGGCGGCGCTTTGGATCACGCCGCGATCGACAAAGAGCTGCAGCTCGATTCCGCCCCAGGGGAACCGCTGTTCGCAGCGGAGCGTGAACGGCAGCTTTTGCCAGAAAAGCCACGCGTCGCTTGCGTAGTGTGCGGTGAGTTCTTCGATCCGCGCCTCGTCGAGGACGGGCGGGGGACAGAGCGGAAGGTCATAGACCTCCCGGAAAGCCTGTTTCATCGCGGCTTTCAGCATGTCGACGGTGATCGCGGGGTTCAGCTCTTTTAGATTCACCACCCGCGAACGCACGCTTTCCACGCCCTTGGCCTGAAGCTTTGCTTTCGATGGGCTTAAATAGCGTCCCATGGCGTTTGCGTCGACGTCAATGAGCAGCGTGCCGTGGTGATAGGCGCGCCCCTCGTGATGATAGAACGCGTTGCCGGAGAACTTGCGTCCGGAAGCGAGGACGTCGTTTCTGCCCGAAAGCTCCGTTTCGATCCCGCAGAGCGCGCACGCCCTGCGGATCACGGAAAGCTGGCGGCTGAGGTCATAGTCCTCCTCGCGCATCAGGAACGTGAAGTTCAGGTTCCCGCGATCGTGATAGACCGCGCCGCCGCCGGAAAGCCGCCGCGCAAGCCTGCCGCCGTCGCCGAAAAGCTGTGTCGTGCGGCATTCCGCCCAGGCGTTCTGGTTCCTGCCGATCACGACCGTGCGCTCGTTCTGCCACAGATAAAGAAGGCAGCACCCGCCTAAAACGGTTTCCAGCAGGTGCTGCTCAATGGCAAGGTTGCGATGGGGATCGAACCCCTCGCTTTCATAGATTGCGATCCGCCCGATCATGCAAAGGTGTAGCGCACGATCGGGTTGCGCGCTGCCTTGACTTCATCCGGACGGCCGATCGGGGTGTGATGCGGCGCGTTGTGCATGAATTCCGGATCGGTTTTGCCGAGCTCGTAGAGCTTCCTAAACACGTCCGCCGCCCAGTCGAGCGTTTCGATGCTTTCCGTTTCGGTCGGCTCGAGCATCAGCGCTTCGTGCACGATCAGCGGGAAGTACATTGTCGGCGGATGCATGCCGTAGTCGATCAGCGACTTCGCCACGTCGAGCGCGGAAACGCCGGTCTCCTTCTCGTAATGCGAAAGGTCGAGCACGAACTCATGCATGCAGATGCGGTCGAACGCGGGCGTGAACGTGCCCTTGATCTTCTGCATCAGGTAGTTCGCGTTGAGGACCGCGTTGGTCGCCGCCTCCGGGATGCCCTCGCGGCCGAGCGTCATCACATACGCAAGCGCGCGGACGCATACGAGGAAGTTGCCCATGAACGCGCGGACCTGCAGCCTGCCCGGCATCTCCATCAGCGCGGAGTGCGGCAGGAACGGCTTCAGGAATTCCTTGCAGCCGACCGCGCCTGCGCCGGGACCGCCGCCGCCGTGCGGGGTGGCGAACGTCTTGTGGAGGTTCAGGTGGATGCAGTCGAAGCCCATATCGCCGGGACGCACGACGCCCATGATCGCGTTCGTGTTTGCGCCGTCGTAGTAGCACAGACCGCCCGCCTCGTGCACGAGTTTCGTGATCTCGAGGATGTTTTCGTCGAAGATGCCGACCGTGTTCGGGTTCGTCAGCATCAGACCGGCAACGTCGTCGCCGAGGACCTTTTTGAGCTCTTCAAGATCGACGCAGCCGTCCGGCGCGGAGGGGATGTTCACGACCTGATAGCCGCACATCGCCGCCGTCGCGGGGTTCGTTCCGTGCGCGGAGTCCGGCACGATGATCTTGGTGCGCTTCGTATCGCCGTGGGAATCGTGATACTGCTTGATCAAAAGCACGCCGGTGAATTCGCCGTGCGCGCCCGCCGCGGGCTGGAACGTCATGCCGTCCATGCCGGTGATCTCGCAGAGATCCACGCGCAGCGTGTCGAGCACTTCCAAAGCGCCGCGGACGGAGGACTTCGGCGCGAGCGGATGGAGGTTCGTAAAGCCTTCCATCGCCGCCGCTTCCTCGTCGATGCGCGGGTTGTACTTCATGGTGCAGGAGCCGAGCGGGTAGAAGCCGCAGTTCACGCCGTGCACCTGCTTATTGAGCTCGGTGTAGTGACGGGAAACGTCGGTCTCGCTCATCTCGGGAAGATGCGGCGCGACCTCGCGGGAAAGACCCTCGGGAAGCGCAACCGCCGGAACGTCGCACTTCGGCAGAATATCGCACTTGCGTCCTTTGACGCTCTTTTCAAAAATCAGCTTCATGCGAGCACCTCCCTGACCGTGGAAACGACCTCGTCGAGCGTCGCTTTATTGACCTTTTCGGTCACGCACCAGAGCATGCCGTCCTCATACGGCAGACCGGAAAGAATGCCTTTCTTTGCGAGCGCCTTTTCGATCTCTTTGCACTTCGGCATGTCGAGCAGGAACTCGTGGAAGAACGGGTGGTCATAGCGCAGCTTCACGCCCTCGATCGCGCACAGCGCTTCTTTGAGGTAGTGCGCCTTTGCCATGCACTGGTTTGCCGCCTCCGCCATGCCGTCCGGACCCATCGTCGCCATATACAGCCCGGCGGTCAGCGCGCACAGCGCCTCGTTCGAGCAGATGTTGGAGCTCGCCTTTTCGCGGCGGATGTGCTGCTCGCGCGCCTGCAGCGAAAGCACGTAGGCACGGTTGCCGTCGTGGTCCGTCGTCTCGCCGACGATACGGCCGGGGAGCTTGCGGATATGCTTCATTGTGGTTGCCATGAAGCCGAGGTACGGACCGCCGAAGCCGATCGGCATGCCCAGCGGCTGCCCTTCGCCGACCGCGACGTCCGCGCCGCAATCGCGCGGGGTCTTCATGATCGCAAGCGCGATCGGATTGCAGCCCATCACAAACATTGCGCCTGCCGCATGCACAAGCTCTCCCAAAGCTTCCACGTCCTCAAAGACGCCGTAGAAGTTCGGCTGCTGTACATAGAACGAGGCGACGCCCTGGTTCAGCAGCGCTTTCAGCGCTTCGACGTCGGTCTTGCCGTCCTTTGCGGGAACCACGACCAGTTCGTCGTTCGTGCCGTAGCAGTAGGTGCGGACGGTGTTGATCACGTCCGGATGCGTCGTCGCCGAGATCAGCGTCACGCGGCGCTTGCGGTCGCGGCACATGGCGGCGGCTTCCGCCGCTGCGGTCGCGCCGTCGTACACGGACGCGTTGCTTGCGTCCATGCCCGTGAGCTCCGCGATCATCGTCTGATACTCGAAGATCGACTGGAGGACGCCCTGGCTGATCTCCGCCTGATAGGGCGTGTACGCGGTGAGGAACTCTTCCTTTGCGGGGATATACTTCACGATCGACGGAATGTAATGATCGTATGCGCCTGCGCCGCGAAGCACGGTCTTATAGACCGTGTTCTTCGCCGCGAGCTCTGCCATCGCATTGCGCACTTCCATCTCGCTCTTGCCCTCGGGCAGGTCGAGCGGACGGTTCAGGATCATGTTTTCCGGCACGTCGCGATAGAGCTCACGGTAATCTTTGAGCCCGATCGCCTTCAGCATTTCCCGGCGCTGTTCCTCGGTGGAAGGAACGTAGCTTCCCATGCGTTATGCCTCCGAGCAGAATGCTTCGTATGCCGCCGCGTCCAGAAGCTCTTCGGTCGCGGTGACGTCGGATACCTTAATGATCCATGCACCGTACGGATCCTCGTTCAGCTTTTCGGGCGCGTCTAAAAGCTCCTCGTTGATCTCGGCAACGGTGCCGGAGACGGGGGAGAGCAGATCGGAGACCGCTTTGACGGATTCGACGTCGCCGAACGCTTCACCCGCGGTGACCGCGTCGCCGACTTCCGGCAGGTTCACGAACACGAGATCGCCGAGCGCGTCCTGCGCAAAATCGGAGATGCCGATCACCGTAAGGCCGTCTTCTTCCTTGACCCACTCGTGGTCCTTGCTGTACTGTAATTCGGGTTTGATCGTCATGGTAATATCCTCCTGATAATTATTTCTGTTTATAAATGACCGGCACCACATAGGGCGGGACATTGTTGCTGATGTGCTTCGACGGGATCGCGGCTTTGAGGCGCTTGCCGCGCACGTCGACCTCGACTTCGCCGTTCACCGGCACGTCGGAGCTGATGTAGCAGATGCCGATCGCGCGCTTGCCGGTCTCGGGCAGAAGCTTCACGTCCGCGCCTTCGCCCTCGGTCTTGAAGTACGGGATCATCGTGCCGCTGGTGACCCAGCCGATCTGCTCGCCGTTTCTGTAAACGCCCATGCCGTGCCGCATGACGCCGCGGTCGAGAAGAACGATCGGGCGGACGCGCTTCGGAAGCGTCGCCATCGCGTCGGGATTGTAATCCTTCGCCTTGAAGCATGCCTGCGCCTTGGACTGCCTGAGCAGCGCTTCACGACCCACGAAATCGCCCTTCGCTTCGTCGAAGGAGACCGCGAACTTCGCAAGCGCCAGCGCAAAGATCGGCATCGGCTTGCCGTCCTCGTCGACGCCCATTTCGTCGCCGTACAGCGGGAGCATGCCCTCCATGCGGAGCGTGTCGCGCGCGCCCAATCCTGCGGGCTTGCCGCCGAGCTCGATCAAACGGTTCCATGCCCAGAACGCGTCTTCGTTTTTGATGAACAGCTCGTATCCGATCGGCTCCGCCGTGTAGCCCGTGCGGGAAACGAGGACTTCATGCCCTTCCATCATCAGCGTGCTGAGGTTGTTGCGCGCAGGCTTGGTGACTTCGTCGACGCCCGCGAGCGTCTTCAGGATCTCCTCGCTCTTCGGGCCCTGCACCGCGATCGAGATCGTCTCGCCCGTGATGTTTTTGATCGTGCAGTCATAGTTTTTCACGATCGGCGCAAACCAGGCAAGGTCCTTGTCGGTGTTGGACGCGTTGACGACGAGCAGAAAGCGGTCCTCCTCGAACCGATAGAGGTACGCGTCGTCGACCGCGCTGCCGTCCTCGGCGGGGATGATGCAGTACTGCGCCTGATTGACCTCAAGGTTCTGCACGTTGCTCGAAAGCACATGCTGCAGGAACGCCGTGCGGTCCGGTCCTTCGATCAGCAGTCTGCCCATGTGGGAGACGTCGAAGAGACCGCATGCGCTTCTGGTATACAGGTGTTCCGCGACGATGCCCTCGGGATACTGGATCGGCATTTCCCAGCCGCCGAAGTCGACCATCGTTGCGCCCGCCGCGACGTGCGCGTCGTACAAAAGGGTGCGTTTGAGTTCGCTCATAAGAGTCCTCCTTTTTGAATTTGAACTGTTGCGGCGCCTGCCGCGAAAAAATGAAAAGCGCAAAGTACGCCGGTACCCTGCGCCTCCGTATTGAGCCTGAGAGATTCCCGCAAAAGAGCGGTTGCACCGTCGGCGTAAAGGGAACGAGCCCTTTCCTTTCCGGAGTCCCGTCCGGGTCCGATCCTTCTGCCTGAGAGTTTCTGCAGTTCCCCTTCGGCGCCGCGTGCGCGGCCTCTCCCGGGCCCATCGTTCGGGACGATATTCGTTTTTTGTACTTGTATACGATACCGCGAAAACGGGGGCTTTGTCAAGAGGAAAAACGCGTCGGAGCGGGGATGCGTTCCTATATTTTTTAAAGATGCTCAACCGCGCGGTTGCTTTTTTCGAATAGCTGTGCTATGATACGGTTATGGTAATATAGTCGCAGAAGTGTGCTCTTTGGGCGGCACGGTCTGCGAATCGGACAAAATCGGAGCGGAAATGTATCGTAAGGTTTGGAAACGTGTACTGGATATCCTTTTGTCGGGGCTGGCGATCCTGCTGCTCTGGCCGCTGTTTCTGATTCTTGCGGTCTGGATCAGGCTGGATTCCGAGGGACCCGTTCTGTTCCGGCAGACGCGGATCGGCATCCACAAGACCACGTTCGAGATCCTGAAGTTCCGCACGATGAAAAAGGACGCGCCGAACGACGTTCCGACGCATCTCTTTTCCGATTCGCATCATTGGATCACAAGAGCCGGACGGATCATCCGCCGGTCGAGCCTCGACGAGCTTCCGCAGCTTCTGCAGATTTTTGTCGGAAAGATGTCGATCGTGGGACCGCGGCCCGCGCTGTGGAACCAGTACGATCTCATCGAGGAGCGGGACAAATACGGCGCGAACGACATTCTTCCCGGGCTGACCGGGCTTGCGCAGGTCAACGGGCGCGACGTGCTGTATGTGGAGGACAAGGCAAGATTCGACGGCGAGTATACCGCGCACATGTCGTTCGGCATGGACCTTAAGATCCTTTGGAAAACGGTCGTCGCGGTCGTCACGCGCAAGGGCTTCAAAGAGGGCGAGCACGCCAACGAGCACAGAAAAGAGAACGAATGAAGCGGATTCTGATCACGGGCGCACACAGCTTTATCGGCACGAATCTCGAGACGTATCTCGGTCGGTTTCCCGATCGGTACGAAACGGAAACGCTGTCGATGCACGGTCACACGCCCGACGAATATGACTTTCACGGCGCGGACGCGGTCGTCCACGTCGCCGCGATCGTCCATCAAAAGAATACAAAAAAGCTGCAGCCGCTCTATGACTCGGTCAATCGCGAGCTGACGCTTGCGCTTGCCGAAAAAGCGAAGCGCGAGGGCGTGAAGCAGTTTGTTTTTTTCAGCTCGATCGGCGTGTACGGCAAGGTCGAGGGCGTGATCGACGGCGAAACGCCGCTCGATCCGAAAACGCGGTACGACCGTTCCAAGACGGAAGCGGAGCAGGGGATCATCCCGCTTGCGGACGAAACGTTCTGTGTGACGATCCTGCGGTCGCCGGCGGTATACGGTCCCGGCGCAAAGGGCAATCCCGCAAAGCTCGACCGTCTTGCGCGGCGTCTGCCGGTCTGTCCCACTTTCGAAAACCGCCGCTGCATGATCTCGATCGACACGCTCTGCGAGCTGGTCGGAACGCTTCTCGACGCGCCGCGTTCCGGGATCTTTTTCCCGCAGGACCGCACGCCGGTCTCCCGATCCGGGCGCTGCGTTTTCTGACGCGCACCGGCAAAAAAGCGTTCGGGGACTTTCTGTACGAGGGACCTTTTGAACGGGCGCTGCCCGTTTCAAACGGAGAGGAGGCGGAGCGTTGAGCCCGCGTGTCAGCGTGATCATGCCTGCATACAGGTGTGAAAAAACGATAGAAAACAGTATTCGGTCCGCGTTGTCGCAAACAGTGCCGGATATTGAAGTGATCGTCGCGAACGATGCATCCGACGACGGGCTGACGGATATTCTGGACCGTCTTCAAAAGAAGGACGCACGGCTGCGCGTGATTCAGATACGTACAAACATCGGCGTTGCGGAGGCAAGAAACCGCGGGATCGCCGCCGCAAAGGCGGAGTGGATCGCGTTCCTCGACAGCGACGATCTCTGGGAACCGGACAAG
>CADAPG010000063.1 GCA_902789675.1 uncultured Eubacteriales bacterium
ACCTTGTACATCTCCACGCTCATGCCCTCGTCGCCGGTCAGACACGCCGCGGCATTCTTCAGCCGGTCGGTGAGCTTGACGTCGAGCACCTTGTCGCCGAGCGCCGTCTTGATCCGGTCAAGCAGCGGCTTCGCTTCCTCGGCGCGCTGTTCCAGCGCCTTCTTTTCGTCCTCGGTGTTGAGGTCGAGATCCGGATCGGAGACCGATTTGAACGGCTTCTCCTGATACGACTCGAGGATGCGCAGCGCAAACTCGTCGACGTCTTCCGTTAAACACAGGATGTCGTAGCCCAGATCCGCCACGCGCTCCGCCTGCGGGAGCTTTTTGACCTGTGAAAGTGTATCGCCCGCGGCGTAATAGATGTGCTTCTGCGCTTCGGGCATCGCGTCGACGTATTCCTTCAGCGTGACGTACTTGTCCTCCTTGCGCGACCAGAACAGCAGCGTGTCCTTCAGGAAATCCTTGTTCATGCCGAACTTGTCGTACACGCCGAACTTCAGCGTTCTGCCGAACGCCTTGAAGAACGCTTCGTACGTTTCGCGCTCCTCGCGCTGCATGCGAAGAAGCTCCGCGAGGATCTTCTTTTTCAGATTGTTTGCGATCGCGGAAAGCTGCCGGTCGTGCTGCAGCATCTCACGCGAGATGTTCAACGAAAGGTCGGGGGAGTCCACAAGACCCTGCACGAAGTTGAAGTATTCCGGCAGAAGCTCCTCGCAGTGCTCCATGATCATGACGCCGTTTGCGTACAGCCGGAGACCGCGCTTATAGTCCTTGCTGTTGAAATCGAACGGGGGATTCTTCGGGATGAAGAGCAGCGCCGTGTAGGACAGCATCCCCTCGGTGTTGATGTGCAGGGTGCCGACCGGCTCCTCGTAATCGTGGAATACGTCGCGATAGAACTGCGCGTATTCCTCCTTGGTAATCTCGTTCTTGTTTTTGCGCCAAAGCGGCACGCGGCTGTTCAGCGTCTTGTCCTCGACGATCGTTTCGTATTCGTCGCTGCCTTCCTTCTTGCGCGAGCGCTCGACCTGCATCAGGATCGGGTAGCGGATGTAGTCGCTGTACTTTTTGACGAGCGATTCCAACCGATAGGGTTCAAGGAACTCGCCGTAGCTTTCCTCCTCGCCGTCGTCCTTCAGCGTCAGCACGATCTTCGTGCCGATCGGCTCATAAGCGGCGGGCTTCACCGTGTAGCCGTCCTCGCCCTCGGATTCCCAGACCGCGGCGTCTTCGCCTTCCTTATGAGAATACACCGTAACCTTTTTCGCCACCATGAACGCCGCATAGAAGCCGACGCCGAACTTGCCGATGATGTCGATGTCCTCGGCGTCTTCGTGCTCGCTGCGGAACGCCTGCGTGCCGCTCTTTGCGATCGTGCCGAGGTTTTGCTCCAGCTCCGCCGCGCTCATGCCGCAGCCGTTGTCGGTGATCGTCAGGGTGCGCGCGTCCTTGTTCGGCTCAAGCCGGATTGTAAACCGATCCTTGTCGACGCCGGTTTCGCCGCGCTGCATGGCGGCGTAGTACCGCTTGTCGATCGCGTCGGACGCGTTGGAAATCAGCTCGCGGAGAAAGATCTCGCGATGGGTATAGATGGAATGGATCATCAGATCCAAAAGCTTCTTGGATTCCGTTTTGAATTGTTTTTTGCTCATGGTTCGCCTCTGAAAACTCATTTTTAGCACTCTCGTCTTTCGAGTGCCAAGCATATGATAGCGCCGCGCATACAAAAAAGCAAGCCCTTCGGGGAAGAGTTTGCTTGAATGTCACAATCTTCGTCGGAACATGCTCCGCTTTGCTCGCGGCAGCGGTTATGCTTTGTAATTGGCGAATGCCGATTTCCGTGAACCGCAGCCGCTCACCCGCATCGCATGTTCCTCCTCTCCGCAAAAAGTCATACTCGGTTTTTCTGCTCGGTTGTAAACGCCCTCACAACGAAAAACCTTCGTTACCGACTTTTTGCGGGAACGCGCCTGCGGCGCGGTGGCAGGAAGCTTTCCCTTCGCGGGAAAGCGCCCTTTCATTCACATGCTCCGCTTTGCTCGCGGAGAGCTCTCAGAACACCAGCGTCAGGTTGTTCCAGCCCAAAGAATTCATGTAGTTGGCTTCCTTTGCGGTCTTCATGACCATGCGGATGCCGATGTGCGCGGACGGGTCGTCCGCTTCGTGCAGCTCCAGATAGTGGATCGGATCGAAGTGCTCGCAGTCGTCGCGGATACGGATCATAAGGCTGTTTTCCTCGCGCACCAGACGGAGGTTGATGTGATGGTTCTTCCGGTCTCCGCGGAAGCCGTACATCACGACATTGACCGTCATCTCTTCGATGCACAGCCCGATCAGCATACTTTCACGCGGGGAGAACCCGTGCGACCGGCAGAACGCAACGGCGTCCTGCGAAGCGTCGATCGCATCCTGTTCGCTCTGCACCGAGCGTTCCAGGCAGTTTTCCGGCGACGTGTCGAACCCTTTGGGCAGCATGCTGTAGGCGTCCGCAGACAGCGTGACGCGCCGGTAATGCTTCCAGACGACGATCGAGAGCGTGAGCAGCGTCACCGTTTCGCCGCACAGGAATCCGAGCCAGATGCCCGTGATGCCGAGGAACCGGCTCAGCACAAACGCGAACAGGGCGGGGAACAGGAAGTTCTGCAGCGCCGAGATCACCTCGGCAAAGCCGATGCGGTTGACGCCCTGATAATAATTTTTGAACGCGGAGTTCAGCGAGGACGGGATCAGGGACAGCACGACCAGCCGGAGCCCGAACGCGGCGATCTTGACGGCGTCCGTGTTGTCGCCGAGAAACAGTCTGACAAGCGGCACGGCGGCGGCAAGCGCAACCGCCGTCATCACGGCGTCGAGCAGGATCGCATAGATCGACATCAGCCGCACCAGCTCCACGATGGATTTGCGGTCGCGGTCGGAGTAGAAGAAGGACGCAAGCATCATCGCCACGGAGCCGATGCCGGTGCCGAAGCAGTAGCAGATATTGCCGACCGTGGAGATGACCGAGTACGCCGCGACGGCGACGGTGCCTTCCGCCGCCTCCAGCAGGCGGTTCAGCAGCAGAACGAGCAGCACCGTGCTGATCTGGTTGACGACCGTGGGGACGCCGTAGGAAACGAGATCTTTGAAAACGCGCGGACGCAGCAGACGGAAGCGGAGACGGAACAGGCAGTCCTTTCGGAAGAAGTATGCAAGCCCGATCGCAAGCGCGATGTAATAGCTCAGCGTGGAGGCAAGCCCCATTCCGAAGGTGCCGCCTTTGAAGACGAACACGTTCAGAAGGTCAAAGGCGATGTCCGACACGGTCATGGCGACGACGGCGATGATGAGCCGCGTCCGCTTGCCGGACAGCTGCAGAAACGGGACCATAATCTGCGCGCATAAAAACGCCGGCGCGCCGAGGATAAAGCCCTTGATGTAATCCTTTGTCAGACCGAAGACGGGGTTGTCCGGCGAGGGAGCGCCGGCGCCGAGAAGCCGCGTGAGCGGGTTCAGGAACAGAAAGACCAGCGCAAGCCCGACCGCCGAGATCGCGGCGCAAAGGGTCATCGCCGCGGTATAGCAGGCGTTGGTTCCTTCGCGGTCGCCGTTGCCGATCGTTTTGCCGCAGACCACCTGCACGCCCGCGGAGATCATGCTGCCGAGCGCGGCGAACACCAGCAGGAGCGGCGTCGCAAAACCGTACGCACTCATGGAATCCACACCGAGAAACCGACCGATCATAATGCTGTCGATCAACATGCACAGCGTTACGGTCATCGTCGATACGATCTGCGTGATCAGCATTTCGCGAAACAGTTTTTTGATCATGGTCCTTGGTCCTCTTTGCAATCCGATTTGCAAAAAAGTATACCACAAATCCGTTTCGGAATCAATGCTTCCCGCGGTTTTTGCCTCGATCCGCAAAGATACGGCAAAAAACGCACGTTTCGAGAGGACGGAACGTGCGTGTGTTTTCGAGCGGATCGGGACGCGGCGTCAGCCGTTGATGATGTATGCCGCGAGATTCAGATAGCCCGCAAAGCAGAGCCAGAGCAGATAGGGGATCTGCAGAAGCCCGGCGGACTTCCGCACGCGGTAAAACGCGACGGTCATCCGGATCGCAAGTCCGAGCATGCCTAACAGTACGAAGAACGCCGCCAGCCGCAGCTCCAGCGCAAAGAACAGCGGCGACCAGAGGAAGTTCAGCACCAGCTGCGCATAGAACGGGATCATTGCGTCCTTTTTGCCGCGCGGATACGCGTTCCAGACGAGACCTGCGGAAAGCCCCATCAGAAGATAGAGGATCGTCCACGCGGTGATGAACACCCAGGGCGGCGGCTGCAGGGCAGGCTGCGGCAGCAGCGCGTTGTTCTTCATGCCGTCCGAGGAGATCAGGGCGGAAAGACCGCCGACCGCAAGCGGCAGCAGCGTCCAAAGCAAATAGGAAAGATCGATTTTCTGTTTCTTATTCATGGTAACAGTGTACGCAAAACAGACGCGTTTCATGCAGAAAAAAGTTTAAAAAAGATCCGCACTTTTTTTGAAAATCATAAAACCAAAATCGGATCCGATCTGTCTTATTGGGCAAAGGCAAAGAAGGAGCCGGCTCATGACATATTACGAATGGATCAGAGCATGTCTCATAAAGGACGCAGAAGAGCATCCTTATCCGAAGAAAGGATGCGGACCCATCCTGCCTTCGTCGAAACAGGACGAGGAGCAGAAAGCATCGGACAAGGAGACCGATCCTTAACGGATCCGATCGATAATCGGATCATCGGAACAGGGTTTTAACAATAAATTCAAGAATTGGATATAATCGATTCATCAGCGGGGGTTAAGATGAAAGAGAATCAAGTATACCGGGATCTCGGCAAGGACGTCATTGCGGCACAGAACAACGATCGGGACGCGCAGGAACGCATCATCGTATGCGTGCGCGACATGATCTTCTATACCTGCCTCAAAATGCTGCGCAGCGAGGATCGCGCAATGGACGCAACGCAGGACATCACCATGACGATCTACGAGCGGCTCGGGACCTTAAAGGATCCGACGGCGTATGTCGGCTGGGTGCGGCGGATCACGGCAAACTACTGCAAGAACGCGCTTTCGGCAAAGAATGTCGAATTCCTTGCGCCGAAGACGGAGGACGAAAACGATCCGTTCGCGGCATATGAGTCGCTCGACGAGCAGATCGTTCCCGAAAAGGTGCTGGAGAAAAACGAAACGCAGGCGCTGATCCGCAAGATCATCGACGAGCTGCCGGACGAGCAGCGCATGTGCGTGCTCATGTACTATTTCCATGAGATGAAAACGCGCGAGATCGCGGATACGCTCGGCGTGCCGGAGGGCACGATCAAGAGCCGTCTGAACTATGCGCGCAAGGCGATCAAGTGCTCGCTGGATCAGTATGAGGAGAAGGGCTTCCGTCTCTACAGCATGATGGCGGTTCCGTTCTTCGGAACGCTGATCGAGAGCATCAACCGGACGGCAGGATCCGGGATCGCGGCGGCGTCTTCGGTAAGCGAATCCATCCTGAACGGGATCGCACAGAAGATCTCGGCAGGGTGTACCGTTTTGAACAGCATTGCGCAAAAGATCGCAGAAGGCTGGGAGATACTGACCGGAGCCGCGCAGAAGGTCACGGTGGGGATTGTCGCCACGACGACGGTGGTCGTCGCTACCGGAGCGAGCGTGGCGCTGACCATGCCGAAGGAAGACGCTTCGACGAAGAACCGTAACGCCGAAATCGTTGCTTCCGAAACGGTCAGAGAGCGGAAGCATCGCAGTTCGAGGGAGCAGTCTTGCTGGGAAAGCATTATGTCCGACGTACGGGAAAATGTGTTTATCGAAACGGAGCCCGAAGAAACGCAGCAGGAGCAGCAGGAATCGAATTTCTCACCTGCGCGCAGAGAGCGCGATTCGAACGTCGGCGGCGAGATCGCAGCGTCGTCCGAGCTGCCCGCGGATCCGGAGGAAACGGAGCAGGACACGCCCGTCGAAACGCAGCCGACGGATCCGGAAGAGGACATTCCGGAAGAGGAACAGCCCGAGCAGCCGACGGACCCGGAAGAGGAAAAACCTGCTGAGCCGGGCACCCGGGAGCATGAATTCGAGGAGCCTGTCGAAGAAGAAACGCAGCCCGAAGAACGCGCATGGAGCGCGTGGAGCACGGAACAGCCGCCGGAAGGCGCGGAGATCCGCGAAAAGACCTGCTATCGGTTGGTGACGATCCGCAAAGAGCAGCAGGATCCGGATGAGAATCCCGGCAAAGGGTCCGTTCCGACGATCGTATATACGTACGGCGAATGGAGCGACGAGCCGATCGAACTGCCCGTTCTTATCGACGCTCAGACCAGGATCGAGGTCGGCACGTTCTACAGCTGGCGCTGACGGCGCGCAGGGAACGAAGGGACAATTTGACATAAAAACTGACGGATAGCTGTCCCGGGACGCGGCGTAAAAGCTGCCGCACGCGGATGGAGATTCGTCTTTTTTTCGGAGGGAGGAGACACATGAACGTAAAACGGGATTATACGGTGATCGCCGCGGATGTGAAGCTGGCGCAGGAGGGAGACGGTCCCGCGATGGACCGGATCCTGACGGACGTACAGGACGCCGTTTATTACACCTGCCTGAGGGTGCTGCGCAGCGAGGAAGCCGCGTGTGACGTCACGCAGGAGATCCTGATCACCGTTTATCGAAAGATCGGGACGCTGCGCGATCCCGGCACATACGTTGCGTGGGTCAACCGCATCACCGCAAATCGCTGCAAGTCGCATCTTTCCAGACCGAATCACGAAGTATTCCTGCAGTCGGATGAGGACGGAACCGATCCGTTCGCCGTGTTTGAGCAGGCCGACGAGCAGAGCGTTCCGGACAAAGCGCTGGACAACGCCGAAACGCAGCGCATGATCCTGGAGATCATCGACGCGCTGCCGGACGAACAGCGCATGTGCGTCATGCTCTATTATTTCGACGAAATGAAAACGCGCGAGATCGCCGATGCGCTCGACGTTTCCGAGGGCACGGTCAAGAGCCGTCTGAACTATGCGCGCAAATCGATCAAGGAGGGCGTGGAGCGGTACGAACGAATGGGCTTCAAGCTCTACGGCTTCTCTCCGATTCCATTCCTCGGCTACTATCTCGGCAAGCTTGCAAAGGAGAGCCTTTCCCCGGTCACGGCGCAGGCGGTCCGCATGACCGTGAGTTCGGCGGCAGCGGCGGGAACGGCCTCCGGCACGGCGGCAGCGGGAACCGCAGCCGCTGCGGCGACCGGCGCGGCGCACGGCGTCGGCAAGGCGGTCGCGGCGATCGGCGTCCGGATCCTCACGGGGATCCTGACCGTCAGCATGGTTGCCGGCGTCGGCTTCGGCGCATATTATCTGTTCAGGAAAGGCAGACCGGACCAGCCCGCGCCGTCACCGGTGCCTACGCCGATCGAATACCCGGAGAATCTATCCGACGCGCAGGTGCTGCAGCAGTATCGGGATCTGAGAGACATACGCGCCAAGGCGGCGCTTCTGAACGATTATGAGACGTTCCGGTCCTGCTATCCGGAAGGGGAACAGAATCTCGAGGATCGCTTCCGGGAACCGTATCCGGAGAACCGGTATTTCAAAGAGGACAGCTTCGTTGCGGCAAGGGCGGGCAACGAATTCTGGATTGTCGACGTCGGTCAGTTTGAGTCCCGAATGGGCAGTGAAACAACGACGTATGAGTTCTTCAAAACGGATTATGTCAGCTATGAGAACGGACGGCTGTATTTCACAAACGATCCCGGCGAGGAATTGCTTCGGCAGCAGGAAAATGCGATAAACGCATTTTTCGAGACGATCTGTCCCGGATATACGGAGGAACGAAGCAAAGCGATCGACTCCATGGACATGAACGGATGGAATTACGCGTTTCTGAATCGCAAACTGCAGTTCACATTCCACGGAGGGCTCGATCTGAAGTGCTGGATTCTCAATATATGGCAAACCGAGAACGGCGACGTCAAAGTATCGTTCTGGCTTGCAAACGGGACGGACGAAACCGTCGTCGATTATCAGATTCCCATATACGCACAGGACGACAACGTGCTCTTTTTCGATGAGCTGTTCCGGGGAACCGAACCGATCCCGCCGCACGGGACGACCACGGTCGTCTTTACCGTACCGGCCGACCGCGTTTATAAGACCGCGAAAGAATCGTTTTCCAACGGTACGCTGCAATTCGGATTGGAGGAGATCATAAAGACCGAACCGGACGCTGCGGCGTCTCCTTCGCCGGAGCTGCCGCCGGAGGAACAGCTCCTGGAGCTGTTTCGGGATCTGTCCGATCGTTGGCTCGACGCATTGAAAAACAAGGATTACGAGGCGTTCCGATCGCTGTATTACCATACCGACGAGCGGTGGATCCTCAGCGATTACTGCTGCGATCCGGCGCAATTTGAAACGTATCCGCTGCGGGAAGCGTCCGTTGCGGGGAGCAAAGACGGCTATTGCTGGCTTGTCACATCCTACGGAAACGAGGCGGAGGACGCGGTTGTGCACGGAAACGCGCTTGTGCATTACGAGAACGGTTCGCTCCGGTTTGCCTACGGAGATCTGTCGGACGATCCGGCATTCCCGGATTCGCTGAACAGGGAGGTTCTGCTCGGATTCTACGATCGGATCGCACCGGGTTTTCTGCAGGGAGCGAACGATCTCACGGCAAAATTCCAGGGCAATGCCGAGATCTATCTGAACAGCTGGAAAGCGACCCGCGATACGGCGGACGCATCGCTGATCGCCGTCTTGCAGCTTGAAAACGGCGATGTAAGAGCGCTGGTCTCCTATCGGAACGGAACGGACGCAGACGTCGCCGTAAAACAGACGACGATCACGGTGACCGATTACAGGCGCAATGTGAAGATCCGCGAAACGGTCGGGGAAGCGGTACCGATCCCCGCACATTGCACGGTATACCGCGTGTTCACGATCCCTGCGGACCGGATCGGCGACAGCGACGAGGACCGCTATGTGAATTGGGAAATGGCGCTTGCCGATACCGCGATCGATCTGAGCGACGACCCCGCGGATCTTGCCGCGGCAGTCCTCGGCGCGGGTTCCGCCGAGCACAAGGGGCTGACCGTATCCTATGCGCAGACGGACGAACACACGGTCGACGTACATATCGTCAACAGCGGCAAGTATCATGTGTTCATGAAAAACTGGAGCGACCGTAAGTGCGTGGTCCGCATCAGCGGCGAGGATGTGTTCGGCAAAAGGCAGACCATCGAAGTCGAATGCAAGAATAAATCCCCGCTTTATGCCGGAACCGGAAAACTGGACTGTACGGCGGTGTTCGAAGAACTCTCCGGAAAGATCGTCGGCATCAGGATCGAGGATGTGGTATTCAGATCTGCGGTAAATGAAATAGACAGCGAGTGGTATCCGCTCGAAGTTCGGTCGGAGCATTGACACGGACGGGTTACAGAGCGTATTCGGTATGCGCATCCGGGCAAGGGAAAAATTCCTGCCCGGTTTTTTTTCGGATAATAAAACCGAATTGTCGCGGAAACGGTCCTTATAGACGAAAAGAGCGGAAAGCTTGAAACAATCAAACAGTTGAAAAGGAGAAACAACATGAAAAACACTTTGAAAAAGACCCTGTCCCTGCTGCTGATTGCATGCTTCCTTTTTGGAGCGATCGGCTGCGCGACGAGAGAAACAATCGAAAGCCTGAAGAACGACAGCATTGTTGAGATGAAGGAACAGCCTGCGGAACAACCGGCGGCAGCGCCTGAAGAGAACCAGACGGAGATCCCGGCGGAAGAACCCGCGAAAGAGCCCGCGGCGGAAGAACCCGCGGAAGAGCCCGCGGCGGAAGAACCTGCGGAAGAACCCGCGGCGGAAGAGCCCGCGGAAGAGCTCGGCAAAGGTTCGGTTGATTATAAGGGCATGACCGTGTCCTTTGAGCAGACCGTGAACGGAAGCGTGGAACTGCATTTCGACAACAGCGGCGAGTATACGATCACGCTTTGGTTCTCCAATGTGGGAGATTTCGGATTCACGGTCGTCGGAGAGGACGAATCCGGCAGAAAGCAGTCTGTCGTTGTGTCCAACGGAATGCCGACGACGACGATCGCGGCGTATTCCGGAAAGCTTGACGCGCACGTCGATTTCAGCGAACTGTCCGGAAAGATCACAAGCATCCGGATCCTGAATGTTGAGTATCATAATACGACAAGCCAGTTCGACTTCAACAACAGACAGATGATCGAGATCAAAGCGGACCGCTGATCCTGTTCAAAAAACTGCAGCACAGGCGGAGAACTTCCGCCCCTCTTACAGGAATAAAACCGAGTCGCTGATAAAACCGTTCTATTGATCGAAACGGGAAGGTCCGGTAAAAATCAGGGCATAAAGGAGAAAAACGATGAAACATACATTCAGAAAGGCGCTGTCTCTGCTGCTTGCCGCATGCTGCCTCTTCGGTACGGTCGGGTGCGCGGCGGTAATGGAAAGGTTGGAAGGCGTTGCGCCGAATGATACGATCGTTGTCGAAACCAAACCGGCAGGCAATTCTGTCGGGGCGTCCTCCGCACAGGAAAAACAGACCGCAATAAAAGCGCCGGCAGCGCAGGCGCCCAAGAAGAATACGCAAGTCTCCGACGAACAGATCATGGATCTGTATTGGGATCTGTTCGACGAGGCGTGCAGCGCGTCCGAAAACGGCGATTACGAAACGTTCAAATCGTTCTACTACGACACGGACGAGAGCGTGATACAGAACGATTTCGGCTATAACTGGCGCCAGTACGACGAATACGACCGCCGCGACGGGTTCGTTGCGGGAAGCAGGGACGGCTATTACTGGATCGTAAAAACGCATTATATCGTATCCGGCACGTATCCGAATTACCGCCGCAATGCACGGGATGGCTATTCGCCGGTACATTATGAGAACGGCAATCTGCAGTTTGCGTACGGCGAGGAAGCGACGACGATTCTGAACCAGCTGAGCATCGACATCACGATGGATTTCTTTGAACAGGTTTCGCCCGGGTTCAAAAATTGGTTCAACGACGTCGCCAACTTTGCAAGCTTTGTCAACAACAATTATCTGTTTCTGAACAGCGACATGGTCTACAAAGGCAGCTACGATGTGAATCTGGTTGCCATGTGGCAG
>CADAPG010000064.1 GCA_902789675.1 uncultured Eubacteriales bacterium
CGGTCTGTCGGCATAGCTTCACGGCTTCGTCGATCGCAGCATGCGCAGGCGTATCTAGATACAGGAGTTCTGTCCCGGACATTCGAAGAAGATTCCGTACAACTCGTTTCTGACGTTTACAGAAGTGCGAGAATACGTAATCCAGATACGATCCCTGCTTGATCGTTTCGTTGACCAAGGCGTACAGAAAAGGTACGTCCTTTGGAGATACGGAAGCAGACGCTTCTTTCAAAGCAAGATTCGTATAAGCGCCGTCCTCCAGGATCCGGACAAGCGTTTCAAGCGCTGCGCGCCTTACGCTCAGCATAGCTGTTTTCCGTCAAGCGTGCATCCGCGCAGGAACGCAACCGCGTCCATACGCTTTTTCCCGCTTGCCTGCAGGGAGACGATCTCCAGAGCACGGTCGGCACAGCACAGATACAGCTTGCCGTTTTTCTCCCGAAATGTACCGGATGGATCCGGAAAGGATTCATCGGTCCGCTTCGTTTGAAAGATCTTCAGCGGCTGTCCTTCGAGCAATCCGAAAGCACAGGGCCACGGATTGGTTCCGCGTACCAGATCGTGTACGGACTTCGCTGGATGTGAACAATCAATATGTCCGTCCTCTTTCGTCAGCATATGACAGACCGTCGCTTCCGACGGATCCTGCGGCGTACGGACGAGTGTACCGGATTCGAGCTGATCAAGCGTTCTCAGCAGTAAATCTGCGCCGATAACGGCAAGTCTTTCGGAAAGCTGTTCATAGGTCTCGTCCGGGTCAATCGGCGTTGCGGCTTTCAGCAGCATATCGCCGGTGTCCATTCCGATATCGGTCATCATGGTCGTTACGCCCGTTTCGGATTCGCCCGCAATGATCGCGCTCTGGATAGGCGATGCGCCGCGGTATCTCGGCAGCAGCGATCCATGGACGTTAATTGTACCGAGGCGGGGGATCGCAAGATTCTTTGCGGACAGAAGCTGCCCGAACGCTGCTGTCACCATCAGATCAGGCGCAAACGCTTCAAGCGCTTGAAGCCCCTCCGGTCTGCGGATCTTCTCAAACTGAAAGACGGGGATGCCGCGCTGAAAAGCAAGCACCTTGACCGGCGGAGGCGTGAGCACAGCCTTGCGTCCGACAGGACGGTCCGGCTGCGTAAATACAGCAAGCGTATCGCCGCGGTCGATCAGTGTCTGCAGGCTGGGAAGAGCAAATTCTGGTGTGCCTAAAAAAGCAATGCGCATGCGTTACTCCTTCAAATCGGCAGGAGGTTCCGTTACAAGGCGCAGATATACCTTGCCGTCGAGATGATCCGTCTCATGGAAAACGGCGCGGGCAAACAGTCCTTCGCCTTCATATTCATACAGATCACCGTGCCGATCGTAGGCCTCGACTTTGACCCAGTTCGGACGCACGACATATCCGCTTTCTCCGGGAAACGAGAGGCAGCCTTCCATACCGCCCTGCTCACCGGACGAGTCAAGGATCACAGGGTTGACCAATTCGACGGGTCCGTCTCCGACGTCGATTACGGCAACGCGGCGAAGAACACCGATCTGCGGTGCGGCAAGACCGACGCCGTCCGCGTCGTTCATCGTTTCGATCATATCGTCGATCAGTTCGGAAAGACGCGCGTCAAACTTTTTGACCTCTTTGCAGACTTTATACAGCGCAGGGTCTTCATTTTTGCGAATGATTCGTAATGCCATAAACCATCCTCCATTTCAAAATATTATTATACATTTTTTATTGACCTTTGTAAATAAAATCGGTAAAATATCCATGAAAACATACGATTCAACCGTAGGTGTAGAGCCAAAACGCACAGTTCAACCGAATGTGGAGAGGTAATATGTCCGGCTCAACCGACAGGGTAGAGTGAAATCACAGAACTCAACCGATGGTCGATGGTTCAACCGGACTGAATCTGATAAGCTTTAGCCATCGAAAGAAGGAGGAAACTTTCATGGAACAAAAAGAAACGCTCGGCAAGCGCATTGCCGCACTCAGAAAAGAAAAGGGACTTACGCAGGAACAGCTTGCCGAAAAGGTCGGCGTCTCGGCGCAGGCGGTCAGTAAGTGGGAAAACGACATCAGCTGCCCGGACATCACACTTCTGCCGCTCCTTGCCGATCTGTTCGACGTATCGGTGGATGAACTGCTCGGCGTCAAGCCGGTCGAGCCGCACGTCATTATCTTAGATAAGGATGAATCGCCGGACGACAGCAAGAAGGGTAAGGGATCTTTCAACTGGGAATGGAACAAGCACAACGGCCAATGGTCGACCATTGCTTTCTGCATCGGTGCGATACTCGTTTGCCTGTTCTTTCTGCTGCACAGCTGGGCAGGCATGTTCCCGTACTCGCCGATTGAGAAGTATCCGGACATTATACTGAACGGATGGAACTACGTATGGCCGCTGCTTGTATTCACCTTCGGTCTGATCAGCATCCGTTCAAGCATCACGATGGGCGTCACGATGATGGCTTTGGGGGGCTATGAGTTCGTTCGCCGCATCCTGATCGGGTATCAGGTCTGCAAACTGCCTGAGATCGCGTGGTACGTGATCCTGCTTATCTTCGCGATTGCATGGCTGCTCTCCATTATCCTCAACAAATCGTTCTTCCGTCGTAAGCGCTGCTGCGCGGAGCGGAACGGTGTTTACACCGAAAAGGGTCGTCACTCGAAAATGGAGTATACAGACGATAACAACTATCTGAAGGCAGACATGCATTTCGGCAACAGTACGATCGTCTATGACCGCGACCTGCTTGTCGGCGGAGATATCGATTCGAGCTTCGGCGATTATACCGTTGATCTTACGAATGTCGTCACGTTTGCGCAGAACTGTCTTTTGAAGGTCGACACGAGCTTCGGCAACATCACGATCCTGCTGCCGCGCAGCGTCAGTATGGTGAAATCGTCCGATACCTCGTTCGCGGCGTTCAGTGTTTCAGGAGACCCGGATCCGAACGCGACGCAGACGATCATCATCCGTGCGGACGTCAACTTCGGCGCTGTACAAGTCAAGTATCTGTAAGCAAAGAAATCACAAACCCGGTCGGGATTTCCCGGCCGGGTTTATCTTTTTGCGTTATTTCAATGCTTCCTGCATCGCGTCTTCTTCATACTGATGCATATAGAGGTCGTGGTAGTAGCCGCCCTTCTTCAGGAGCGTTTCGTGATCGCCTTCCTCGACGATCGCTCCGTTGCGGATCACAAGGATGCGATCTGCATTTCGGATCGTACTGAGACGGTGCGCCACAACGATGCTCGTTCGCCCCTTTAGTACCTCCGTGATCGCATTCTGAATCAGTTGTTCGGTTTCGGTATCGATCGAACTGGTCGCCTCATCCAGAACAAAGATTTGCGGATTTGCAAGAATCACACGTGCAAACGAAATCAGCTGCTTCTGACCGGTCGACAGACGAACGCCGCCTTCGCCGACTTCGGTATCATAACCGTTCTGCTGGCGTTCAATAAACTCGTCTGCGTGGACCATTTCTGCAGCATGTCTGACACTGTCTTCATCTGCGTCAGGTTTTCCGAAGCGGATGTTGTCGCGGATCGTACCGGAGAACAGATGCGGCTGCTGCAAAACATATCCGAGAGACGACTGTAGCCAGAGCTGCGAACGCTCGCGATAGTCTTTGCCGTCGATCAGGATTCGACCTTGCTTTGGCTCGTAGAACCGACAGATCAGGTTTACGATCGTGCTTTTGCCTGCGCCGGTCTCTCCGACAAGCGCGACCGTTTCGCCGGCACGAATGTGCAGATTGAAATCGTTGAGCAGCGGTTCTGTTTCCTTGTAATAAAAGTCCACATGGTCGAAGACGATGTCGCCGGCAATCGGCTCCCAGTTCTCACGTTTCGGATCCATCGAAGTGCCGTATTTCTCTTCCGCTTCTTCGGAATCCTTTACTTCAGATTCCGTATCGAGCAGGGAGAGGACACGTTCCGCGCTCGCCTGCGCGCTCTGCATATCGGCAAAGATGCCGGCAAGCTGCTGGATCGGATCGAACAGACTCGATGCATAATTGATAAACGATACGAGCGTACCGGCTGTGATGACGCCGAGAAACGTTTCCGTTCCGCCGAGCGTTGCCTTGACGCCGGCGCCGCCGAATATCAGTGCAAGCGCAGTTCCGACCGCGCCGAGTGACACGACGAGCGGGAAGAAAGTTGCGGACAAAACAGACGCTTTAACGCTTGCTTTTCGCATATCCGTTGTGATTGACTCAAATTCCGTCGCGTTCTGTTCTTCACGAACCAGGGTCTTGGTCGTCATCGCTCCCATGATGCCTTCGTTGAACGCGCTTGTGATGCGGGAATTGTGTTTTCTTGCGATGCGCTGATAGCGAAGAATCTTTTTCTGGATATAGAGGCTGACAACTGCAAGCGGCGGAATGACCGCCATCACGATCAGCGCAAGCTTCCAGTTGAACCAGAACATTGCACCGAAGGAGAACAGGATGTAGAATCCGCACCACAAAAAGTCCGTGATACTCCACGCGATCATGTCGGACAAACGAGCGACGTCGCTGACCATGCGCGCCATGAGATAACCCGCGGAGGTCTTATCATAGAACGAAAACGAAAGCGTCTGCAGTTTCAGATACGCTTCCTGCCGGATCGCATAGGAGATCGCCATTTCCATTTCACCGGAACGACCGATGAACCGCGTGGTACCGAATCCCTGGAGAATCACAAGCACGGCATAGATGCCGAAGAACAGCCAGATTCCGTGTGTCGTGGGGTCGGCGTCCGGTCGAACGAAATGATCGATCGCGTATTTGGTCAGAATCGGATATACGGCGTCTATGACAGCAACGATTATCATGCTGATCAGAATGCGCAGGAAAAGACCGCGGCTGCGCATGGCATAACCGAAAAGGCGCTTCCACAGTTTAACGTCCATTTTTTCTTCCCGATCAAATTCAGCTTCATTATCAAAACTCATGCCTGCGCACCTCCTTCCGCATGGAAATCCTGAATCTCGGCAATACGCCGATACAGACCTTCTTCTTGAATCAGCTCGCGATGCGTGCCGTTTTGTACAAGCTTTCCGTGATCGAGAACAAGAATCCGGTCTGCTTCGCAAAGTGTTGTTATGCGGTGCGAAATGATAAACAGGATCCCGTCGCCGTGATGCCGTCTGAGAGCTTCACGAATCTTCGCGTCGGTCTCGGTGTCGACAGCGCTCATGGAATCGTCAAAAATCATAATCGGCGCCTTCTGCATCAACGCGCGCGCAATCGCAACGCGCTGCTGCTGACCTCCGGAAAGCGTGACGCCGCGCTCGCCTACAACTGTGTCGTACCCGTCTGCAAATTTCTCGATAACGTCGTGCACCGCCGCTTCGCGCGCCGCCTCAAACAGTTCTGTTTCGGTTGCTTCCGGAGCAGTCAGCAGGATGTTTTCACGGATTGAACGTGAATACAGGAACGGTTCCTGCAAAACGATCGCGATGTTCTTTCGAAGCATTGCATGGTCAATATCGTTGATCGGCGTGCCGTTGATCGTGATTTCTCCGCCGGTGACAGGGTACAGACGTTGTAAAAGCTGTACAAGAGAGCTTTTACCGCTGCCCGTGCTGCCGAGAATGCCGACCGTTTGACCTGCTTTTGCGGTGAAGCTGATATCATCCAGCACATCATTGGGTGAGTCATATCCGAAGGCGACGTGTGAAAATACAATATCCCCATTCATGGAGCAGTCGGTCAGCGCTTTGCCGGGTTCTTTTTCGTCGTCGGCATTCATGATCTCATTGAGACGGTCGAGCGATACGGTCGCTTTTCCCATGTCGGCAAGAACACGTCCGAGTTGACGAACCGGCCAGGTAAGACGGCTCGTCAGAGATAGAAATAGGTAGATATCGCCGAGCGAAAACGGATTGGCGCTATCCCGTGTATTGACATAAAACAGAATGCCGAACACGAGCGACAGCGCGATCTGCAGATATCCGATCGCATCCGAACTGCCCCAATAGAATCCGAGCAGATTGACAAGGCGTATGTTCTTCTCACTGAAATCTTTGTTGAGTCGAGTAAACTTGTCATATTCTGCGCGTTGCTGACCGAACGCGCGTACAACGCGCACACCGGTCAGATTTTCCTGTACGGCAGTAGAAAGAGCACCTTCGGCTTCGTCTACCTCGGTAAAGTATTTCCGTACATAACGGAAATACAGAAAGCTGGATACAGTCAGAATCGGCATGACGATCATAGAGATCAACGCCATCTCCCAGCGAATCGCAAACATCAGCGCAGCAGCGATGCCGAACATGACGACGATACGTATGATCTCCATCAACTGATTCGTTACAAACTTGCGGACGGTATCGACGTCGGAAGTGCACCGCTGCACGAGATCGCCCGTTGAAACATGCTTATGATAATCGTACTGAACCGCGTTCAGTTTGCGATACAGTTTGTCGCGCATCGTTTTCGCCATGTGTTCAGCACCTTTGGCAATGTTCTTTCTGCGAAGAAAGATAAACAAGCCCTCCAGTACGGTAAACAGGAAGAAGAACGCTCCGCAAAGCCAGTAATTCCGTGCAATCGGTCCAAGGGATTTGAGCCAGTTGAACAAGGGTTCCGGAATCGAGGGATCTTTTCCGAGCAGAACCCAGTCAAGCGTATAGCTTGTTACAATGGACGCGCAGTAAAGGGAAACGATACCGAATATCACTTCGACCGCAGCGATCAGAAAATGACCGCTTGCTCCCTTCAGCGCAGGTATGAACAAAGGTTTATATCGATCTTTTTTCATTAAAACATCTCCTGTGGATTGATTTCCAGCTGTGTCTCGGAGCAGACCGATCGGTGCGAATCATGGAAATCGGATACGGTCCGTAATGCCTCCTTGAGTCGTTTTGTGCGCAGCAGTTTGATCAGGATCTGGTAACGTGTATAGCCGGATATCCGTGCGATCGGCGCTTCGGCAGCGACAAGCAGCAGCAGATCCTGTTTCCCTTCTTCGCTGAGAACCGTTCGCAGTTCGCTTTCCAGCGCTTTCGCATAATCAAGGCAAGCGTGTGCAGCGGTCTGTTCGTCACGATCTGCAAAGACGATGCGCAGGAAGAGGGAGAACGGGGGATAGAGCAGCTTCTTTCGCTCCATGATCTCATAATGATAGAAGCTCTTATAATCCTGATCCTTTGCAAAACGTATGATCGGATGATTCGGTTCGTACGTCTGCAGAACGACCCGTCCGGGAAGGTTGTCACGCCCGGCGCGTCCGGCGACCTGCGTCAGAAGCTGGAACGTGCGTTCCGGCGCACGGTAGTCCGGCAAATTCAGCGTGGTGTCCGCGGCGACGACGCCGACCAGCGTTACATTGGGGAAGTCATGCCCCTTTGCGATCATCTGCGTGCCGATCAGAACCTGCGCTTCGCGGCGATGAAATGCGGACAGAAGCTTTTCATAGCTGCCCTTATCGCGCATTGTGTCCGTGTCCATACGAAGCGTTTTCACAGACGGAAAGATCCTGTGTACGGCTTCCTCAACCTGCTCGGTACCGATACCGAACTGCTTGATGAATTGTTTCTTACAGTTCGGGCACTCCTTCGGAAGCGGCTTCACCGCACCGCAGTAATGGCAGCGCGTGCGGGATTCCGTCTTGTGATACGTCATGGAAATATCGCAGTTATCGCACTTCAGCACGTACCCGCAGCTTCGGCAGCTTACAAAGGTCGCGTAACCGCGGCGGTTGATAAAAAGCATCGCCTGCTGATCGGCGGCAAGGCACTCAGACAGACGCTCTGCAAGCTTGTCGGAGAAGATGCTGTTGTTGCCCATCAGCAGTTCGTCGCGCATGTTGACGATCTCGACGGTCGGCAGCGGTCTGCCGGCGACTCGCTCCGGAAGTTCCAAGAGCTTGTATTTCCCCGACAATGCGCGCGTATAGCTCATCAGAGAAGGCGTTGCGCTGCCGAGAACAAGTGCGCCGTTGACCGTTCGGATCCTTTTTGCGGCGATCTCTCCGGCGAGGTAGCGCGGCTGCGATTCGCTCTGATAGCTTGACTCGTGTTCCTCGTCAATGATGATCAGACCGAGTCGTTCCAAAGGCGCGAAGACAGCGCTTCTTGCGCCGATCACAATGTCCGCAAGTCCGAGACGGATCCGCCGCCATTCATCGAACCGTTCTCCGGCGGAGAGGCGGCTGTGCAACACGGCAATCCGATCGCCGAAACGGTCGGTGAACCGACCGACGGTCTGCGGCGTCAGAGAGATCTCCGGCACCAGAACGATCGCCTGTTTCCCGAGCGTAAGACAATCCGCGATCGCTTTCAGATACACTTCGGTTTTTCCGCTTCCGGTTACGCCGTGCAGCAGCAGGACGTCCCCGGAACCGTTCTCCATCGACGAGCGGATTTGATTCGCTGCTTCCGACTGCGCATGGGTCAGCGTATACTCCGGCGTATGCAGCCGAAGCTTTTCGGGACGACGGAATACGGTTTCGGTCTGTTCGATAAGATATCCTTTGCGAATCAGCGCATCCACGGCAGGCGTGCTTCCGGGACAAAATGCATTGATGTCCGGGATCGAAGCTTCTGCGCCGATTTTCGCAACCAGATTGAAGACGCTTCTTTGCACGGGCGCATTTTTCAGCGATTCGCGGATCGCTTCCGGATCCACGTCGGGGGAGAGCGCAACGGTACGGACCTTTTTTTCTTTGATCCGCATGCCGCGCATCTGTGCCGGGATCATCAGGCGCAGCGCATCGACGAACAGACAGTGGTAAGAATCCTTCATCCAGTCCGCAAGCGCAATCTGTTCGGGAAGCAGTACGGGATACCGCTCGAGAATCTTAGCAATATCCTTGATTTCCGGGTAGTCGCTTGTCTCTTTGAGCGCAACAACAAAGCCTTCCTTTGTATGGTTTCCCTGACCAAACGGGACCAGCACGTGGTGTCCGACGGAAACGGGGAGATCTTCGGGAATGCGATACGTGAATCGGCGATCCACTGCGGTATGCGCGATATCAACGATCACTTCGGCGTACATGTTGCGCTCCTATAAAAAATGCCCGTGCGCGAACGCAACGGGCGGAAAGATGCTTTTCAGCCTTCTTTCGGTGCGTTCAGAATCAGCTTATCGTGGTAAAGCTCGTCAACAGCCATGGAAACCGGCTTGTTGGATCCGAGCTTTTCCGGATGATCCTGCAGCTGACGTGCGCGGTTGGCAACGGCGGTTACCAGCATATAGCGGCATCCGGCTTTTTCTACCAGCTCGTTCAGAGAAGGATAATTCATCATATCGTTTCGCCTCCTGTCAATTTCGTGATCAGTTCTGTATTTCGTCCGGTGCGGCAGAGCTCTGCGGTCAGGATGGATTCCATCTCGGCGACCGCTTCTTCCACAACATCGTTGATAACCATATAATCGTACTTCGGCAGCATTGTAAGCTCTTTGAGCGCGGTTGCGGTGCGGATGTCGATCGATTCCTGCGTTTCGGTCCCACGGCCGACAAGACGGTCCTTGAGAATCTTCAGGGACGGGGGAGCAATAAACACCAGAACGGCATCGGGACAGGCGGCCTTGACCTTCATTGCACCCTGCACGTCGATCTCCAGAATCACGTGGTTGCCTTGTTCGCGCTCCGCTTCCACAAATGCCTTCGGCGTTCCGTAATAATTCATGCCGAATACGTGCATGTATTCCAGAAAGGCATCTTCTTCGATCATGCGATCGAATTCTTCTTTCGTACGGAAGAAGTAATGCACGCCGTCGATTTCGCCGGGACGCGGCGCACGCGTCGTTGCGGAAACAGACATCTTGATCTCCGGATGCTTCGCCATCAATGCGGCGTTGACCGTTCCCTTTCCAACGCCGGCGGGACCGGACACAACCAAAAGCAAACCTTTTTTCTTTCTTGCCATCAAAATCTCCTTATCCTTCCGCGCTCCATTCGGCGTTCAGCCTTCGCGCGATGGTTTCCGACTGCAGTGCAGACAAAACGACATGTCCGCTGTCCATAATCAGCACGGCGCGGGTTTTGCGCCCGCAGCTTGCGTCGATTAGAAGACGACGCTCCCGTGCATCCTGTATGAGCCGCTTGACCGGCGCGGAGTCCGGCGTTATGACGGCGATGATCCTGGAACCGGAAACGATATTTCCGAATCCGATCGATAGCAATGCAGAATTGTCCGTCATACGGTTACTCCACGTTCTGAATCTGCTCGCGCAGCTTTTCGATCTCCGCTTTACAAGCAAGAACGGATTTTGTCAGCGCGGCGTCGTTCGCCTTGCTGCCGATCGTGTTGCATTCGCGGTTCATTTCCTGCACGATGAAGTCCATATTTCTGCCGACCGGTTCCGTGGCGTCAAGGTATGCGCGGAACTGTGCAATATGGCTTTTCAGACGAACAAGCTCCTCGTCGATGCAGCAGCGGTCCGCGAACAGCGCAACTTCGGTTGCCAGACGTGCGCGATCGATCTCGGTATCGGAAAGTACCGCTTCGATCCGATCGTTCAGCTTTTTGCGGTATTCCTCGGCGACGAACGGCGCGCAGGCAAGGATCTGCTCGCGATAAACGTCCATTGCGTTTACGCCTGCGGTCAAAGCGGTTTTCAGACGCTCGCCTTCGGCGATGCGCATCTCGATCAGCGCGTCAAGCGCCAGTTCGGTCGCTTCTTTCGCAAGCGCAATCAGCGCATCATTGTCCTCGTCGGCGGGTACGATTTCCGTCACGTCCGGAAGCCGCAGCGCATTCGAAAGCGTCAGATCATAGGTAAGGTTCAGCTTTTCGTTCGCTTCGCATGCCCGGACAATATAGGCAAGAAGCAGGTTTTCATCGATGCGCACGTCTTTCGCATCGCTGCGCGTATTGCGGTAGTTTACGAACACGTCGACATGACCGCGTGCAAGCCGCGATGCGATCGTCGTCCGGAGCGTATCTTCGATGCAGGAAAGCACGCGGGGAAGACGCATCGAGACGTCCAGAAAGCGATGGTTTACGCTCTTCAGTTCGACGGTCAGCTCACGTCCGTCCTTCGAGACAACGCCTTTTCCGTATCCGGTCATGCTTTTCATACACTTACCTCCGCAAATACAAAGTATACCATATTCCGATCACAAAACACAAGACCGGAACCAGATTATTTTCGCAAAAAAGAATCAAAACAGGCGATACAATTCATCCGGACCCGGCGGATC